>DATJAI010000112.1:0-17069 GCA_035516415.1 Binatia bacterium | reverse complement strand
GCATCGAAGCCGAACCCTGCTCTTTACCGTTTTGCCGCTTGTGGTGTCAGTCGCGTTCTTCCTGATAGCCGACATTGACAGCCCACGCAGTGGGGTCATTAAGGTACTGCCGAACAACCTGATCAGCCTGTCTCAATCTCTGCATAAACAGTAGGTGCATCGCGATGCATCGGGGGGAGCGTTTCGGCCTTGCCAGTACTCGTTCCCGCATGCCTTGAACCACCGCGGGTTGGGAATGCCCAACAGCCGCTCACGGGCTGACCCGGCGAGATGGGCTGGCGGGGCAAGCTTCCGACGCTCTCCAGGTCAAGCAGATTCAAGGTTTGCATCCGAGCGTGGCTGCATCAAAACAGATATGCGAGCACGCGGAGAGCAAAAATCGCCTAAACATAAACGGCGGGTGACTGAAGGAGCGGTGCCCGCCGAGGCACTGAAAGCGAGCTTCCCTCCAATCCGTCTGCCGATTCAGCCGCCGTTTCCCCCGATGGAGGCAAAGCTCGTGGAGGAGATACCAAAGGGCGCGATTTGGCAATATGAGCCCAAGTGGGACGGCTTTCGCTGTCTGGCATTCCGCAAGGGCGACAGGGTGCTGCTGCAATCGAAAACAGGGCAGCCGCTGGGGCGCTACTTCCCCGAGATCGTGGAGGGGCTGCGCAGACTCAGGCCAGTGCAGTTCGTGCTCGACGGCGAGATCGCGATCCTGAAGGAAGGCCGGCTCTGGTTCGACGATCTGCTGCTGCGAATCCATCCAGCGGCCAGCCGAATCCAGCGGCTCGCGCGGGAGACTCCGGCGACCTACCTGGTCTTCGATCTTCTTGTCGGCGAGGATGGCAAATCACTGGTGAAACTTCCTCTGGGAGAAAGGCGGCTGCGGCTGGAGCGTCTGGCCAAGGGTCTGGGAACACAGAAGTCCATCCGGCTGTCGCCGGCGACGCGGGACTATGCGACGGCACGACGGTGGATGTCGGAGCTGGCGGCGAGCGGCTTCGACGGGATCGTGGCGAAGCAGGCTGATTGCGCCTATGCTTCCGGCGAGCGCTCCGCCATGCGCAAGATCAAACGCATTCGCACCGCCGATTGTGTGGTGGGTGGTTTTCGCTATGCCAGCCGGGGCGGGGAAGTCGGGTCGCTGCTGCTGGGGCTATACGATGAAGACGGACTACTGAATCATGTGGGCTTCACATCGAGCTTCGCCGCTGCCGAACGGAAGAAGCTCCGGAGACTTCTCAGGCCGCACATGCGAGGCCCCGGCTTTACAGGGCGTGCCCCGGGCGGCCCCAGCCGCTGGAGCACGGAACGCAGCGGCGAATGGGAGCCGCTGGACGCAAAGCTGGTGTGCGAGGTCCGTTACGACCACTTCTCCGGAGGCCGTTTTCGGCATGGGACGAAATTTCTGCGGTGGAGACCGGAGAAGGAGCCGCAAGGCTGCACCTACGAGCAGGTGGAATCCCGGGGCCGACAACGAGGCCTGGAGCAGATGCTGGCAGCGTGACCGGGACGAGCAGCAACAGGCAATCGGGCAGCGGCCTGCTGCGGCTGCGCCACTCGCAGGCCTGGCCGGCTGGCCGTCGCCCCTGTTCTAGGCGGCCGCGCTACGGCTGCGGCTCAATACCACGTAGCGGTCGGATGCCAGCAGAATGCCGCGCAGATCTTCACAGTGGCAGCAGTCGACCGCGCCCACGGCCAGGGCTTCAGCCCACATGCGGTCATCGGCCAGACGATGGATGCAGACGAAGGCGGTGGATGGGAACTCGCGGCACAGCCGTCTTACGTCGTCGAAGCCGACGAGCTCCAGATCAATTACCGCGAAGGGAGCGCGGAAATGCGCCACCGCGGAGCGTGCTTCCTGGGCTGACGTCGCAACGGAGAGATTACGAAACTCCTTGACGAGCGATGCAGCAAGACGCTGCGCCGACGCGGCGTCATGGTGAACGAGAACAGCATTGATAGGCCGCATGGCAAACTCCTTCAACCTGGGTGAGCGATGGCGTAAAGCCAATCCCGAAAGCAGGTGACCAAATGCGCACCACTGGCACGCGAGCCTGATTATGCGTGTTTTCCCGGCGGCTACCTGGCGGCGTCGCCGGACTGGGTTACGGGTTCAAAAGTTTCCGGCTGAAGCTTGCCGTTACGCTTCAGCAGAATTTCCACTTTGCCTTCCGCTTCTTCCAGCTCCTTCCGGCAGGACACGGAGAGCTTCATGCCTTCGTCGAAGAGTTCCAGCGCGCGGTCCAGGGAGACGTCGCCCTTTTCGAGTTCAGCCACAATTTTCTCGAGCCTTTCCAGACACTCTTCGAACTTCGGCAAGCGCACACTCCTGGGTAGATTGTAGGGCAACTGGCGGCCTTGGGCATCCCCCTCAGACACAAAAATTGAGAGTAGATGGAGGGATCCTGACCGGGATGGGGCAACTGGTTGGCTGCAGCCGAGGGCGTCAGGATGCGGGGGTCTGAACGGCGGCACGCCTGCTGCTGCCCAGCGCCTCCAGCACGTCAACGGCGCAGGAGTAGCGTCCGAAGGGAGCGCTAATCTGCGCGCCCTGCACCATATCCTTGACGGCGGCGAGCATGTCGCGTGCGATGGCCACGCCCTCGGCCCGGGCGGCGTCGGCGGTGGTGGCTTTCGCCATGCGGACGAAGATTTCGTCCGGGATGGAAACCCGCAGCTCGTTCTTCATGAACTCGGCGTTGCGGGTGCTGGTGAGCGGCCAGATGCCCGCCACCACCGGCACCCGGCAATGCTCGATGCGGCGCAGAAAGTCCTCCAGAAGACGAACATCGAACACCGGCTGGGTGACGGCCAGTTCGGCGCCCGCCTCGACCTTATACTCAAAGCGGCGAATCTCCTCGTCAATGTTGGGGCTTCCGGGATTAGCGCCGACGGCAATGACGAAAGCAGTTGAGTTTCCCGTGGGGTTGCCGCCGATGTCGAGACCACGATTCAGGTTGTGAACGATATTCACCAGGCCGATGGAGTCCA
This sequence comes from Binatia bacterium, assembly GCA_035516415.1. Taxonomy (GTDB): domain Bacteria; phylum Acidobacteriota; class Terriglobia; order Terriglobales; family Acidobacteriaceae; genus Bog-257. The sequence continues at coordinate 14,090 of DATJAI010000112.1, read as the reverse complement.
CATCGAAAACCGCGGTTGCGTCCGGATAGTCGCCCATCTTCGGAGGATCACCTGTGATGCAGATCAGATTGCGGATTCCGACGGCGCTCGCCCCCAGCAGGTCCGACTGGATGCCCAGCACGTTGCGATCGCGGCAGGTGTAGTGCAGGATGGGCTCGATCCCCACCTCCTGCTTCACCAGCAGGCAGAGGGCCTGGTTGCTCATGCGCGCGGAGGCGCGCGGGCTGTCGGGGATGTTGACTGCGTCGACGCCGACGGACTTGAGAAACTTCGCGCCCTCGAGTTCGCGCCTGGCGTCAATGCCGCGCGGGGGCACGATCTCGACCATGGTCACAAATTCGCCGCCGGCGATCTTGCGGCCGATGGCGGAGCGTTCGGGCAGCGGCGGCGGCTCCACGGGCCTGGCCTCGGTAGTCTTTGTGACCTTGTAGGACGACGTGCGCGCCGCGCCCACGCGCAGGAACAGCTTCATGGAATGAATATGTTCGGGAGTCGTGCCGCAGCAGCCGCCGATCAGGCGCACCCCGGCATTAACGAAACCCTCCATGAAGTTCGACATGTACTCCGGCGAGCAGAGATAGATATTGCGACCTTCAACCGAGCGTGGAATGCCAGCATTGGGCTGCGCGGAGAGCGGGGCAGTGGTGACCGCGCGCACGCGTTCGAGTGCCTCCAGCATGGCGACCGGTCCCACACTACAGTTGCAACCGACGACGTCGGCCCCCCAAGCCTCCAGCTGCGGCCCGTAATGCTCAGGATTGGAGCCATCCAGGCAGTTGCCGTCTTCGTCAATGGTGACCTGAGCCACGACCGGCAGCGCAGGATTGACGTCGCGGGCGGCGAGAATGGCCTGATGCAGCTCCTCCAGATATCCGAAAGTTTCGAGGATCAGGAGGTCGACGCCTTCCTCGTTGAGAGCGGCAATCTGCTGGCGGAATGCGTCGCGGGCTTCCTCGAGCGCAACCTTGCCCAGCGGTTCGATGCGCACTCCCAACGGTCCGACCGCGCCGGCGACAAAGCCGTCAAAGCTCTTGGCCGCCTCCCGCGCCAGGCGTGCCCCATGGCGGTTGATGTCCACCAGCCTGTCCACGCAACCGTGCTTCGACAGGCGAAACGAATTGGCGCCGAAGGTGTTGGTTTCAATGACCTCAGCCCCGGCCTTCAAATAGTCCTGATGGATGCCGCGGATGAGATCGGGCGCCGAGAGATTGAGCTCGTCATAGCAGCGATTGATGTAAATGCCTTTGGAGTACAGCAGGGTACCCATGGCGCCGTCACATAACAGAGCGCCCTTCTGCAAACGGGAAAGAAAGCCTGTTGACATGGTGTTCTCGAAGCGTGGAACAGGAAACTTGCTTGAACTTTATCGCAAATCGCGGCAAAGCGCCATCCGCAGGCGAGGGAACGCGATGTACGCTCTGATATAATCCAACGGTTTGTACCAGCCCATGTCAAATCTGCAGTTGTTCTCCGCGAACCGGCTGCGGCGGACCGGCTGTCTGGCCGCAATCCTGGGCCTGGTCGCGATCTTCCCTGCGTGCGGCAGCGGTGGCACTCCTTCCACCCCCACCAGTAACCTCAAGAACCGTGCCTTCATCAGTAATATGTTTTCCGGCAGTCTACAGATAGTTGATACGCAGAACGACACAACCGCCCTTACGCCGCAGACCACGAATTCCGCGGGCCAGCTCATTCCGGGTCAGCCAGTGACCATCGCCGTCGCAGCGACGGTCACCTTTGAGGTGGAGAGCCCGGACCATAGCGTGACCATGGTGTACGACCCCAGCGCTGCGACGCTGTGGTTCGTCACGAATTCCACTGAAATGACGGCGGGAAATGTTTCCCTGACCAGTTCTACCGGAATGGCGCTGTTTTCTTCCGACGGGAATAGCGCGTACGCTCCGGAGCCTAACCTGTTGGTGGCTGGCGCCACGCGCGCTGGTGGCGTCCAGGTTGTCAGCCGAACGAGCCTGACCATCACCGCGGCTTACGCGGTGCCATCGGCCCGCTACATAGCGCTGAGCCCGAACGGGCAATTCCTGCTGGTGTTCGCCGACAATTCGGATTCGGTCTTTCTAATCAACCTGAACGCGAGCACCGTGACTCCGGTAGAGATTCCGGGCTTCGCACGGCCCATTAACGCTTTTTTCAGCAGCGACAACAATACGGCTTACGTATTGAATTGCGGTCCGGAATGCGGCTCCAGCGGACCGGCGTCGGTGGCGTCGCTCGACATTCCTTCGCAGACGATCACGGCGACCGTGCCCGTGGGCGGCGCCAGCGTTGGTCTGCTGAATGGCACGACCTTATATGTGGCCGGAAGTCCGGTTCCTCCGGGAACAACTTCCACATATGACGCGGTGAACGTCAGCAACATGACGCGGCTGACCTCCAACTCCGTCGCCATCGGCGATGGTTTTCACACCACAATGGCGCTGGCGAACAACAACAAGCTGTACATCGGCGCCAGTTCGTGCCGCAACAGGACCACGGGCTGCCTCTCGGTGGTGGACGTCACCAACAACACCGCCGATCCTGCCCTGCCGCCCGGCGGAGGGGCTATTACCAGCCTGCTGGCGGTCAAGAACCGCAACGTGATGTATGCGATCGAAGGTGGCCTGCTGCACATTTACAACACAACGAACGACACTCTCCAGCCGAACCAACTCACTTTCACCGGAGCACTGTCCGGCATCGTGCAGGTGGATCCGTAGACGCCGAGCCAACGCTAGTTTGACGATGCAGCGCGCACCTGCCCCGCTTCCAGGCTGGCCGAAGCTTCTGCTGACGCCTCAGGAGCCGGAGTCAACCCGGCCGGCGAAACATCACTGACGGTTACCGACCGTGGACGGCGGGCGTGCGCTGACCAGGAGAGAGGTTTCTCGACCACCAGGTAGAGCAGTGCGGCGCAGATGATGGAGAAAGACAGGCAAGCCATTAGCAGCAGAACATCGAATATCGACGACCGCGGCGCGGGTGGAAACAGACGGTTGACCAGCAACCTCATTCCATGCAGCGCCAAGCCGTGGATGAGATAGTACGAGTAGCTGATGTTTCCCATCCAACGCAAGTAATCGTGCGAGAAGAGGCGCTGCAGGAAACCACTGTAGAACATTGAATACAGGCAGAATGGAAGCAGCGTAACGAAGAGCGATGGCGTGTACCACCAGGGAATATCGAGCAGTACCAGTCCACTGTCACCGCGCTGCCAGCCGGCCAGCCCGATGGCGAGAATGTTGATGAGGAACGCGGCGGCGACCAGGTATTCTGCCCATGCTTTCAGCCGATGCAAGCCTCCCCGGTCGACCAGTTCCCAGATAACAATGCCGGCTGCGAACAGCACGAGTCTGACGCGCCCGACAATGCCGAATGAAACCAGCACAAAATAGAGAGAAGGCAAAAGCAGGAATAGCGCGATCCGCCGTCCACTGGACCACCGTCTTAACGCGAGCGCCGCAATCAACAGCGGCATGGCCAAATAAAAAAACCACTCATAGCTCAGCGACCAGGCCACGGTGATCATCGGGGTTATGCTGGTCATGCCCGGCAGCATCAGCAAATTCGCTGCGATGTACGCGAGCAACTTCGAGAGCCCGTGCGGTAGCCTGGATTCGCCGGGAAAGACCAGCGACAGAACCAGGTACATGCCGAAGACGGCAAGGAATACCGGGTACAGGCGCCGCGCCCTGCGCCGGATGAAGTTTTCGTATTTGGGGTTCTTCTCGAAAAGAATGCCGTATATCAGGAACCCACTCAGGACAAAGAACAGATCGACCCCGGTGTGACCGAACGCGCCTGCCGTCCCGAATACCACGAGTGCCCAGCTGCCATCTGCAATGTATGGGTGGAACAACGCGTAGAAATGAACGAAAAATACCAGCAGCGCAGCCAACGCCCGCAGCCCCTCCATTGGCAGGACGCGCTCACCTGTCCCCGCGATCTCGAAATGTCGGCCCAGGAACTGTTTCATGAAGCTCCACGTTCGCGGGCGTCTTCTGGATTCTCGGAATATACACCGGCACAGGCAGAATGTTTCAATTTTCAGTTCGGACATCCATGTACCTGGCGCTTCGTCTGGGCAGTTTTCGGCCAGCCGTCCACGCGACCGGTCATGGTACCTGCCGATTACCGTGGTTCAAGCCCCAGATGGTGAACGGCGGCATTCTGTACTGCCTGATCGGAAAACGGCAGCCCAAATGTTCGTTCGTGGTAATACGCATCCCACTGGTCGTTGAAGTGTTCGTCGAAGATGTTGCCGGACTCGCCATTCACGATATTCAGCGTTGTGGCGTCCAGGTCGGAAAAGTCGACCGTCAGACGTTCCGACGGTCCGAAGTTCGGTCCCACCTGCTTGATGGTTTCCATGTCGCCGGAAAGTGGCTGGCTTCCGGTTCCGGCGCCTTTCTTCAGGATAGGGAAGCGGCTCCAGAAGGGATGCTGGATATTGATGCGGTGTACGCGTCCCCACTTCCACATTGCGAGGGAACGAGTGGCGCTGGCGTCGGAAACAGCGGCTTCGACTGCCGCGGTCAGCAGCTCGTCATAGTTGCGATAAACCTGCGGCAGCCAGCGCGGCGGCTGATGCGTCAGCACGTTCTCCAGCCACACGGAACTCCGGAACCACCTATAGTTCTTCCACTCCTCCCCCAGCCTGGCTTTCAGCAGCAACTCTTCCAGCTTGTCGCGCGAGAAGACCGCGACGGTTGCGGCGGCCGAATCCGTATCCATGGTGCCGTCCCAGTTCCGCATCAGGTCCGCAGCCGCCTTGGCCCGCGCGGAAGTTTTCGCCGTGTGGTCGACGGCATAGACAAAGCGTTCGGCGCAGAAGCGGTCAAACGGGGAGACGACGTCGGTCTGGATGGCGAGCATGTCGGCTGGCGTGAATTTTTTCGCCGCGCCTAGCAGCTTGTAAATCCGCTGCGTGCGGTACGGAGACATCCACTCGATGCTCAGCTCATAGGGATAGCCATCAGGCGTGACGCGGGCATTGGCCGTGGCGACGATTCCCGAGGGCGGATCGTAGACGCTGGGAAGCTGGGCGTAAGAAACGTAACCGGTCCATTCGTGTGAGCCGTCATCGCCGGGCACCGGTACCGATCCATCGCCCGCCGCCCGAATGGGGATCAGTCCTGTTGCCTGATAGGCGATGTGTCCATCCACATCGGCATAAACCACGTTTTGACCGGGGGCGCCGAAATGCGAGAAGGCTGTCTGGAATTGCGGCCAGTTCTGCGCCGAATCCGCAGCGAAAAAAGGTATGCCTTCCACCAGGGGATCATAGATCGTCCATTTCAAAGCCAGCTTGCGCTGCTCGCCCGGTACGAGATCGCTGATGATGGGACCATGTTGTGTCGTTACAACGTCCAGGGTGATCTCGGGCCGGCCTTTCACGCGAATGATTTCTTTGCGATGCAGTGGCTGTCTCCAGCCCTGCGGCGTCAGGTACTCGCCCTTATCGTTGAATTTCTCGATGTACAGGTCTTCGACGTTTGGTCCAAGGTTGGTAAAGCCCCATGCAATACGGCGGTTGTGCCCGACAATGACGTACGGCATGCCGGGAAGGGTCACGCCCGCCACATCGAAATCGCCTGCGGTCAGGTGCGCTTCATACCATACATTGGGAATCTGGAGCTGCAGATGCATGTCGTTGGACAGCAGCGGCTTGCCGGAGGTGGTGTGCGCACCCGAGAGGACCCAGTTGTTGGAACCGGGACGGAGAGGCCCATCGCGGAGGGGGAGGGTGGAGAAGAATGGCAACAATGCACTGCGATCCTCGCCACGCGCGGGAGCCCTTTTTCCACGCTGCTTTGGATTCTGCCGTTCCCGATCTTCCTCTTCGTCTGGAGATGTCTCTTCCGGGACCTCGTTCTCGAGGGAGGTGTTGTCCTGTGCCGGTGGGTGATCGCGCCAGGATGTATTGACGAACAGGTCCGATGTCAGCTCGGGACCGAGCTTCGCCAGAATTTTCTCTTTCTCGAGTTTGTCCCTGTAGAGCCCATGATTGAGAAACTCGGTCATGGCCAGCCCGACCAGTAATGAGTCCTGCACTGTCCATGCATGAGGGAAATATCTGAGGAAGCGGAATTCCAGGGGCAAGGCTTTGCGATGCTGCTCGATGTAGGCATTCACTCCTGCGGCATAGGCTTCAAAATGCGCCCGCTGCTGCCTGTCCATATCGGCCGCCGCCCGCTGCGCAACCTGAAGCAGGCCGAGGATCCGGTTCTCGCGATCGTACTTGACGTATTCCGGCCCGAGTATGACCGCAAGATCCCCCGATGCATAGCGCCGGGTCATGTCCATCTGCCAGAGGCGGTCCTGCGCCGTGATGTAGCCCTGCGCGAAGAACAGGTCGGGCAGATTGGAAGCGGAGATGTTCGGCACCCCAAGGCGATCGAAGGTCACGAGAACCGGAGCTTTGAGTCCGGCCAGCCGCACTGTTCCATCGCATTGCGGTAATGCGGCGCGCACCGCGCGATAGAACCAGAAGTCGAAACCCAGGAAGGCGATCAGGAGCAGCACGAGGATGACAACTACCGCGCGGAAGGCAACCCGTGATCTGGAGCTGCGTACGGCGGGAACCGTGACATGCATGCGGAATTCCGATTATAAGCGCGATCGCCGGAGCGAGCTTCGGTCCATCCCTGCTGTGGACTGCGCCGGTCACCTTCCCGATGATGTTTGCGTGGTTTATCTGTGCTCCAGGCTGGGGCAGGTCTGCGGCGAGGGATTGTTTGCCGCCGTTCGGCGACACTATCCCCGCTGGATGCTCTACAGCCTGCTGGTCGGAGTACTCATTGTTCGAGCGGGCCTATAACGCCCGCGCTTACAACAACGGGACAAAACAGAATCAGTTCAGCCTTGCCGGCGACGTTATCTGGCACTATTGACGGCGGTAGCTATCCGCCAGCCGGCCGTCGCTCGGGCAAACGCAAGTTCCTGTGCCCATTTCGGGACAACGCCATTTCGCGACTTTCATCCTGAGTGCGTTGTGGTACTCTCGTACTGTCTACCCTTGGGTGCGCCCATACAGTTTCCTCCAGACCCCGATGGAGTTGGGCCTGATGCGCCGTCCTTTTCGCAATATTTTCTTTGACTTTCTTTCCTTAACAGGCGGACTGCTGCCATTTCCGCGAAGGTGCGCGCTGGCCATGGGTCTTGTGCTGGCGTCGGCCGCTTACCTGCCTGGCCAGCAACAGGTTTCATTGCCCGGAACGCCGCGGGCCGTACAGGAAGGTTCCGCGCGTCCCGTCGGGCATTACAGTCCTGAGCGGATGCTGCGCCTGGCCGTCGTTTTGCAGCCGCCGCATATGCAGGAGGAAGAGCAGTTTCTGCGCGAGCTGCAGGACATGCAATCGCCGAACTTCCACAAATATCTGAGCGCAAAGGAGTGGGATGAGCGTTTCGCCCCGTCCGCGGCGGATGAACAGGCCGTCGCAAACTGGCTGCAGAGCCAGGGGATGACGATCACCCAGCGCTTCTCCCATCGCCTGGTTGTCGATGTGGAGGCGCCCGCCGGGGTCATCGAGAAGGCGCTTCAGGTCACCATCAACTCCTACCAGATCGGGGAACGCACTTATTTTTCCAACGATCGCGATCCTTCCATCCCGGCCCGGTTCAGCGGTGTCGTTCAGGCGATATTGGGATTGAACAATATTGAGGTCGTCCACAGCTTCATGAACCGGCGAGGCGCCCGTCAGCAACCACCGGAACCTGACTACGCGCCGGGCCCGGCGTATTCGGTGGGACCGGCGGTCAGGGGAGATGGCAATCGCGGGAAGCTGGATGAGGCGATGGCCAGGCACAAGTCCGGGCCCGCCGATTACTGGACTCCTTACGCGCCCACCGATATATACGCCCCGACGGCTTACGATTATGCGGCGCTCCAGAATCTGGGCCATTGTTGCAACCCGCTGGGCAATCCCGGAGGGTCCCCGCCCGAAGCCTCCATTGCCATTGCCATCTGGCAAGACTTTGCCGATTCCGACCTCCTCGGTTTCGTGACCACATATCCTTACCTCGCATACAACGTGCAGAGATATTTCATCGATGGGCCCGCGCGTTGCTGCGGCGACGAGACCACGCTGGATGTGGAATGGGCAACGGCAACGGCCAACAGCTTCAACTGGGCGGGCACTACAGCGACAGTGCACGTTTATGAGGGCTATCACAACGACCTGACCACAATGATCGATGTGCTGAGCCAGATACTCTCGGATGGGCACGCGCGGGTGCTGAGCATGAGCTGGGGCAATGCCGAGCACTACGGGGTCCCGCAGGGCTACATCAATGCCTATCACGCGGTCTTCGATCAGTTGATCGGCGAGGGCTGGACCCTTGTTGCCGCCGCCGGTGACGCGGGCGCCACGGGAGATTGCGGCGATCATGTGGCCGTTGATTATCCGGCGTCAGACCCGGACATCACCGGGGTCGGCGGAACCTCGCTGAGTGTCTCCAATGGCAGCTATATCGGCGAAGTCACCTGGAGTGGCGGACCCGGCGGCTGCTCGACCAACGACGGCGGCGGTGGAGGTGGCTGTAGCGTAGCCTACACTGCTCCCTGGTACCAGGGGCCCACGGTCTGCGGCTCCGGCAGTCGCAGCGTCCCCGATATCGCGCTGAACTCCGACGGCTACTTTGAGCCGCAAATTTTCTATTACGAAGGCTATCTGTATTACGTCGGCGGCACCAGTATCGCGGCCCCCGAAATGGCCGGCTTCTTCGCCCAGGAAAACGCCTACCTGCTGTACCTTCAGAGCATCGTCGGTGACACCTGCGGTCCTTCGCTGTCGGCGCCCTGCGCGCCTCTGGGACCAGCCAACTCCTATATTTATCAGGAAGCGCTGCACCAGCCCATCGCTGCCCATTATCCGTTTTATGACATCACCTCGGGATGCAACAGCAATGACATCACCCAGGAATATGGGCTGAACCCCTTTTGCGCGGGGCCGGGATTCGACCAGGTCACGGCATGGGGCTCGGCAAACATGCTGCAACTGGCATGGACGGTGAACACGTTTCTGGCGGGAGCTTATGGCGCCCCCGTCATTAACCTGTCTGGACCACCCACCAACCGCTGGTACAACTCAAACCAGCTTGTCAGCTGGAACATTACCGCCACGACGGTCACCGGACATCCTCCGAACGGCATCGCGGGATACAGCGCCCTGTGGGATACCGATCCGGGAGATGTTTACGCCGAATCAACCCCGGGTTCGGGAAACTCGTTCTACAGCGGTCCGCAAGTCGCCAACAGCACCGCCGGCTCCATCGAGCTGGCCTCGGCCGGCTTTGGCTGTCACACCGTCAACGTGCGCGCCTGGGACAATGCCGGTCAGCCCAGCCCTGACGCAACTTATGGTCCCCTCTGCTACGACAACACTCCGCCGATAACCAGCGTCGCACTGAGCGGCAACATGTACGGGCAGTATTACCAGCCCCTGGTGCTTGTCACCCTGACGGCCATCGACGACCTGAGCGGAGTGGCCGCCACGTACTATCAGATCGATTCGGGCAGCCGGCAAAGGTACAGCGCTCCCTTCGACATCTCGACTCCAGGGCCGCATACGCTTACGTTTTACAGTGTGGACAATGCCGGCAACATGGAAACGCCGCAATCCGTGAACTTCGTGGTCGTCAGCAACCAGATGGCGACGTTAACGGTCAGCAAGGCGGGTAACGGGAGTGGTACGGTAACCAGCACGGACGGCCTTATCAATTGCGGCAATACATGTTCGTATGCTTCCTATTACGTAGGAACTCCGGTCACCCTGGTGCCGACTCCAAGTCCCGGCTCGGTATACGCCGGATGGAGCGGCTGCACATCAAACCCCGGATATGACTGCTACGTCGTGGTGTTGAACAATCCCACGACGGTGACGGCGACATTCAACCAGGCAGTGGCGCTGCAGTTTGTTCCCCTGTCCACCCCCTGCCGGGTTGTGGACACGCGTGGTCCGGACGGACAGTTCGGCGGCCCGCCAATCCAGGGTGGAACCTATCGGAGCTTCCCCATTCCTCAAAGTCCCCAGTGCACGGGCATCCCGGCGGGCGCGGCAGCGTACTCCTTCAATGTGACCGTGGTCCCGCATGGAGCGCTGGGATACCTGACCGTGTGGCCGGCAGGTCAGCCACAGCCCACGGTCTCGACACTGAATTCACTGGACGGGCGGGTGAAAGCCAGCGCGGCCATCGTGCCTGCCGGCAGCCCGAACGCCTCTGTCAGCGTCTTCGCCAGCAACACAACCGACGTGGTGCTCGACATCAACGGCTATTTCATCCCGCCGGGCAGCTCGACGCTGGCGTTCTTCGCCCTGCCGAATCCCTGTCGCGTCATCGACACGCGCGGGCCAAACGGCCCGTTAGGCGGTCCCTACCTGACAGGCGGAGTGGAGCGCGACTTCCCGGTGCTCTCGAGTAGCTGCCAACTGCCGGCTTCCGCTGCGGCGTACTCATTCAATGTGACGGCAGTCCCGCACACGCGGCTGGGATATCTGACGATATGGCCTTATGGCCAGCAGCTCCCCAATGTTTCCACGCTGAACGCGCCGACCGGAACGGTGACGGCAAATGGGGCAATTGTGCAGGCCGGTACGAGCGGGAAGATCGCGGCCTTCCCCAGCAACGACACCGACCTGGTGGTGGACATCAATGGCTACTTCGCAAGTCCAGGCTCCGGACAGCAGCCCCTGTCGCTGTACGCGCTGATTCCCTGCCGCGCGCTGGATACCCGCGGGAGCGGCGGCGCATTCCAGGGCACGATACCGATTGCCATGGACACGGGTCCGTGCCGGCTTACGACCAGCGCGAAAGCCTTCGTCCTGAATGCAACCGTGGTGCCGCCGGGGCCGCTGGGTTACCTGACCCTGTGGCCCTCGGGCCAGCAGCAGCCGAACGCGTCCACACTGAACGCGCTGGATGGGCAAGTGACTTCCAACATGGCAATCGTGCTGGGAGACACGCACGGCAACATCAATGCCTACGCCTCCAACGCGACGCAGTTGGTGCTGGACATCTCCAGTTACTTCGGGCCGTAAGTGCCGGCTGGTTACGGCGCAAAGTAGCCGAAGGCGTCCAGAATCAGATGCGTGGGATTGGGCGCGAAGGCTTCGAGCCAGCCGTCGATGTTGGTGACGATCGCCATGTTCGAGGTAATCGCACCGTCCCAGGCGTTCAGGGTGGAGATGGAGGGCTGGAACTCGGTGACCGGCCAGATGGTCAGATATCCCAGATAGCCCTGCGGCACCACCGTCGCATTCAGCACGACGGCCTGGGCCGAGGACAGCCCGCAGCCGCTGTCAGCCACATCGATCAGCATCGTTCCCCACAACATGCCACGGCCCTGGCGGGTGTCCAGCACGCGGCAGGGCAGCAGGGTATACAAGGACATGCCGCCGGGCCCGGGCGGCGCAAAATAGCCGTTCACATCGATCAGCAGGTCGGTGTCGTTGCTGGGATAGACGGCAATCCCACCGCTGGTTCCCGGAGTGACCAGCGCGGCATTCGCGGTCGCCGTGCCCGTCGGGGCGTTCAGGGTGGAAACCACAGGCCGCTGTTGCCCTTCGGGCCAGACCGTCAGATATCCCAGCGCGCCGTGCGGCAGCGCGGTGATGTTCAGCGAATAGGCCTGGGCTGTCGCAGGTATGCCGCAACCGCCAGCGAGGACAGGGAAGTCGCGCTCCTGGCCGCCGGCCAGGTATGGCCCTCCCAGCGGGCCTTGCGGGCCACGGGTATCGGCCAAGCGGCACGAGGTCAGGGGATAAAACGCCAGTGCTGACGTGAAGGACGGGATGAAGTAGCCGTTGATGTCCAGCACGACGTTTGTCGTGTTACTGGCGTAGGCGCTGACGCCGCCACTGGCGCCCGAGGGCACGATAGCCGCATTGGCCTTCACCCGCCCATCCACCGAGTTCATGGTGGAAACCGCCGGCTGACCCTCGCCCGTTGGCCAGACCGTGAGATAGCCCAGCGGGCCCTGCGGCACCACCGTGACGTTCAGCGAATATGCGGCTGCACTGGGCGGAATATTGCAGGCGCCCTGCGGGAGGGGAAAGTCGCGATAGGTTCCGCCCTGAATGGGCGGGCCGCCGAACTGTCCGTCCGGACCACGTGTGTCCACAACCCGGCAGGGCGGGACGGGAACGAACTTCAGAGGCAAGGGCCCGGCAACTACCCAGACAAGGGACTCCGCAGTATACGCGATGTAGACGCGGTCGGTAACGGAGTCCGCCGTCACAACGCCCAGATTAAACTGTGAGGTAAAAACCGTTGCCAGAGAGTTGGTTGCTCCGTTCAGTACCAGCAGTCCGCCAATATCCCCATAATTTGGGTTTAAGTAGGTGATATAGATACGGTCGCTTACGGGTTCAACCGCCAGATAACCGGGCGCGTCCAAACCCAACTGGAGAACGTTTAAAGATAGCGTACCCCCGTCTATGATGGCCAAATAGTTGGTGTACTGACTAATGTTCACGCTCACATAAACCTTGTCAGTCCGCGGATTAAGTCCCATCGCAACGCGAACCCCAACCTGTCCGAGAAACAAGGTCGAGATTGAAAGAGTTGTTCCGTCGACGGAATCAAGAACCTGGTACCAATTGTTGTTATAGAAATAACTGCTCGTAACATAAATCTTGTTCGTGTAAGAGTTGACCACGACCTGCCCTAAAGAACCGGGAAGGCTGACGGTAGTGGTGTTGTTGGTCACCCCATCCACAACGAACATACTCGCCACCTGATCGATAACGTAGATTTTGTTCGTTGCAGTGTTAAGAGCGATCCCAACTGGAATCTGACCGACGGGGACCGTCTGAGCGGAGAGAGTGGCGCCGTCAATGACAATGAGACCAGAGTTGGCGATTGTATAGATTTTATTTGTGACCGGATTGACGACTACCTGCCCAGGTGCGTCGGGCAGGGCAATTGTTGTCGTCAAGTTTGTTGCACCGTCGATGACGGTGAGACTTCGCCCTCCAGTAACGTAAATTTTGTTCGTGACTTCGTTTACCGCTATGTACTCAGGATCTGTTGCAAGAGCGATTGTCGTTGTTGCCAACGTATGTTCGTCAATAACCGTCACCGTAAAGTCGGTTTGATTGCCCACGTAAACCTTACCGGTTAATGAATTCACAGCGATGGAGTAGGGATTCGTACCCACCGGCACGGTTGCGATTAACTGCTGGGCTTGGGCCGACATGGCCAACATTGCGGCAGATATTGCGAGGAAGAAGAGAACGCGGTGCAGGACGCCACAACGGCCAGGAGCTTTGCAGCTTCTCATGAATCACACCTTCGAACAGGCAATTCGTCCGCAAGCCACGTGATTGGGCGCGCAACACCAGGAACCTGTGTACTGGATCAGGGATGGTTTCGAACAGCCGATCATAGCACTCCGCAAAAGCGGAACAAATTGAAATGTCGCAGCAGCGGGCTTTAGGCTGCACGCGTAAGCTGGAGATACGATAGCGTATCTTTGGAAGATCATGGAGACGCTTTACTATTCACGCATGTCGTCGCCGGTCGGGCCGCTGCTGATCGGGGTATCGCCGTCGGCGTTGGTCGCCCTCGAATTCGATCGCGGTCTGCCGCGGATGATTGCCGGCCAGCCGGTCATGTGGGAAGAGTCGGAAGCGCGCACGCGCCCGGTGCGCCGGCAACTGGACGAGTACTTTGCCGGCAAGCGCCGCCAGTTCGACCTGGAGCTCGACCTGCGCGGAACCCAGTTTCGCAGGCGCTGCTGGCGGGAGCTGCTGCGGATCCCCTACAGCGAGACCCGCACCTATGCCGAAATTGCGCGCGCCGTCGGCAATCCGAGCGGCTTACGCGCCGTGGGTCAGGCGAACCACTACAATCCGATTGCCATCATCGTTCCCTGCCATCGCGTGCTCGCCTCGGGAGGCCTGCTCGGCGGCTACGGCGGCGGGCTGGCGACGAAAGCATTTCTTCTCCGGCTGGAAGGCGCAAAATTCCGCGAGGGATTAGGGGGCTAAAGCCCGCTTTCATTTCAATGTGCGATGGGCTACGCGGCGCTGAAGCGCCGCACTACCCCGGGCTGATGTGTCGCCCTCTGAAAACGGGGGCATCCAGTCGCGAAT
>DATJAI010000111.1:0-7868 GCA_035516415.1 Binatia bacterium | reverse complement strand
GAAGCTGGAACCGAAACACAAGGCGGCCTGGAACAACCTGGGACGGGCATACCTTGGGCTGGGGCAGACCGAGCGGGCGATCAGCGCGTTTCAGAAGCAGGTTGAGATCAATCCCTACGACCAGTATGTCTATAACAATCTGGGGCAGGCGTACGAGCGCCAGGCGAAATACAGCGAGGCCATCAGGCAGTATCAGAAGCAGATCGAGATCAATCCGCTGGAGCCCTATGCGCATGGAAACCTGGGGCGGCTTTACTTGGGCCAGAAAAAGTTCGCCGAGGCGGTACCGGAGCTGGAAAAAGCGGTCGATCTGCTGCCGAAAAACCCGGTGATGCAGATCGAGCTGGGCCAGGCCTACATCGGAAACAACCAGACGGAGAAAGGCATGGCGGCCTTCGAGAAAGCCATCAACCTGTCGCCGAGCCCGCTGGTCTGGAACAATATCGCCTACTCGCTTTCGGAGCAGAACGTGCAACTGGACCGGGCCGGCCAGTATGCCGACACGGCGATCAACGCGATCGAGACGCAGTTGCGCGACGTAAACCTGGACAGCCTGCGTATCCAGGACCTGGGCACGACGCAGTTGCTGTTTGCGGTGTGGGACACGCGGGGCTGGATCGATTTCAAACGGGGCAATGCCGATGGCGCGGAGCGATACATTGTTCCGGCATGGCTGGCCGGCGGCACCGGCGATGAAGCCGAGCATCTGGGGGAGATTGCCGAAAAGCAGGGAAAGCGCGAGGCCGCCATTCGTTACTACCTGTTGTCGCTGGCGGCCGAGAATCCCAGCCTGGACGCACGCGCCCGGCTCAACGCGTTGGGGGTGAAGGATGTTGACCGGAAAGCGGCGGAGGTTCGTCCCCAGTTGCAGCGCGATCGAACCGTAGCCCTGAACCGTAATGACAGGGGCACAGCGGAGTTTTACCTGCTGGTCGGGCCGGGCAAGGTGGAGCAGGTGAAGTTCATCAAGGGAGATGACAACCTGAAGAGCCTGGCGGATAGCCTGCAGAAGACGGACGTGGGAATGAAGTTCCCGCCCGAGGCGCACGCCCATGTGGTACGGCGGGCAGTAGTGAGCTGTGGCAGCGGCGCGCCTGGTCCCTGCCGTCTGGAGCTGCTGCCCACATCGCGGGTGCGGTCGCTGGAGTAGCAACATGGCGATACCGTTCCGAGTCGGCGTGCTGCAGTTGAGCATGGAGCCGCTGCGGCAGACGGTGCGCATGGCCCAGGCATGCGAGCGCGCCGGGTTTGACATCTTCTGGCTGGCCGAGGCCTATCCCTGGTGGCGCAAACACGGAATGGAAGCGCGCTCCTCGACGGCCATGACCGCGGTGATCGCGGCGGAAACCCGGCACATCGTCATCGGCTGGGGGATCATTTCACCGTACACGCGTCATCCGGTGCAGATCGCGATGGAGGCGCGGGTGATGCAGGACGCCGCCGGCGAGGGCCGCTTCCTGCTGGGGCTCGGCGCCTCCAAGATCTTCATGAAAGAAATCGGCGAAGGCGAGAAGGGAAGGGACGTGGGGCCCGCGGTGGTGATGCGCGAGAGCATCGAGATCGTGCAGGCGATGCTGGCGGGCGGCGCAGTGGAGTATCGCGGGAAGGCATTTGAAGCCTCGGCGCCGGCGGTGAGCAGCGAGGCGCAGGTGACGCGGGCCAGCGTGCCGCTATATGTGGGCGCGACCGGCCCGGTGCTGCAGCGGCTGGCGGGATCGCATGCCGACGGGCTGCTGACCGCCAGCATTACCACACCGGAGTTCGTGCGCTACGCGCGCGGCAACATGGAGGAGGGCGCGAGACGGGCGGGCAAGGACCCGTCGTTGCTGGACCTGGGCGCGGTGATCGTGGGCAGCGTCCACCGCAATGCAGGCAAAGGCAGGGAAGGCGCGCGCGAGATGGCGGCAATGTATCTGGCCAACAAGGTACAGAATATCCGCGGCTCGGCCGACGTGCTGTTGCAGAAGGCGGGACTCAGCCGGGAAGAGATTGCGCCCATCGCCGAGGCCATGGAGAAGGGCGGACGCAGGGCCGCAGCCCGGGCGGTGAGCGATGAGGTGCTGGACAAAGTCTGCCCCATCGCCGGCACGCCGGAGGAATGCTGCGGGCGCATCCGGGAATACCGGCAGGCCGGGTGCAGCAACATCCTGCTGGAGATCTGGGGCGAGGAGCGGGAAGAGCAGGCGAGACTGTTCGGAGAAGCGGTGCTGCCACAGGTGCGGTAGAGGGAAGACGGCTAAGGCAGTTTGAGACTTACTGTCAAACAGCGTGATTGGGTAGAGCAGGCCTTCAGGCCTGCATCAGCGGTGTGAGATCAGGTAGTTCAGGCGCTGAGGTCTGCGACCTCAGCGCCTGAACGGCTAAAGGTGGGCGTCGGATACGCGGGCCTGAAGTCCCGCACTACCGGATTACGCCAGAACAACAACCGCCGGTCAGTTCAGCAGCCCGTACATATCCACCTCGCCCTGGGCGGCGACGAAGACATGCCCGTCGGCGACGGTGGGGACGCTGAACTTCACCGCCGGACCGGCCTCGTCGCGTCCTGCGTCCTGCTGCGAGTTGTAGAGTTCCGTCGCCAGATTGGCCGCCTGGTAGGCGCGCAGAACGGCGTCGTCGCCGGTGTCGGTTTCAACTACCCAGGCGATGCCATCGCCGGCGCCGTTGGAAGAAACGACCGGCGCAGGCCCGGGATAGCCGAACACTTCCGGCGACTGCGAGGTGGGAGCTGTGGACATGAGCTGGGTCTGGGGATTGAAGCTATAAGCCTTGAGGAAGTCTTCAGTCCCGCCGAAATAGGCAGTGTTGTTCCAGAATGCCGGAGCCGCGAAGAGCGGGCCGATGGCGTAGGGCAGCGTCTCCACGATCTGGCTGTCATTGCCGGCATGCCAGTGCCCCATGTCGTCACGGTCGATGAGGTCAATGGTGCCCTCCTTGCCGGCCTGCAAAAGCAGGTGGGGGTAGGGCGCTCCGGGTTGATCGGGCAGCAGCACAAGGCCGCCGGAGCCGACATCCTCATCATTGACATCGAGGGTCTGCTCGTCGGAGGGAGTGAAATAGTCGGTGAGCGCGAGACCCTCGGAGGAGCGGGTCAAACGGAGAATGCTGTCGCCATAATCAATTCCGCCGGAATTGGCGGTGAAGTCTCCATTGCCGGTGGCGGCATAGATGGAGCCGCTGGAGTCGGCCGCGGGTCCGGAGCCGCTGCCCCAGAAGCCGCCCTGGCGGCCGTTGGGGGTATCGACGAAGACGCCGGCGGGATAGAGCGCGAACTCATTAAATGACATCAGCCAGCCGTGATAGGCGCCGTTGTCGCAGTGAGATGCCCAGGAGACGAAGACTTGCCCGTTCTGGAGCAGCAGGGCGGCGCGCTGGCCTTCCAGCAGAGGATCGAAGGTCAGGTACCCACCCTGCGAGCCCTCACCGGTGCCGGGATAGCGCGCGGCAATGCCGTGAGGCGGAGTGCGCAGCAGACCGGTCCTGATGTCCAGCGCGTACAGCGTCTGCAAGAAGGTGGTGGTCATGGTGAGCAGGTTGTACTGTTTTGTTCTGGCGACCAGGAACATCTCATTGCCGGCGACGTCGATCACCGGGGTTCCGGTAATGCCGATCTCGGGAACGAGGTCATCGCAATCGACATCGTCGCTGGAGAGGGGATTGATCTGGAGTAGCGATCCGGCGCCGATCAGGAGATTGGTATGCCAGAGCTGCTGGCCCGAGTTCACGTCGAAGGCGTAGACCTGATCGTGCTCGGTGGCGACGAAAAGCACGTTGTGGCTGACGCCGCCGATGACGAGGTTGGGGACGTACAGCGGCTGCGCATAGACGTAGCCCTGGACGGGGAAGACCGCCAGGCGTCCGAATTGCGCGACGTTTACGTTGTCCGGGGTAAGAGCGGTTTCGTGGGTGTTGGTGCCGGAACGGCTGTTGTCATACTGAAAAGTGGTTACTGCTACCTGCGCGGTGGCAGACAGGCTCCACAGCGCCATAAAAAAAGCAGCAAAGCAGATTCTCATGCGGCTCCTTTGTAACTGTGTACTGTAAGTTCCACAACTCACACTTGTGAGTTCCCCTACGAAGAGAAGAAGAGGCGCTGATTGGACAAGTGACGGAAAGGGCGCTGGCAATAGCAGGGTGAAGGGCGCGAACAGTCATTCAAAATAGAATTGACAAAGTATATGGTCAGCTCGCGCAACTCACAACAGAATTGCTGGCGCAGAGCACCAGAAGTAACTGCGCGGGCACATTACTTTCCTAAGACAAAATTTCGGAAAAATGGTGCAGAATCTCGCAATGCACAGCCCGCTTGCAATGGTTGACGGGCATGTACCGTCATTCGAGGGAACTGGGAGCGATACAACTTCGTTGACCAGCCCAGAAGAGAGCTATGCCTGACCCAGAGTTCACTTCCGTGCCGGGAGCGCAAGGCCCGACGCCCGAAGTACCGCAGCGCAGCCGGCTGAGGCCCG
The DNA here is from genome assembly GCA_035516415.1 of Binatia bacterium. Classification (GTDB taxonomy): domain Bacteria; phylum Acidobacteriota; class Terriglobia; order Terriglobales; family Acidobacteriaceae; genus Bog-257. The sequence continues at coordinate 3,402 of DATJAI010000111.1, read as the reverse complement.
TTTTCATCGGGGCGCAGGGAGTTCGCGCGGGCTGGCGTCTGCTGATCTTCATTCTGCTGCTGGTGGGGCTGTCGGCCGCCGTCTCCCCCCTAACACGCCGTGTGGCGGGTAAGCTGGGCGGCGATTTTTCCCCCCGCAATGTGATCATCGGTGAAGTCATCGCGTTCGGGATCCTGCTGCTCACAACGGTCATCGTGGGCCGCTTCGAGCATCGCAGCCTGGCGGAGTACGGGCTGCCCTTCCGCCTGATGCTGCGGAAGCAGTTCTGGACGGGCGCACTGTGGGGCTTTGTGATGCTGTCGTTCATCGTGGCCATGATGGCGGCGACCCACGCCTATTCGCCCGGAGGATTGGCCCTGTCGGCGCCCGCGATCGTCCAGTACGGACTGCTGTGGGCGCTGGGATTTCTGATGGTCGGATTCTTCGAAGAATTTGCCATGCGCGGCTACCTGCAGTTCACCCTGACGAGCGGACTGGGATTTTGGCCGGCAACCGCCATTACCTGCACGCTTTTTGCCCTGGCGCATCGCCACAATCCGGGAGAGAACTGGATGGGAGTGGTGGAGATTGTGCTGATTGCGCTGTTCCTGTGCGTGGCGCTGCGGCGCACCGGGAACCTGTGGTTCGCCATCGGCTGGCACATGTCGTTCGACTGGGGCGAGAGCTTCTTCTACTCGACGCCCAACAGCGGCATCCAGGCGAAAGGTCACCTGCTGAACGCCTCGCTGATGGGCTCGAAGTGGCTGAGCGGGGGAACGGTGGGTCCGGAGGCTAGCATCTTCGATCTTATCGTCACCATTGCCGGCATCCTGCTGCTGGCGAAACTCTATCCCGAGGCAAAATATCCCGCGCCGCAGCCAGCCACACCGCTCTCGCCGGTCGCAGAAGCGCAGATCGAAGCCGCGCCCCCTGCCGCGCCGGGCCAGAGTGACTGAACACAAACTTGGGCTTCGGGTCAGACGATGCGCGACGGCGCTAGTGCGCCGCGGTCAGCGACCCCTCTTCCAGGGACGATGTGCAGAAGGGGCAACGCGAAGCCTTTTTCACGATCCCGCTGAAGCAGAAGGGGCACTGCTTCATCTCGACCTCCTGGGTGCGATGCAGCCGGTTCACCTGGCGGACGAGGAGAAACACGCCGAAGGCCACGATGATGAAGTTGAGGATGGCGTTCATGAACAGGCCATAGTTGAGAGTGGGCGCGCCGACGGACTTCGCCGCCGCCACGGTATCGAAGTGCCTGCCGGTGAGGCTGACGAACATGTTGGAGAAGTCCACCTTGCCGAAGATCCTGCCAAACAGGGGCATGATGATGTCATCGACAAAGGAGGTAATGATTTTGCCGAAGGCAACGCCGAGGATGATGCCGATGGCCATGTCGAGGACGCTGCCCTTGAGGGCGAACTCCTTGAACTCGCGGAAGCCGCCCCTGCCGATTTTCGCCAGCGGCGTGGGGTTCATCATGTGCGCGGGAAAGTTGCTGGGGGTGATCTGTTCGGCCGAATGCGTGTGCTCCATATCGCGGCCCTCCGACTGCCATGGCGTAACCGGCAGAGATGCTGCTGCGGTCCTGAGGGCATAGTGGGATGCATGGCCCGGCTTGTCAAGCGGACGCCACGGTAGTGCGCCGCTGCGAGCGCTTCAGTGCTCGTGGCGGGAGTGCGAGTGGATGTGCGGGTGCGAATGAACGACGCCGCCGTGGGCGTGCCGGTGGGCGTGCACCAGGTTGGCGCGCAGCAGCAGCTCCCGGTCGGAAAGAATTTCCGCTGGGGTGCCGGCGGCGGCGACCCGGCCTTCCTCGAGAACGAAGATGCGATCGGCGATGTCCTCAACGATCTCGAGCTGGTGGGTCGCGGTGACAACAGTCTTTGACGAACCTTTCCACTCCTGCATGAGATCGATGATCTGGTTCTGACTGCGGGGATCGAGCGTCGAAGTCGGTTCGTCGAGCAGCAGGACGGCGGGATCGAGCACGAGGACCGAAGCCAGCGCCACCCGCTTCTTCTCGCCGCCGGAGAGACGATGAGGAGGGCGGTCGCGCAGATGGGAGATGCGCATCAGCTCCAGGGTCTCATGGACTTTTTGCAATACCTGCTCTTTCGGCCAGCGCAACTGGAGAGGGGCGAAAGCGACTTCATCGAACACGGTGGGATTGAAGAGCTGCACATCGGGATTCTGGAAGACCAGTCCGACCTGGCGGCGGAAGGGGAATGCGAAGCCGTCGTCCTGGAGGCGCTCGGGGGTCAGCGGCTCGCGGTTGAAATGGATGACTCCCCGGGAAGGGAAGGAGAGCGCATCGAGCAGCCGGAGCAGGGTTGACTTGCCCGAGCCGTTGGCGCCGAGCAGGGTAATGCGCTCGCCGTGGGCGATGGCAAGGGAAAGGCCGCGGAGCGCGGGGATGCCATCGTAGTCGAAGAAGACGTCCTGAGCTTCAAATAGGGGCGGCATCGGCTATCTTCCCAGACATACGGCGGTGACTCCGGCGGCGAGAAACAGCAGCAGGCCGAGATAGTCCCACCTGGTCATACGGAAATCGGAGAGGACCTGGACGTCGCCACGGAATCCGCGCGCCTGCATGGCGAGATAGACGTCATTGCTGAGGGCGACGCTCCTGCTCAGCAGCACGCCCGCAGTGCGGGCGGCCATGCGGCGCTGGCCGGAGGGCGTAAGGACGCCGACGGTGCGGCTGCTGCGCGATTCCAACATCTGGGTTGCGGTCTCGACGAGGAGAAAGACGTAGCGATAGCTCATGGCAAGCATGGCGATGGCTTCGCGCGGCAGGCGCAGCGCGCGCAGCGCCTTCAGTACATGCGCCCACGGAGTGCACAGGACCAGCAGGGTAGTGAGGGTCACAGCCGTTTCCACGCGCAGGATGAGCAGAGCGGCGGTGCGCAGCCCCTGCTCAGTGATGACGAGCTTGCCGAAGCCGGCGACCGGATGGCCGGGGGTGAGGAAGATGGCGGGAAGGGCAATGACACCGGTGAAGGCGAGCACGACAAGCCACACGCGGCCGGCGAGGGCGGCGATGCTGACCTGCGAGAGCAGGGCGATGACGACGGCGAGCGCAAAAAGCGCTGCGATGGCGGGGATCCTGCGGGAGATGGTAACGGCCAGTACCAGCGAGAACAGGCCGACGACGCGGACGCGCGGATCAAGCGATTGCAGCAGGCCGCGGCGGCGGGCGGTTCTCTCGGAGAGCATGGCGCGGGTAAGCGCGCGCGCGAAGGTCATGGCGGTGGATTCGAGGAAGCCGGACTTCATCCGGAAGATTCCTTTCGGCGAATTCGCCCCCGGAAGCGCTGCGCAAGGAATGAAAGCGCGAGCAGCACGCCGACTCCAAACATGGCGGAGAGGAGATAGCCGAAGCTGCGGCTGCGTACAAACGAGGGCGCGTACGCAGGGAAG
>DATJAI010000110.1:0-4565 GCA_035516415.1 Binatia bacterium | reverse complement strand
TTCCACCGCGCTCTGGCTGGCCGGCAACAGCAGCAGCAGGATCGCCGCGATACGTCCCGGCAGGGTGTTGAACGCGTTGAACACCGGCGTCATGATGGCGATGACAATCAGCAGCGTCAGCAGCTCGATGCCGCCCAGGTAGAACTCGTCCGGATGACGGCGGAGAAACTCTTGCACCCGCTCGCCGAACGGCAGCCGCACTCCCGCCCGGGCGCGGAGCTGCTTTGCCCCTTCCCCGATCAGGTAATAGCCCACATGCGATTTCCGCCACGCCAGCCGGGAATCCCCGCCGGGATGTCGGCTCACCTCCTGCGCCAGCGCCAGCGAGAGCTCCGCAATTTCCAGCTCCGAGCAGTCGGAGTGCTCGGCATAATGCTCCACCGTATGCCGGTACAGCTCGCGGGTCTGGAAATCCATCCGCGCATAGGCCTTCGCGGGATCGGCCGCCAGTGTCCGCTCGAAAACAATCAGCGGCTCCAGCAGCTCCTTCCACGGAGCTTCCGACAGCTCGCGCATGCTTCCCATCAGGTCGCCGATGTTCTGCGTCTGGGGCGGGCGTTTCAGCGCTTCCCTGCCCCGGGTGGCGAACTCCTCCAGCACCACCAGCTTCAGCGCCGCAACCAGCAGCGACAGCTCCCTCATGTTCAGCCCGGTCACCGCCTGAAACGCTTCCACGTACGTGCAGAACGCGTGGTCGGAGTAGCGGTATTGCACGCCGCGCAGGAAGTCGTCGGCTATGGCGAGTACCCGCGGCATCACCACCTTCTGCGCCGTGCGTACGTGAGGAACCCGCCGCAGGGAGCCCGCGAACTGCTGCACCTCCGACTGCGTCGCGCGCGCCAGTCGCACGTTGTCATGCATCCATTGCAGGTCTTCGGGAAGCTGCTCGTCCGCATCCACAGGAAAGTCCACGGCGGAAAGCAGCGACTCCAGCGAGTGACTCAGGACACTCAGCCGCCGGCTGACGTGATCGGACTCTCTGGTCGACGGCAGCCAGACGAGCGCGTGTGCCCGCTGACGCGCGCGTTGCGCCAGCGCGTCATCGGATTGCGAAGCCTGCGCCGGCTTTGGCCCGGCGCGGTCCGCCATTTCCAGCAGCACGTCTCTGTGATTAGCGACTGCCATTAGCCCTTCTGCATCTCGCCAAAAATTCCGGCTTCGGCAGGTTTGGAAACCTCAACGCGTTCTGAAGTGGCGCAGCTTCAGCCGCGCCGTACCCGGCACCCTGCTGCCGTGTCCCGATCCGACTTCAGTCGGCCAGGCTGCTAGCGGTAGCTGGCTGCCTGCAGCTCGAACATCCCGGCGTACTGCCCGCCCAGGGCCATCAGCTGCTCATGGCTGCCGTCCTCCGTGATGCGTCCATCCGCCAGCACAACAATGCGGTCGGCCATGCGCACCGTCGAAAAGCGATGTGAGATGAACAGCGCCATCTTTCCTCCCGTCAGCTCGGCGAAGCGCTCGAACACCTCGTACTCGCTGCGCGCATCCAGCGCCGCCGTAGGTTCGTCCAGAATCAGCAACTGCGCGTCCCGCAGATACGCCCGGGCCAGCGCCAGCTTCTGCCACTCCCCGCCGGAGAGGTCCACGCCCGTTTCAAACCGCCGGCCGAGCATCTGTTCGTAATGACGCGGCAATTTCGCAATTACTTCATCCGCCAGGCTTTTGTGCGCCGCCGCCATGATGCCGCGAGTGTTCTCAATCTCTTCGATGCGTCCTACGGCCACATTTTCGCGGGCGGTCATCTCATATCGCATAAAATCCTGAAAAATGACTCCAATTTCGCGGTACAGGTCCTCCAGGCTGTATTCGCGCAGGTCGATGCCATCCAGCAGGACCTGGCCCTCGGTGGGGTCGTAGAGCCGGGTAATCAGCTTGACAATGGTCGTTTTGCCCTGGCCGTTCTCGCCGATCAGGGCTACCCGCTCACCGGTATGCAGGGTGAAGTCCAGGTCTTTCAGGATCAGACGCGAGCTTCCCGGATAGGCAAACGACACGTTGCGGAACTCGAAGCCGTGCTGGATCGGCCGCGGTGCCGGCAGCGCGTTCGGCTTCGATCGGATCGTCGGCTGCATCTCGAAGAACGCCAGCAGGTCGGTGAGGAAAAGCGCCTGGTCCGCCACCCCGGACAGAGTGGAAAAGATCATCTGGATGTTGGTGCTGGCCTGCAGAATGGCGCCGGCCAGCAGGTACAGGGTGCCGATGGTCAGCGCCCCCGTCACCGTCCGCCAGATCACGTATACGTAAGCCGAGTAGTAGCCCAGTGAGCCGATGATGGAAAGCAGGGCTCCCGCAACCAGCTTGCGTTTCGAGAGCTCCACATTCTCCTCATATACCTGGTCCGAAAGCCGGGTGAAGCGCTCGGTCAGGAACTTGCTCAGGCCGAACAGCTTCAGCTCCTTGGCCGCTTCCTTGCTGCCGCCCAGCACCCGCAGATAATCGAGCTGCCGGCGCACCGGCGTCTGGCGGAAGTTCTTGGCATATCCCAAAAAGGCGTAGTGGCTTTCCCCGAGGAAGGCGGGCAGCACTCCACCAATCAGCAGCAGCAGCAGCCAGGGAGAGAAGTAGATGATGGTGGCCGACAGCGTGATGGTCGTGATCACCTGCTGCACCAGCCGGCCGAGCATCTGGATCATCGCCAGCCGGTCCGTCGCCTGCACCCGCGCCCGCTCCAGCCGGTCGTAAAACACCGGGTCTTCGTACGCGATCACATCCAGCTCTGCCGCGTGCTTCATTACCTGAATGCTGACGTGGCGGGTGTACTTGTCGGCGAGCAGCGAGTCCAGATAATCAATGGTGCGGGTGAGAACATTGCCCAGTACGGCAACCAGGAACTCGGCTGCCACCAGCCACCAGAGGCGCCGCGGAATGGCCTGGTGCCGCGAGATGACCGTTACGATGGTGTCGATGATCAGCTTGCTGATGTAGAGCAGAGCCACCGGCTGCAGCGCGGCGCCCAGGCGGAAGACGAAGCCCAGAACCACGACCACCGGTCCCGAGTCCCAGACGATCTTCAGTACCGGCGGCAGGTTGCGCAGGGCTGACATACGCTCCTGCCATGCACTTCTCGTGCTTTTCTCTGTCTCAGTCATCCGTTTTGCGGTTCCCTGGCAGCGGCCGGCGCTTATCCGGCTGCGGGGGAATTGGACTCAGGGCCTGGATTACCTATGGAGAGATGCGGAAGGCGGAAAAGCAGTTTTATTAGATGGATTTGGTCAGCCGCGGATTGGTCCCCAACACGCGGTCCTGGGGGCGCTGAAGAGCTTCGGGCCGGATGCTGTTTCGGCATTAATATCACTGACATCGGCACCGCCATGGAGCTAAACTTCCCTGCTCGGAGGCTCGCCTATGCCGCGCGTCACTCGGTCGGTCCTCATCGTCTGCTTTCTGCTCGCCGCCGGTTCGGCCTTCGCACAGGAGAATGCGACGGCTGCCACTGCGACCTGTAACTTCGATGAGAACAGCCAACTCGTCGTGGAGTATCAGCGTGTCTCTTTCAATCTGAAGAAACCGCTGTCCCTTCAGCTTACCTTCGGCAAAGTCTGGGCGCCTGGTGGCAAGCCCATGACCCTGTTTACTAACACGCCCATCCGGATTGCCGCAAGGAACCTTCCTGCCGGCGCTTACACCCTGTTTGTGATTCCCGCTGCCAGGCACTGGACACTGGTTGTTTCGAAGAGCACGGAGACCAGCGGCGCCTATAACGAGCAGCAGGACGTGGTTCGCGTGCCGCTGGATTCGGGTGAGCTGCCCAGTCCCGAACCGGAGTTCAGTGTGTCCTTCGCTCACGCCGCGCCGGACCAATGCAATATCCGTCTGGATCTGGACAAGGACGGTCATTTCACGGCGATCCAGCAGAACCGGAGCGGCACGGCAGCGAATAACCCCTGAGCTTTCCTTTGCCGCCTTTTGCAGCCTGTGCTCCGGGTTGGAAGCCGCTGTCCTGGTCTAGTCCGCGAAGTCTAATCGGCGAACACCGGCACTTCTTCTTCTTTCGCGACTTTTTTGCGCCACGGCAGGTGGGCCAGCACCCAATCGTTCAGGTCCCTATAGAGATACACGAGAGGCGTTGTGGTGGGCGTCCGGCCGACCGCTCACCTCGCCGTGCGGCACGCGTCACTGACAAAACTTCGTGGGAAGTTGTCAAATTCTGATTGGTGTATCGGGAGAGGACTCTCCCGGCCTTATTTCCCAACAGTCAGCGCCGCCTTCATCCGGGCCGCGTGGGGAGAACAGGACCTCCGATCCACCTTCTCCGAGCGTCACCTGCGCCCAGCATCTACTCCAGGGTCGTCTTCGGCCCAACCGGCCAGGAGGACACGGCTCCATGTTGGCGAACTGCGCATCCTGAAGCGTGGCTGTACGTGTTTTAATCCGCGAACACCGGTACCTCTTCTTCCTTCGCCACTTTCTTGCGCCACGGCAGGTGGGCCAGCACCCAATCCTTCAGGTGGTCCATGTAGAGATACACGACCGGAGTGGTGTATAGCGTCAGCATCTGGCTGACGATGAGTCCGCCAACAATGGCAACGCCTAACGGCCGGCGGATCTCCGAGCCGACACCCCGG
>DATJAI010000109.1:0-30495 GCA_035516415.1 Binatia bacterium | reverse complement strand
ACCCAGCGAACCTGCCAGGTTGCGAAAATAATTCCAGTCATAGAACACGGCCTGGGTCGGATCTTTTTCGTCGACAAACAGATTGTTATGGTCATCCGACAGCATGGGAAACCACTGCTTGTTGAAGAAGAAGATGGTCAGCCGGATGATACCCCAGGCAGACAGCATGTCATACATTTCCCGCAGATAGAATTCGGTCTGGTCGGCATAAAGATGGGTGAAGACAGAGTTGGCTTCGATCAGCGTGAAGTCGCTGCCGAGATGGGCGATGGGAAGTATGCGGTTCCGGGAATTATCGGGAGCGTAACTACCGCTCCACACATCATGGTGATGGAAGCTGAAGCCATCGAAGCTGAGATTTTCCTGGCACCACTGGATCATGGGCCGGCTGATATCCAGTCCGACATAGCTTTGCGGCCGGTGCCGCTGTAGCAGCAGGCGCCGCGCTTCCCTTCCACAGCCACAGCCGAAGTCGAAGATGCGCTGGTAGGCCTCGCCCGCAGCCAGCGGCCCAATGTCCAGCGGTCCCCAGATGTAGTCTCCCGTGGGATTGTCGTAGTAGCTTTCGTCCACTACCGGGCTGACCCACTTGCGAAACTCCAGGGGAGGAAAAGGCAGGGTCGTTACAGGCATCGGGCCGTCATCATAGCACGGCTGCTTACCAGGGGCGCGCCGAGGCCAGCGCGCGAATGAACTCCCACCGCCGGCGCAGCTGGGTCACGTCAACTGGCTTCGCCAGCATCCCGCGGAATAATGCGGCGTATGCTTCCCCCGCCTCCGCCCACAGCCGCGCCGGGCGGACCACTGCCATCGGCCCGCGGCCGAGCAGTTGCGTCACCATATCGCGCAGCCGGTAAACGGATGCGGCGCGATGCAGATTGCTGTCGTCCGCCAGCTCCGCAACTTCCCGGTTAATCTGCGTGTCCAAGGCAACCACGGGAGTGCCCCCCGCCAGCGCGTCCAGCACCGGCATTCCGAACCCTTCGTAATGGCTGGGCCACACCACAACGGCCGCATTCCGCATCAGCTCTTCCATTCGCTCCGCTGTCAGACTCCCTGCCTCCAGCCACTCCACCCCGTCATGCTCTTCCCCAGCCTGTCCGCCCATGGCCAGCAGACGCCAGGGACCGCCACGCAGCTCCTCCACCGCGGCCGCCACGTCCTTGTGCGCATAGGCATTTCCCAGCACCAGCACGTAGTCGCCACTGCCGGCATCGGCCGGCGTGGCGTCGGTTGCGGGATGAATCACCGTCATCGGAACTTCATCGCCGTAGAAGCGCGCGAAATCCAGCCTGGAATATTCGCTTATGGTGACCACATGGTCGGCCAGTTCCGCAGCCTTCCGGAACACCATCTGGCGGTCCGGAGCATTCAGGTGCTCGCACCTCACCATGATGATATCCAGCAGCTGATAGACGATGCGGGGCGCCACCTCATTTATCTTTTCCAGCTCGCTCCACGTGAAGATCTGGAACGGGCGGAAGGCAAGGTCGAAGAGCATCGCAGGGTTCGAGCGGCTGTCCCAGCTCCGATATCCCTCGAGCTCGGCGGAAAAAAAGCTTCGCGACTCGCCAACCCCAACATGCAGCTCCGCTTCGTCGCCCGCAGAGCGGCTGATCGCCTTCAGCAGATGGAAGGCGAGGGCGGAGGTGCCATTCCGTACCGGGGGCAGGTCGCGGAGATCGAACAGCAGCCGCGGCCGGTGCGGAGCGTAAAGGCTCGCGAATATCTCGACCGGGTCCACAAACAGGCGTGTGTAGTCCGCCGTCTTGCGTTCATACTCCGGATAACGGGCCAGCAGCGTCGCGCGATTGCGCGTCTCCAGCTCCGCTTTCAGCGCGCCAAAGGAGTTGGAGCCGTGATGAAAAACGTAAGCCCGGTTGGCGGCTACCGCCGAGTATCCACAGCGGTTGATGCGGCAGACAAAATCGTTTTCTTCGTTGTAGCCGGGGCTGTACGCCTCGTCGAACAGGCCGAAGCGGTCCAGGATTTCGCTTTTCACCAGCATGCAGAAACCCACGGCCGTCGGCATCACCTGATAGCGCGGCAGCAGCTCCCGGATCCGCTTCCATATCTCGTACGACTCGGTTTCCGGCAGCATGCCGCCCACCCATGGCACCGAAAAGATGGTCGCGTTGTTGCTTCGCGGGGTTACCACGCCATGGCGGTCGTGCAGGTGAAGCACAGACTGCATCTCGTCGAGAAAACCGCCGGTAACTTCCGTGTCGGAATTGAGCAGCAGCAGGTCGCTTCCCGGCTCGCGCAGGTAGGTCGCCGCCCAGTTGCAGATGCTGACAAAGCCCCGGTTCTCGCCGCTGCGGTAATAGCCCAGCCGTGGAATGCATTCCCGCGCCGCTGCGTACTCGGTTAAGACACTGCTGTCGGGCGTGCCGTCATCGAGGATGGTGATGCTGGCTCTGGAGGGTGCATACCTGGCGAGGCTCTTCAGGCAGAGCTTCAGGGCCCCGGCTCCGCCGAACGCTGGAATGAAAACGGAAACCGGGCGCGTGCCTTCATTCTGCGCCGCACCGGAGGGAATCGTCATCGTACCTCGACTGGCATGGAGGGAAAGAGCCTGGCGCTACGGGCGCAGAGCGGCCATGATGCGACGCAGTGGCTCGGTAAGCCGCCACGACTTCGAATGCACAATACCCTCCCGCACCGCGCGCTCCTCCGCCAGTTGATCCTCGAGTGATTTCTGCAGCTCCTCGGCCTGCCTCAGCCTGGCGCGCAGGGAATCCCGCTCGGCGGTCATGGCGCGAAAATCGGTTGCAGCCTGCTGCGCCTGCAGCGCGTTCAGCCTGCCCCGGAGTTCGCTGGCCACGCCTGCCCCGGCGCTCTGGACGAAAGCTGCCACCGCGGGAGTCACGGCGTCGAGCAGATCGATCCGCAGGGTTATCTCCATCCGGCGTACCGGCTCCGGCCGGTAATGGAACGGCAGAAGGTCGATCCGCGGCTCGTCCCCATAGCTCAGAAGCAGGCAGCGCCGGCTGTCGTTGAGCGAGGCCAGCGTGCCGCAGAGCAACAGCACGGGAGCCACGGCCGTTCCGTCAAGGCGCGCCAGCAAAACGCCGGTCGCGGAGTACAGCGACAGATCGCGAATCTCGACCAGTGAAGGCCGATCGGAGGGCTGCAGCCCGGGCATGGCAGTCTTCGGATCTTCAGCCAATTCGAAGCTCAGGGTCGACCACTGTCCTGGTTGCACTCTCCGTTCATCGCTTCCGGGCTCGGCAGAGCCGTCCCGGCCTGGAATGATCATGCGGATTCGAACCGGAGCGGCCGTGCCATAGGTACTGTCATCATTGACCTGATGAGCTAGCGCGGACGAGCGCAACAGCAGGTTCTCCAGATGCGAGGCATAAAGCGCATATTGCCGCCGTATCAACTCCTGAACGGCAGCCGTACTCCGGAACAGGGCCTGCGTAAACAGCGGACCCTCGTCACCGCCGGAGTTGCGCACCACCCCCAGTCCCCAGCTGTGCCGGAACTCGAACGTCTCGGCAAAACGGTCCTTTATCTCCTCCCACAGATGCCAGATTCCGAAGTCGGCATGTCGGGCGCAGATGTCGTGCAGCAGAATAATGCCGCCCGGCTTCACCTTCGGCAGCCAGCTCCAGAAGTCACGATTCACGGCTTCATAGGTGTGCAACCCGTCGATGTGCAGAAGGTCGATGCTCGCGTCGCTGAACTGCTGCAGGGCTTCACTGAAGTCATGGCGCAGCAGGTAGGAGAAGTCCATGTATAAGCGCTCGTTGTACTCGCGGACTTCCTCATAGACTTCTTCGCCGTAGTTGCCCGAGTGCTGTTCTCCGCGCCAGTGATCGACGGCATAGCAGGCGCAATGGATGCCGTTTTCGGCGATGGTCTGGCAGAAGCCGAAGTACGACTCGCCCCAGTGGGTCCCCAGCTCCACCAGCAGTTTTGGCTGGATCGCCTGGATCAGATCGCTGGCGAACGCCATATGTCCCGACCAGTTACCGCTCCCATGCGGCCGGTAACGCCGCGGTACAAAGCCGGGCAGCCGCAGGGCCAGCACATCCACATCGGTTATGTCGATAGTCTTCACCCGCGAATGTCTCCCGGATCGGGCTTGCCGAACTTCGCAGCCCTCATTGCCGCTCCAGGGGCCCGCTCACCTGCCGTGCGACTGCGCCAGCAGGTTGCTGAAAAAAGTCACGATTCAAACCGGTTCGCGTAGAGCGTCTACGACCTTTGTGTTTGTCATCCCGAGCGGGCTTCAGTCCGCGAGGGATCTGCTTCTTGGATTTTTTCAGCAGCCTCCTAGATTGCCTCCAGCACCGCTTTCAGGTACTTCCAGAACTCCTGTACCGACGATATCTCCACCCGCTCGTTGGGACTATGCGGGTCAACAATCGTCGGTCCGAACGAAGCCATCTGCATGCGCGGATACTTTTCGCCGATGACGCCGCACTCCAGGCCGGCATGCATGGCGATCAGCCGCGCGGGATGCCCAAAGACCTTCTCATGCACCGATTGCAGCTTGCGCACAATTTCGCTGCTCGGCTCCGGCTTCCAGCCGGGGTAGCCGCCGGAATGCTCTACCTCGAAGCCGGCCAGGCGGAAGGCGGTCGCGATCATGCGCGCCGCGGCATTCCTGCTGCTTTCAATCGCGCTCCGCTGGCTGGTGACAACCTCGACCACATCGCCTTTTGTCGCCACCATCGCCAGGTTCGTGGAATTCTGCACCAGGCCGGCCACATCGGGGCTCATCGCCAGCACGCCGTGATGCAGTGTGGCCAGAAGGTCCACCACTGTCCTGGCCTCGGCGGAGTCAAACACTCTGGCCGGACGCTCTACCTTCTCCACAGCGATCTGCAGCTCCCGATCAAAGCTGCCGAGGTCCGCCCTGTACTCGGCCTCTGCCTTGCCGGTTACCGACCGCAGCTCCTGTTCGCGAGCGGCATCGAGCGCGACGATCACCGAAGCTTCGCGCGGAATCGCGTTCTGCGCCGTGCCGCCGCTCAGGTTCGCAATCTCCACCGGCAGGCGCTCCATGATCGTCTGCAGCGTGCCTCCCAGAACACGCAGGGCATTCCCTCGTCCCTGGTGAATGTCCACGCCAGAATGGCCGCCTTTCAGACCAAAGACCTTGATCCGCCATCCCGTGTCGCCGGCGGCTGCCCGAAGCGCAACCTTGCAGCGTCCGGTCGTCTTCACCCCGCCCGCACAGCCGATGCAGATTGTGTCCTTCTCTTCGTTGTCCAGGTTAAGGAAGTATTTCGCCTTCAGCAGCCCGGGCGGAAACTCCGCCGCGCCGGTCAACCCGGATTCCTCGTCAATGGTGAAGACAAACTCCAGAGGACCGTGCGCGATATCGGTGCTCTCCATCACCGCCAGTGCCGCCGATACCCCCACCCCGTTGTCAGCGCCCAGAGTCGTGCCTTCGGCCTTCAGCCAGTCGCCGTCGCGGCGGACCTGGATGGGATCGGTATCGAAGTTGTGCGCGGTGCCTTCGTTCTTCTCGCAAACCATGTCGAGATGGCCCTGAAGAAGCGCCATCGGCGCGGCTTCCCGGCCCGGACGCGCCGGCTTGCGCACCACGGTATTACCGGCGTGATCGTGTTCCGCTTTCAGCCCGCTCTTCGCCACCACCGATAGCACATAATCGCGCGCCGCTGCCTCCTTGGTGGAGGCGCGAGGAATCGCCGCCAGTGCCGCGAAGTGCTTCCAGACTTGCCTCGGCTCAAGCTGTGCCAGCGCAGGTGTCATCACACGCTCCAGTAATGCACATCAATCCTACCAGCCACCCGGTAAGCACTGACGAGTTTCCCATTCCGGCACTCGGGTCGCAAATCCTGGGCGACAACTGTTGTTCTCCCGGCCTGCATCGGCTAATTTCATCGTGAGCTACTTCGCCACAGGTAGGTAACGTACAGGCGCTCAGGCGGCGAATCTTCCGCTGACGTTGCCCGTACAATCTCTCTCCCTCCGGCTGGCCGTCATATCGCCCCGCCGACAAGCGCAGGACCCTCCAGCAAGCTTATGCCGTTAGCGTGAGCGCCGACTCTCCGGCAACGCCATCCTTGCGTAGACCGGGCCAGTCCGAAGGGACCGCAGCCATCGCGCGATAACGGCTGGAGCAAGTTCCTGTCAGGGAGTACTTCTGGCCGTGAAGCGCACCCACCCGGAAACAACGCACAAAATCTGTATCCTTCTATCCCCTGCCCTGCTGGCTCTTTCCTTATGTGCCGGCGCCCAGACACTGCTGACCACCGTTCCCGCTGGCTCCTATCCCGTGGCCATTGCGGTGAACTCCGCAACCAACATCATCTATGTCGTCAATCAGAATAGCAACAGTCTGACTGTCATCGATGGGGCCACGGACCACGCCGCTACCGTGGGCACCGGTGCGGGTCCGGTTGCAGTAGCCATAAATCCCTTGAGCAACAAGATCTATGTTGCTAATCAGGACGGAAACAGCGTCACTGAAATCGATGGAGCCACGAACCACTCGTCGAGCATTGCGGTGGGGAATTACCCCATTGCCCTCGCTGCGAATCCGGTCACCAACAAAATCTACGTTGCCAACTACGGCTCGAATAATGTCACTGTAATCGATGGCGCCACCAACCGGACCACAACCGTAAACGCCGGCGCACGTCCGCTTGCTGTGGCAGTGAACTCCGCGACCAACAAAATCTATGTAGCCAACAATGGCGGCGGAGATGTGACCGTGATCGATGGCGTCACCAACTCCACCGCCACCATCGGCGTGGGCGCCTATCCGAGAGCGGTTGCCATTAACCAGGCCACGAACACCATCTACGTACTCGACTCCGGTTCCAACCAGGTTTCCATCATCGATGGCGCCACCAACAATGTGAGCAGCGTCGCAGTCGGCACATCGCCATCCGGCATAGCCCTGGACCCGGTGCGAAACCGCATCTATGTCACCAATACCGGGGACAACTCCGCCACCATAATTGACGGAACGACGCTCGCCACCACCACCGTTGCTGTCGGCACTTCCCCCGACGCCATCGACGTGGACCCCCTGACCGACAAGGCATACCTCAGCAATTCTGTTTTCACCGGTGGCAGCGTGACCATGATCAATGGCGCGGATGATTCCACCGCGACCGTCTTCGTACGGCCCTACCCGACGGCCATAGCAGTCAATTCCGTCACCAACAGGGTCTACGTGGCGAACAGCGGGGACAACAGCGTTTCGGTCATCGCGGGCGCCACTGCGGATCCTCTGCAGTTCGTGCCGCTGACTCCCTGCCGGGTGGCCGACACCCGGCTGCCGCATGGTCCCTTTGGCGGCCCGTACATCGCCGGCCAACAGTCGCGCAGCTTCCCGCTTCCGCAGAGTAGTTGCGGCATCCCGCCGGGGGCAGCCGCCTACTCCCTGAACGTGACCGCGGTGCCGGTCGGAGGCGGAGCCCTGGGTTACCTGACCATCTGGCCTACGGGAGAGTCCCAACCCGTTGCCTCCACGCTCAATTCGCTGGATGGACGCACCAAGGCGAATGCGGCCATTGTTCCGGCAGGCGTCAGCGGAGCGGTCAGTATCTATGCCAGCAACCCGACCGATGTCGTGCTGGATATCAACGGCTACTTCCAGGCCCCCTCCGCCCAGACGTTGCAGTTTTATCCTTTGCCGCCGTGCCGCGTTCTCGACACCCGTGGCCCGAATGGCGATCTGGGAGGGCCCCACCTGCCCGCCAACAGGGAGCGTGACTTTCCATTTCTGGAGAGTAACTGTCAGATTCCGGCCGGCGCGCTGGCCTACTCGATGAACTTCACGGTTGTTCCGGTCGGAGGTCAGCCCCTGGGCTATCTCTCGGTGTGGCCCGCCGGGCACGATCAGCCGGTTGTCTCGACACTCAATAATCCCACCGCGACCGATGTTGCCAATGCAGCTATCGTGCCCGCCGGCACCGGCG
Organism: Binatia bacterium; assembly: GCA_035516415.1. Lineage (GTDB taxonomy): Bacteria > Acidobacteriota > Terriglobia > Terriglobales > Acidobacteriaceae > Bog-257. Next base: position 22,585 of record DATJAI010000109.1, on the reverse strand, counting down.
GCTCCGTTGCCGTTTACGTCACTCAGGACACGCAACTGGTGGCCGACATCAACGGTTACTTTGCGCCGCCGGGCTTGGCCGGCTTATCGCTGTATTCCGCTTTCCCCTTTCGCGTCCTGGACACGCGCACCACTGGAGGCGCATTCACCGGAAAGCGGAATCCGCCGGTCGATGTGGCCGGCAGCCCATGCGGCATCCCGCAGGCCGCGCAGGCCTATGTCTTCAATGCGACCGTAGTGCCCCGGGCGCCGCTTGGCTATCTGACGCTATGGCCCGACGGCGGCTCGCTGCCGGTTGTCTCCACCCTCAATGCACTGGACGGCGCGGTCACGTCCAACATGGCCGTCGTCCCCAACACAGATGGCAAAACGGCGGCCTACGCCGCCGGTCTCACCGATCTCATTGTGGATATCTCCAGTTACTTTGCGCCTTAACCGTTCGCCGCCAGGACGCTAGCCACCTGCGCTTTGCACGCGTTCCCCATCCAGTTGTCCCAGCAGGTCGTCAATCCTCGCCTCCAGAATATTGCGGATGGAGCAGATCCCCAGTACCTTGCCCTGCTCATTCACGATGGGCATGTGGCGATAGTGCCGGTCCAGCATCACCTTCAGGGCTTCACTGGGTGTAGTAGCTTCGGTCGCCATCTCCACCATGGGACTCATCAGATCGCGCACCGGCGTGGACCCTGGGTCGCGGCCGCTGAGCGCGAACTTTGCCAGCACATCACGTTCTGTGAACATGCCGGCGACGACACCGTGCTCGTCAATGACGGCCACCGCCCCTACCGCCCGCTCGATCATGGTTCTCACCGCCTCCTCGACCGTCGCCTCCACCGGCACGGTCGCCGGCCCCTCATCACACCATTGCAGAAGACTCATCAGGATTCCTCTCTTGCGGAACTGCGAGATTATGTGCACCCAGGCGGCTGGAGTCAAGGATCATCAGCCGACAGCGGTCTCGGCATGCGCCCCGGTTGAGCGATCCACCCGGAGAGCGGATAATCCAGACATGCTTGCCCACCGTGCTTTGCGGATGCTGATTCTGGGGCTGGCCGTCGGGTTGTCCTCGGCCGCCCTGTGGGCGTTCAGGGAATTCGTGCCGCCGCGCCCCGGCAATGCCAATACCTTTCCCTGCAAGGACGCCCACCCCGCCGAGAAGGTGACAGCAGCCATTGACCTTTACAATACTGCGCCCAAGGACCAGATCTTTATTACGCCCTACAGCCAGGAAGGCATCCTGCCGGTTTTGCTCATCATCAGCAACGACGGTGACCAGCCGATCACAGTGAACAACATGCAGGCGGAACTGGTGACGGCCCGCAACACCAAACTGGAGTCCCTCACCACCGACGACGTCTTCCGCCGGGTGGCGCATATCAGTGGCAGCAGTACCACTCCGCAGCGGGTCGGCCCCATTCCCCTGCCCGGCAATACGAAGAACAAAAAGGCGCAGAAGCAGTACGAGGAGATCCTCAACGCGAGGTTCGCCGCCGAAGCGGTGGAACCTCACACCACCCGCTCAGGTTTCCTGTTTTTCGATGTGCTCGATGTGAAACAGCCGGTCGACGGCGCGCACCTCTACATTACTGGACTGCGTGACGCGGGCGGAAATGAGCTGATGTACTTCGAGATTCCCGCAGTCGTTGCGAATGCTGCCATCGGACGATAGTGCGTTCCAGAACCGCTGAAGTGCCGGCCAAAGCTCTCTGGCGAAGTCCGCTCACTCCCCGGTGGAAGCGGCACCTGCGGCAAACTCCTGGCCCATCACCGGCGCGAGGAACGGAATCACGTGCCCCTCGACGCCGAAGTTTCCTGTCCGGTTCGCTTCCACGACGAACTTGTACTTGAATTCACCCATTTTGAACGAGTCGGCCGTGAGGTGAAACACATACATTCCATTCTTCGATTCGCGGAAGCTTGCCGCCTCGGGAGTAAGGTTCTTTACCACCAGCAGAATCTCCCCGCCCTCGTTCTCCTCATCTTCCCGCTTGGCGCTGGCCTTTTCTTTGTCACGCTCCCCGGCTTCCCGCTGCTCGTGAGCTTCGCGCCCCGCCTTGGGGAGCTGAAACCCCGGAAGCAGTTTGCGCGCCTGCTCCAGACCGGAAGGCGGATAGTTGCCGGGGCGCCATTCAGGCTCCGACAGTTCCTCCGGTCCCTCCAGCGTGGGATATACCAGCAGCGTCTCTCCCTTGGGCAGATCGCGGCGCTCGGGCGGCATGCTGAACTGCGCCACCACCGTGGGGAAAGCAATGATCTTTGGTCCCTCGGCGAGCACCAGAGGCCGCAAGCCGGCTTCCGTAGCTTCCGGAATCGCCAGATAGGCCGCATCCGCGGTCTCGGCAACAATCTTCGCGGGCCGCTCCTCAAACGCGGCGAAGGTTTTGCTGCTGTCTCCGCCGAACGCTCCGCGAATTACACAGAGCTGCCCCTTCAGGCAAAGTGCGGGGGCGAGGTACAAACTCGCAGCTTTCGCCTTTGCGCCGGAGCCGACGGGTAGCCGGACCGTCTTCGAGATGGGAGCGCCCGCGGCTTCAGCCTGCTGAAACAGGACAGTAAGTTCACGCTGACCGGGCGGGACTGTCAGCACGATGGGACCATCGGCCCGCTGCGGCGCCTGGCCGGCAACGCCGACCATCCATCCCGACAGGTTGGCCGCGCTTCCCGATGACGTAAAGGGGATGACCACCCGCGTCATCATGACCTCCGGCATCTCTTCATATCTGCTCGGATCTTCCACCACGCTGCCTGACACACGCTCACCGGGACGAATGTGCGCCGGCAGGACCAGCCCAACTTCCCTGGCATTGTTCGCCGCAGCCGCCCGGGCGGCTGTTCCCGGGGATGGACGCGCGCCCTCGGCCTGCTGCGCCGCCTGGCGCGCGCGCGTCAACTGCTGCCTCGCCTCCTCCGCCTTGAATTTCTTGACCGTTTCCGGAGTTCCCTCCGACTCTTCACCCGCCGGACACTCGATCGTCTGGTAATCCTGCCTGGCAACGCTCCAGTCCGCGCAGCGATAGACGTTGGTCTGCGGATCGTGGGTGAGCTTGTGGCCGGCAATCTGCTTCCCCGACTCGTCAAGCAGCTGGATGAACTCGCCCGTGAAGTTGGAGTTGTTGTCGTAGGTGTTGCGCGCGATCCTGTGGGGTTTGCCGTTCGGCCAATAGGAGGTGCTCACCGTCTCCGGAATGAGGGCGCCGGGAGGATACTCCAGCACGTCCTTCTGCAGCAGCTTGCCATCGGCCCCGATGGTGCGCGTTTCAGTCACCTTGCCCGCGGCGTTATAGTGCAATTCGATCTTCCTGCCGCCTCCGGCATCGTTGACCACCGTGCGCTGTGCGAAGGCCGGGCTCGCCGCCGTCCCCAGCGCCAGCAGTGCAATGGAGCTTCGCAGCCAGATGCGCTGCCTGCGTGCCGAGGAGTTTTCCATTACCAGCTTTAGCAGTTTCACGCTTTCGATACTAACAGGCAGGCTGCGCGTCTTGGGAGGCGCCCCGCTCACGTTTCCAAAACCGGAAGAATCGGCCAAAACTGCCCTCTACGACTTTTGTTTACATTGACATCCGGTGATTTTGCGGTTACAGTTTTTTCGCCTCGACGGTGGCAATCGTCTTTCCTGCCCGAGCATAGGTCACCTTGCCCATAGTCGAAATCACCGCAAATGAAAAGGAATTAGCATCGATGACATCCTCGCATTCGTGTTCGTGCCACGGCGTCAGCCGGATCGGACTTGTTCTAGCACTAGGAGTGGCCCTGGTACTCTTTGGAACCCTTCCCGGCAACGCGCAATCGCTGTTCAGGCAGATCAGTCAGGACAGCTTCACCAACCCAAGCAGTCAGCACATGACCGAAGTAGAGCCCGGTGGCGCGTCCTGGGGACCGGTAATTGTTACCGCGTTTCAGGTAGGGCGCATTTACAGCGGAGGCGGCGCCGACATCGGCTGGGCCACCTCGCTGAATGGCGGTATCGCGTGGACCAACGGCTACCTGCCTGGCATCACCCAGTTCCAGGGCGGAGGGCCCAACAGTGGCGCCAGTGACGCCGCCGTCGCCTACAACGCCAGATTCGGCGAATGGCTGATCTGCACCTTGCCCATCGGCAACAGCTACGATACGGTTGCCGTCAGCCGCTCCGCCGACGGCATTCATTGGGACAATCCCATCTACGTCATCACCAACCAGGATGCGGATAAGAACTGGATTACCTGCGACAACACAGCGACCAGCCCCTATTACGGCAACTGCTATGTCGAGTGGGACAATCCCGACTTCGGCGATCTGCTGTACATGAGCACTTCCACCGATGGCGGACTGACCTGGGGCTCTCCCAAGACCACCGGGGGCACGGACTATGGAATCGGCGGCAACCCGGTTGTCCTGCCCAACGGCAACGTGGTGGTTCCATTTGCCGACTTCGATGGCGGAATGTCAGCCTTCATGTCCACCAACGGCGGCCAGAGCTGGACCGCGGCCATCAGCATCGCCAACGCTCCCAGCCACGGTGAGGCCGGCGGCCTGCGTAGCGCAGGACTTCCTTCGGTTGCCATCGACGGTGGCGGCACGGTATACACCTCGTGGTCCGATTGCAGCTTCGAAAGCGGCTGCTCCGCCAACGACATCGTCTACAGCAGCTCAACCGACGGAATTCACTGGACCGCGAAGACCCGCATCCCCATGGATCCCATCGGCAGCGGTGTGGACCATTTCATCAACGGCATGGGCATCGATTCCCGCACCTCGGGTAGCAGTGCCCACATGGCGATGACTTATTACTATTATCCCGTCTCCAATTGCGGCAGCAGCTGCCAGCTGACGGCGGGCTTCACCATCACTACCAACGGCGGACAGACCTGGACCGCCGCGCGCCAGCTTGGTCCTCCCATGCAACTGAGCTGGCTGCCGCAGACATTCTCCGGCAGGATGGTCGCCGACTACGTGACCACCGTCTTCGATTTCGGCAGGGCCTTTCCGATTTATGCCCAGGCCTTTCAGCCGGTCAATGGCCTTTTCCAGGAAGCCATGTTCACCTCTTCGTTCGGTTACAGTCAGGACGAGATGACGGAGCCCCTCATGAGCTCCGCCGGTGAAAAGCCGATCCCCGGCATCAAGTCCGACCACCCGGCGAGGACCCGCGGCGAGGTCGACAACCTGCCGCCCAACCGCAGGCAGGGAGTTCCTCCGCGCGAGCGGGATTAGCGCTCCTTCCGCCGGTAATCAGAAGCCGCCAGTATGCGCTGGCGGCTTTTTTGTTGACACCTGCCCGCTCGGGCAGTCGCATAACAGTTCCTGTCCAGGGGCTCGGTTACCGGGCGTACCGGCATTTGTGCGGGCTCGCATGCGCTGGAAGTTAGAATCAGAGGTTCGCAACCGTATACCCCGGATGTGCCCTGGAACCTCCGGGCACTTCTGTGCGTATCGGACAAAGGCTTCACAAACAACCGTAGCAGGGAAAAAGAACTGAAGGTCAGTTCCAGGAGATAGGCAATGTTCGTCTTGATAGGCTTCAGATCTGCCGTTGGTAGGATGTTCCTGTTGGGATTGATGAGTGTGCTGGCATCGGTCAGCCTTGCGCAGCAGACCACCTCTGCGGGCACGCAGCCGGCCGTGCCGCCCCTCACACCGATGCCACAGGCGCCGGCGCCACAACACAATGCGCACCTGTATTCCGGCGATCAGAACTATGCGAAACCGCTCTCCGGATTTCCGAACCTCATCGCCCCCTACACCTCCCGCCGTGTCCCGTCGCCCAACCTCAGCAATTCAGCGATGACGGACAGGCTCTTCCATGATGGACAGATCTATCTGTCCATTAACGACGCGGTGGCGATGGCGCTGGAAAACAATCTCGACATCACTTTGCAGCGCTATAACCTGTCGATTGCCGATACCGACCTCCTGTTGACCAGTTCTGGAGCCTCGGCACGCGGAGTCAATGCCAGTGTGGTGCAGGGGACACAGGGCGGCGCTCTGGGAGCGGTCGCGGCCGGAGGAACCGGTACCGCCACCACCGGTGCCAGTGGCACAGGCGCTGGCGGCACACAGGTGGGCGTCGGCGGCGCCGGCGCCGGCGCGGCTGGCATTGTTGCCTCCACCCTCGGCTTCGGGCCGCCCATCGACAACTTCGATCCGGTGTTGGGCGGCACCATCCAGGGCGAACACGCCACCACTCCTCAAACCAGCACGGTTTTCACCGGTACTACCAGCCTCGTTCAGAACACCAACACCTATAACTTCAGCTATACCCAGGGTTTTTCCACTGGAACGCTGATGACGGTCGCGTTCAACAACAGTTATGTCACGACCAACTCCTTTTTCGCCCTGGTTACCCCGCAGCTCACTCCCGCTTTCCGCTTCCAGCTGCGCCAGCACCTGCTGCAGGGGTTCGGCTTCGATCCCAACCTGCGCTGGATCCGCATTGCGCGCAACAACCGCGAGATCAGCGATGTCATCTTCCGCCAGCAGGTCATCACCACCGTTTCACAGATCGAGAACATCTACTGGGACCTGGTCACCGCCTATGAGGCCGTGAAGGTGAACGAGCGGCAGCTGCAACTGGCGAATAAAACCCTTTCCGATGACCAGGAGCAGGTGAAGATCGGCACATTGGCCCCCATCACCCTGGTGCAGGCGCAGAGCGGAGTCGCCACCGCCAAACAGAATCTCATCGTGGCGCAGACCAATCTCCAGCTGGAAGAACTGCTAATGAAGAACGCCATCACAAAGAACATGCAGGACCCGCTGCTGGCGTCGGCGCCCGTCATCCCGACCGATACGCTGAAGCCCAACGAACAGTATGAAGTGCGGCCGGTGGAAGAGCTGATTCAGGAGGCCCTGCAGGGACGTCCCGAGATGGCTTCCGCCCGTATCAACCTCACCAACCTGCAAATCTCGCGCAAGTCACTGCACAACGCCCTATTGCCCAGCCTGGACGTTTACGCCTTCTACGGTGCCTCGGCTCTGGCCGGCCAGCAGAACCCGCTGATTCCGACCTGTCCAACAACCAACCTTTTCGGCGAGTGCTATCAGGCCGGCCTGCTTCCGGTTACCTACGGACCCGCGTTCTCCAACCTGTTCAACAGCACGGCTCCCGACAAGGGAATAGGTGTCAATCTCAACATTCCGCTTCGCAACCGCGCCGCGCAGGCCAACCAGGTCCGCTCCGACCTGGAATATCGCCAGCAGCAGGTGGCGTTGCAGCAGATGGAAAACACCATCACCTTGCAGGTGCGGCAGGCGCAGTTCACCATGCAGCAGAACTACGCCGCTCTGCAGGCGGCCATTGCCGCCCGCGATTACGCCAAGGAGAACCTGGATGCCGAGCAGAAAAAGTTCACCTACGGCGCGTCCACGCCGACCCTAGTGTTGCAGGCCTCCAGCAATTTGACGCAGGCGGAATCCAACGTGCTTAACTCAGCGGCGAACTACGAGAAGTCGAAGGTCTTACTCGACTACTACACCGCGGAGACGCTCACCCGGATGGGCATCAGCGTCGCCGATGCCGAGGCTGGGCAGGTGAAGCATATGCCCTCCGTTCAGGGAGTTGTGCCTGCCGATGTGCACGACATTCTGCGGCCTGCGCCCGCCGCTCCGCAGAACCCGGAAACCGCCCCGCCTCCAGCGGAGACAACGCCGCCGGCTACAACTCCTCCACAGCAGCAGCCTTCTCCGCAGGAGCCTCAGCAAGCGACTCCGCAAGCGCCCCAGCAATGACAGGCGCATGCCGGAGGAGCGTCGCTCCGCACCAGCATCGCAGGAGCAATCCTGGGAGCCGGCTTGCTGCAATGGAGAAGCAGGCCGGCGTGAAGAAAATTCCGCCTCTCCGCTCGTGAGCGGCAGGCCCGGGCCGATATAATCGCGGTCGCAGCGGGCGGGGTGAATTGGTGCACACGGGCGCTACGGCGGTTACGCGGTCCCCAATGGAGCCGGGGCGGCGTTTCGCCATCGGCAGGATTGCGGCAGGCCGCAAACCGGCTTTCGGCCTTGGCCTTCTTCTCTTTGTGGCTACACTCGCCCTTTACTTCCCCGTCGTCCATCATGACTTTGCCAATCTGGATGACGCGGGATATGTCTACGGAAACCCCCATGTGCAGGCCGGCTTGACCTGGCGAACCCTCGGCTGGGCACTGCTGTCGGTTGATCAGAGCAACTGGCATCCCCTGACGTGGCTGGCTCATGCGCTTGATTGCGAGATGTTTGACATCGATCCTGCGGGCCACCATGCGGTAAACGTCGTCTGGCATGCGCTGGACGCAGTGGTCCTCTTCTGGGTTCTGCTGCTGGCGACGGATCGCCTGGGCTGCAGCTTCATGACGGCCGCGCTCTTCGCCGTCCATCCCATCAATGTCGAGGCCGTTGCATGGATCGCGGAACGCAAAACCGTATTGGCCACTTTTTTCTTTCTACTCGCATTGGCTGCCTACCGATGGTATGTGCAACGTCCCGGCCAGCTCCGCTACCTGCTCGTCGCCGCTCTCTTCATCATGGGCCTGATGTCAAAGCCCCAGGTGATTACGCTGCCTTTCGTGCTCCTCCTCTGGGATTATTGGCCGCTGCGCAGGATGTTTGCCCGCGGCAGCACCGAAGGCGGTCCCGCTGCTTTTCCGCCCAGAAGCTTCCGGTGGCTGGTGGAGGAGAAGCTTCCGCTATTTTTCCTCTGCGCGCTTAGCGCTCTCATTACCATGAAGGCGCAGGGCGTCGGCCGCCCGCGCCCCTGGGATTACCCGCTGTGGATCAGGATGGGCAACGCCGCTGTCGCTTACGTGCGCTACATAGGCAAAGCCCTCTGGCCGTCCCATCTTGCGGTAATGTATCTTCACCCGGGCACAGCGCTGGAGTTGTGGCAGGTGGCGGCATCGGCTTTGCTCCTGCTCGCCATCACCGCTCTGGTGCTGGCTGCACGCCGCTACCGCTATTTGCCGGTTGGCTGGTTCTGGTTTCTCGGGACATTGGTGCCTACCATTGGCCTCATCCAGGTGGGCTGGCAGGCAATGGCCGATCGCTATGCATACCAGTCGTTTCCCGGGCTTTTTATCCTTGCCTGTTGGGGTTTGGCCGATTGGGCGCGACAGAGGCATGTGTCCAGGACTGTATTGCCGGCGCTCAGCGTCGCCGTCCTGCTCGCCCTCGCAGCCGTTACCCATCATCAGATTGCTAACTGGGGCGATGACCTGACGCTCTGGTCGCATGCCCTCGAACTCGGCAGCAAAGACTGGCTGGCGGAAGATATGGTCGGCGGCGTACTGCTTCACCGTGGGCAGCCTGAAGATGCCATGCGTCATTACCGGACTGCCGTGGCCATCTACCCGGCGGACTGGCGGAGTAACCTCGCAATTGCCGTGTACGAGCAGGGGCGCGGAAACCTGCCGGAAGCGATCTCGCGATACCGGCACGCCCTGGCGAACATGGACGATCCGCTGGAAAAATCCCGGGCGTATCAGAACCTGGCTGTAGCCTATCGCGACTCTGGCGACCTGGCGACGGCGAACGATTGTCTCCGCCAGGCAACAATGCTCCGTGGGCCGCAGTGACCTGGAGCTTTTACTCCCAACACCGTTACCCATCCAGGCTGGTGTTGGCAGTTCAGCCGCAAAAACAAAAAAGCCGGAGCTATGGGCTCCGGCTTGAGGAAGGTTCAGTGGACGTCAGCGCATCAGCTTGCGGCGCATGGTTCCGAAGGCACCCACCAGTCCGGTACCCAGCAGGATCAGGGAGGAGGGCTCTGGAGTCGTTCCCGTGGGGCTACCCAGAATGTCGAAGGCGCCCAGCGTCTGCGTCCCATTGGAGTTCCAGGAACTCCCACCGTTGGTGGAAAACAGGTCCAGGCCCATCGCACCGGTGCTGTTGAGGTTCCACGCTTCCCATGTGGTGGAGCTAGTACTCTCCGGACCAAGCACCATGAAGTACTGGGTACCTGAGGTGAGAGTCAGACCCGAGATGCCAGTGATGGTGATCAGGCCGCAGCATCCGCCGAAGTTCTGGCTGCTGCTCAGGTTGTCCTGGCGCCATAGCTGGGTGCCCGGCAGACCGGCATTGTCGGTGTAGACGGCGGCATAGAACGAATTCACACCGGCCACATAGCCGACACCGAGGTCGATCTGTGAAACAGTCCCGCTCGCCATTGCGGTGAACAGGTTGGCAGCGGTGAAACTCGTGCCTACGGTTCCGGTCCCGGAAACGGTCCACCCGGTGCAGCAGTTGTAAACGTTGTTTCCGGTGCCGAGATCGTTAAAGAAGGTTGATTGTGCCATCGCCGGCAGGCTGCTCAGGCAGACAACAAGCGCCAGCAGGCAGAACGACCACGCAAGTTTCTTGCTCAAGGGGTCCCTCCTTTGTTCCGGTGAAACACTGCAGTATCGAACACGGTCCCCTAATGCCTGGCCAGAAGGACTACGCCTTCGGTCGTGGGTCCTGCCCGGAGAGCGACTCCAGCACAGGAATCACAGCCTTAGCACGTTGCAATCCATGTTCCGCGCTAAATTCTACAAAACAATGGAGGTTTACCCCTGGTGGTGCAATTGCTTGCAGCAGAGTTCCCAGACTTTTCCGCACCGCTGCTGCCAGACATATGGCTACTATCACCCTTGCCGGCAATTTCGACTACGGTGCCCCGCCGGGCGCATAGGGACTATCGGTGAGTTGGAATATTTGCTGTCGATGGCCCTACGTAGACAGCAGCCACAGACAAGAACGGCACAGCCTCGCGACTGTGCCGTGCTCCCGTGAGCTGACTGGGATTACTTTGCCGCCGGTGCAGCCGGCTCGCCCACCCGCTTCGCGACCCTGAACGTCAGCTTATGCTGCTTCCTGTCGACATCCACAATCACGTGATCGCCGTGCAGCACTTCGCCGTCGAGGATCTTCAGCGCCAGCGGATCCTGAATCAGCCGCTGGATCGCCCGCTTCAGCGGACGCGCGCCGTAATTCGGATCGTAGCCTTCGGTGAAGACCATCTCCTTCGCCGCGGGAGTGAGCTCCAGGCTGATCTTGCGCTCGGCCAGCAGCTTCCGCAAATCCTCCAGCCGCAAGTCGACGATCTTCGCCAACTGCTCCTTGCCGAGCGGGTTGAAGATGATGACGTCATCCACGCGATTGAGGAACTCGGGCTTGAAGTGCGCGCGCAGCGCCTCCATCACCATGTTGTGCGCTTCCGAGATCCGTTCCGGCGTGCTCAGGTCCTGCAAATAGCTGGAGCCGATATTCGACGTCATGATGATGATCGTGTTCTTGAAGTCCACGATCCGGCCCTTGCCGTCGGTGAGCCGCCCGTCGTCCATGATTTGCAGGAAGACATTAAAGACCTCCGGATGCGCCTTCTCGATTTCGTCGAACAGCATCACCGAATACGGACGCCGGCGTACCGCTTCGGTCAACTGCCCGCCCTCTTCATAGCCTACGTATCCCGGAGGCGCGCCGATCAGCCGCGACACCGCATGCCGCTCCCCGTACTCCGACATGTCGATGCGGACCATCGCGTGCTCGTCGTCGAAGAGAAACTCGGCCAGCGCTCGCGCCAGCTCGGTCTTCCCTACCCCAGTCGGCCCCAAAAAGATGAAGGAGCCGATCGGCCGCCGCGGATCGCTCAGGCCGGCCCGCGAACGGCGAATCGCGTTCGAAACGCGCGTCACCGCTTCATCCTGCCCCACCACCCGCTGCCGTAAGCGGTCTTCCATGGTGACCAGCTTCTTCACTTCGCCTTCCAGCATCTTCGATACCGGAATGCCGGTCCACTTGCTCACGATCCGGGCGACGTCTTCCTCGTCCACCTCTTCCTTCAGCATGCGCGACTGCTTGCCGTCCATCACCGCGCTCAGCTTCTTCACCTCCGCTTCCAGCTGCGGCAGTTCGCCGTATTTGATCTGCGCGGCACGGTTGTAATCGCCCTTGCGCGTGGCCTCCTGCTCCTCCAGCTTCAGCCGCTCGATCCGCTCCTTCGCCTCGCGAACTTTGGCGATTGCTTCCTTCTCCTGCTTCCAGCGGGCCTTCAATGCATTAGCGTTCTCGCGGATCTGCGCCAGCTCCTTCTCCAGCGCGGCCAGCCGCTCGCGCGAGTTCGGGTCGTCCTCCCGCTTCAGCGCCTGGCGCTCAATCTCGAGCTGCGTCGCCCGCCGCTCCAGTTGATCGATCTCGGTCGGCATGGAGTCGATCTGAATGCGCAACGAAGCCGCGGCTTCGTCGATCAGGTCAATTGCCTTGTCCGGCAGGAAGCGGTCAGAGATGTAGCGATGCGACAGAGTGGCCGCCGCCACAATCGCCGAATCCTTGATGCGCACCCCGTGGTGCACTTCGTACTTCTCGCGCAGCCCGCGGAGAATCGCGATGGTGTCCTCCACGTTCGGCTCGCCCACAAAGACGATCTGGAAGCGGCGCTCCAGGGCCGGGTCCTTCTCGATGTACTTGCGGTATTCGTTCAGCGTTGTCGCGCCAATCGCGCGTAACTCGCCGCGCGCCAGCGCCGGCTTCAGCATGTTGGAGGCGTCGATGGCTCCCTCAGCCGCCCCCGCTCCCACTAGCGTGTGCAATTCGTCAATGAAAAGGACGATCTGTCCCTGCGACTGCTCGATCTCCTTCAGTACAGCCTTCAGGCGGTCTTCGAATTCTCCGCGGTACTTCGCGCCCGCCAGCATCGCTCCCAGATCGAGCCCTATGATGCGCTTGTTCTTCAACTGCTCCGGCACGTCGCCGGAGACGATGCGCTGCGCGAGGCCTTCGACGATGGCGGTTTTGCCGACCCCGGGCTCGCCAATCAGCACCGGATTGTTCTTGGTGCGGCGCGACAGTACCTGCACCACGCGGCGCACTTCTTCGTCGCGTCCGATCACCGGATCCAGCTTGCCCTGCCGCGCCAGCTCCGTCAGGTCCTTCGCATAGCGTTCCAGTGCCTGGTACTTGGCCTCGGGATTCTGGTCGGTCACCTTCTGGGTTCCGCGGACCGCGGTCAGCGCGCGCAGAATGTTGTCGTAACTCGCGCCCAGCCGCGCCAGCATCTCCTGCACCGGATCGCGTTTCAGCTTCGCGATTCCCAGCAGTAGGTGCTCGGTCGAGACGTACTCGTCCTTGAAGTTCGACGCTTCCCTGAAGGCGTTGTCCAGCAGCTTCGAGCTGGCATCGGACAGGTGCGCCTGGGTAGCGCCGCTGCCGGAGACCTTCGGCAGTTTCCCGATCTCGCGCATGGCGTCGGCCTGAACGGCGGAAGCGTGCAGCCCCACGCGCTCCAGCAGGGGCGCAACAATGCCCTCGTGATCTTCCACCAGGGCGGCCAGGATGTGCACCGGCTGCAGCTCGGGATTGCCGTGCTCGCTGGCGAGATCGTTCGCCCGCTGCATCGCCTCCTGCGCCTTGACGGTTAATTTGTCCCAACGGATTGCCATGGTCAGCTCCAGTTATCAGTAGCCGGTTGCTTGCGCCAACAGTTATCGCTCCAGGATGCTATGAGGCCGTTCAGGATTTTTCCGCGCTCAGCAGCTCTTTCAGGAAGCTTACACGCTTCGTCGGACGAGATGTAGCACAGCCGTTCCGCGATGAATACCTGAGTTTCCAGGTCCCATCGATCCGCCTACTCGCTACTGCTTTTCGCCCCTCGGGTAACTCCCTCTCGGTAAACAAAAGGGAGGCAGAATTGAACCCGCCTCCCTCCTGTCGGGCCCAACCAGTACCGGTTTGGCACTCGTTGGGTGACTAGAACTCCCCAGTTCGTCTCCCTCCAGAAAGCTCTCCCGAAGGGCGAAACCTGTCTCAGGCAGCCTGGCCCTTGCCCGTGCTCTGAGGTTCAACTTTCTTGCCTTCGATCGCCTTCTGACCGATATTGACCCTGATCTGCTTCGGCTTGGCCTCGGCGCGCTTCGCCAGACGGATCTTCAGCACGCCGTTGTCATAGTTAGCGTGAATGTCGTCGGTATTGACCGTATTCGGCAGCGTGAAGGAGCGGGTGAAGCTGCCATAGCGCCGCTCCACGCGGTGGAAGTTCTCTTCCTTCTCTTCCTTCTCGAACTTGCGCTCGCCGCTCACGGTCAGAACATTGTTTTCGACCTTGATGTCGAGGTCCTTTTCGTCGATGCCGGGCGCCTCCAGCTTCAACTGGATGCTGTGCTCGTCTTCGTAGATATCGACCGGAGGCACAAATGCCCCGGTGGTCAGCGACTCCTCGCGCCCGCCGCCGTACTGCTCTTCGAACAGGCGGTTCATACGGTTCTGCAGGGAGTTCAGTTCACGGAAGGGGTCCCAACGTGTCAACACAGTCATGGTTCATATCCTCCAGAGTTACTTAAAATATCTTTGCGGTTTTTCGACCGCTAACCATTGGATGCGCTCATTAGCGCATCAGAAGCATAAAATATGAGTCTCTTAATGTCAAGTCAATTTCCCTCCTCTCCGAACGAGATAGGAACGGCGTCCGGAACCGTCAGTGGTTTGAATGTAAGCTATAGATTAATAAAATGGTTATATCGTTGGGAGAGCGACTTCGTCGACCGAGGCGGCCACTTTGATCACAGCGCTAATTCGCGCAACTTTCCATATCTTGGCGGGGAATCGGGGCCGGCCCTCAAACCATTGGGACTCCCCGATAATGAATTAAGGATGCCCGGAAAAGAAATTTGTGCGAAATAAGCTTGCGGCGTCGGGCGTCAAGCTTGGACTTCGCAGATGAGGCACTTCAGGTAGGCCGTTTCCGGAACGCTGAGCAGGACGGGATGGTCCATGGCCGCACCCCGTTTCTCCAGTACGCGAACCCGGCGTCCCGCGTCCGCCGCGGCCGAGCCCAGCATCTCCAGAAATTCCGCTTCACTCACATGAAAGGAGCAGGAACACGTAACCAGAATGCCGCCTGAGCGCAGCATCTTCAGCGCGCGCAGGTTCAGCTCTTTGTAGCCGCGCAGCGCAGTCGGCACCGCGCGTCTGCTTTTCGCAAAAGCCGGCGGATCCAGAACTATGGTGTCGTACTGCTGTCCGCCGTTGGCGTAATCCTTCAGCAGATCGAAAGCGTTGGCCTCAATCCACTCGATCTCTCCGCTGCGATGTTGCCCGCGATTGAGGTGCTCGTTCCGCTCCGCCACCTCCAGCGCCGGACGCGACGAATCCAGCGCTGTTATGCTCTCGCAAACCCGCGCCAGATGCAGCGCGAAGCCGCCCTGGTAGGTGAAGCAGTCCAGCGCCTTCCCGTGCGCGTGCCGGGCCGCCGCCGCGTAGTTCTCCCGCTGGTCCAGAAACGCCCCCGTCTTCTGCCCGCCCCGTCCATCGAAGTGAAACTGGACCCCGTTCAGGGTGAAAATCGTGCTCGACCGCTCTCCCCGCACCAGTTGCGACGGCCGCGGCGGCAACTGCTCCAGTTCGCGAATGTGCGGATCCACATGCTCCCACACGCTGGCCGATGGGAAATGCTCGGCCAATGACCTCAGCACAATGTCGCGCAGCTCCTCGCGATCGAACGCCTGCGTAAGCACCTGCACCGAGAGCACGTCATTGTACCGGTCGACGATGACGCCGGGCAGCAGGTCGGCTTCGCTGAAGATGACGCGCCAGGAATCGCTGTCGCCCGCGATTTGCCGGCGGAATTCGACGGCCGCGGCGATGCGCTCCCGCAAAAGCTGCGGCAGCGCCCCTTCGCTCAACTCATCGCCGCTCAGCAGTCGCAGCGCGATCTGCGAGGCGCTGCTATAGAGTGCCGACCCCAACCGTCGTCCCCGCTCATCGCGTACCTCGACCAGCGCACCGGCAGGTGCCTCCACCGGCGCCACCAGGTCTGAGCGATAGACCCACAAATGGCCCGCCCCAAGCCGGGACGCGCCCCGTCGGCTGACCACAACGGCCGGGGTAGGATCCGCCACAATGCCTCTCGGAATAGCGACTTATCTTACCCGAGCGACGGCCGGAAGCGGTGCCTGCCGCGCTGAATTCCAGTGCCGGGAGGAGTGGAGAATTCGGTCTCGGTCAGACTTTTTCGTTGCCAGGCCGCGCAGCCGCCGACCTCCCACCTGCGATGTGCTTTGCGCACGTTCGGATAGACAATCCCTGCTGATCCTTGCTCTGGAAGAACCCGCGCAAGCCGTTGCGAGACTGCGGCGGCAGCATGCGCCTCATCGAGCCCCCAGTAAGAGTCGGCACAATGCCAACAGCAAGGTGCCGGCTATCCCTGTTTTCTCACCTGTTGCGCCAGGTAGTTGGCGATCCCCATTTCCTTGATGGAATGCAGCTGCGCCTGTAGAAAATCGGCGTGGCGTTCCTCGTCCCGGATCATGTGTTCAAACAGTTCGCGGGAACCATCGTCCTTTACCTCCACACACACGGCCACGGACTTGTTGTACTGCAACACCGCGTCATACTCGTCTTCAAGATCGATCTCGAGTTGCTGTTCTGCCTTGGCCCCCGGCCGGGGTTTCAGTCCAACGGAGATTTCCGGCAGCCCATCGAGAAAGAGGATCCTTTCAATGAGCCCTTCAGCGTGTTTCATCTCCTCGATGGCGCGTGCCTTATGAAGGTCGCCTAACCGCTCGTACCCCCAGTTGTTGCACATCTCCGCCTGGGTCATGTACTGCACGATGGCCGTCAACTCCGAACTCAGGGCCGCGTTCAACTCTTTCAGGACCTTCGCATTTCCACGCATGGCTTGCTCCTATCCCTCCATTCCAGGTACACACTACCTGGAAGCCGCCGTTGTGACAAACCAGCGATTATCGCACACCGTCGCAAGTCAGCACGCCTGCTCGCCGGTGCAACACCGCAGTTGCGAAGGACATGCTGACCCGGCTGTGCGCAGCCGTGATGCTCCGGTTTGCAGTCCGCGCGCAGCTGGTCAATGCGGTGCACTGATGGAAAGAGTGTGGGCGGACGGTTGCCGCGTAGCACCAAAACACGCATCTAACCGAGTAGCTGAATTAGCTGCAGGGATCCTCCCCATGAAAGCGACTTTCAGACATAGCGCCTTTCGTTGCTCCTGGCCGCAGGTTCTGCTACTGCTTTTCGTGGCATGTCCATTGCCCCAATCCGTTAGGGCCCAGGTTCCAGGCTCGGAGATCACGGGCTGCCCTCGTCCAATCGCCGGCTCCTCGGTCACGGATCCACCCGAGCTTCGCAGCCATGACGGCCGTCTGGAAGTCACCTTACACTTCAGATACCAGATGACGTTCGGCAGGGAGGGACCACCGCGCTACTGCTATGTCACGGAAAATGGATTGGAGTCACCAACTCTGCGGGTCAGACCGGGCGATCAGTTGAGCATTCATTTCCACAATGATCCACCTCCCCGCGCTGCTACTTCGGTACCCCTGCCCATGCCGATGCAGCCTCACGGTGGTCAGTCGCCGAATAACTCCGATTGCAACGGCGGCGCGATGAATGCTTTCGTGACCAATCTCCATTTTCACGGATTGAATGTCCCTCCAGTTTGCCATCAGGACGAGGTGATGCAGACGCTCATCCAACCCGGCGAGGACTTCGAGTATCGCGTACAGATTCCCATGGACTCACCGCCAGGTCTTTACTGGTACCATCCACACCCGCATGGGTTCAGTGAACGGCAGGTGCAGGGCGGAGCATCGGGCGCGCTCATCGTTGAGGGAATCGGGAGCCTGTATCCCTCCCTGCGAGGGGTCCGCCAGCGTGTGCTCGTTCTGCGTGATCAGTCTCCTGAGCATGCGGGCACGGGAGATCTGTCCACGCCTGCATGGGACATCTCCCTCAATTATGTCCCCGTAATCTATCCGCAATATCAGCCTGCAGTCATTCAGACAGAGCCGGCCCATCGGGAACTCTGGCGTGTAGTGAATGCAGCCGCGGATACGATTTTCGACTTGCAGGTGATCGTAGGTGGTGTGCCTCGACCGCTGGCAATCGTGGCAATCGACGGCGTGCCGCTTCCGCCCGAGCACGGCTCGCAATGGCCAGAGCGCACCAGCATCCTGCTACCGCCGGGCGGGCGCGCCGAGTTCCTGCTCAATACGCCAAACTCCGGCGAGCCGGCACAGCTTGTGACGAGGAAGTGGGATACCGGCCCGGAAGGCGATATCGACCCCAGCCGGCCCATCGCCAACATCGTCACCAGCAGCCGGAGTTCACCGGAAGATGACGTCAGGCAGTCCGGGCAACCCAATCCCATCAGGAGGGTCCCGCACAGTCTGCCCAGTGATGCGAGGCCGGTTGTCGAAAGAAAACTTTACTTCTCGCAGCTAGCGCCCAATGCCGGCAAGGTAGGAGATGAACCGGAAGATGTCGATGTTTCCGTCTTCTATTACCTCACAGTCGCCGGACAGACGCCGGAGATGTACAGGATGAATGCGCCTCCTAATATTGTGGTTCATCAGGGCGATGTAGAAGATTGGGTTGTAGAAAATCGTGCCCAGGAAGACCACGTCTTCCATATTCATCAGGTACATTTTCGGGTACTCGAAGTCGATGGAAAGCGCGTGAACGATCCGGCCATGCGGGACACCATTGATCTTCCCTATTGGACAGGTAGTGGTCCGTATCCCAGTGTAAAACTACGCATCGATTTCAGCGATCCGAACGATGTGGGCACATTCCTGTACCACTGCCACATCCTGAAGCATGAGGACATGGGCATGATGGGCTCAATCCAGGTGCTGCCGCCTGGAATCGGGACTGGCTTGCGATTACGGCGGGCGCCACCGCCGCCAGGCAGCGGTGCAGACCTCTCGGTTGTCGCAACGCTGCAGCCGCAAGGTGGTAACCGTACTCCCACCGGTACGGTGCAGTTCATGGTGGATGGACTCAACGCCGGCAGGCCCGTAGCGATTTCGCAGGGACGCGCCGCATTCAGCAGGTTTTTGGGAGATGCGGACCTGCACACCATTACCGCAATCTACTCAGGCGACTCCAACTACGATGAATCCGCGGCACCGCCCCTCAGGATTCGGAGTGCTGACCGTTAGAGCGGGTTCGCGATTCCTGTGCCCAGGGTAGCGCACGCCTCCTTTTGAAAGGCGAGGGGCGGCAACCTTTTCTCCAGGTATCGGTCCCCGCCGGAATTGCCTCTATCGCCCGCGTTCACGCGATTGCGCACGTTACGGCCCCATATCGCCAACGCGACCTGCACGGCCATGCAGCGAATGCCGGTTCCGTGGACGTGCCGGAGTTCAATGGGGCAATTGGTCCGGCAGATGAACTGAAGTACCGTGGTAAACTGTGGAAGACCCGCTGCGGAGAGGTGGCCGAGTGGCTGAAGGCGGCGGTTTGCTAAATCTACCTGCCCTGTTCGTACACACCGCGTTTCATGTATTTTGAACGATTTAGCCGCTCCCTGATTTGCGCCGAGAAACCTCATTTGCAGGCCAAAGTGCACCAAGAGTGCACCGCCGTTCCTACTGGAGGCCGTGCTGCGCCTTTGAGATCATACGGCCCGCCAAGATCGCGGTGACGATCAGCTTCATCTCGCGGCTTGTCGGGAAACAAGGATGTGGCCAGCGTCAGCGCCTCCGCCTCGTGCATCACCTCGTCACTTGGTGACCAGTAGGGACAGCGCGCGTCCAGGGGATTCAGGATCAGGTCGCCGCGCGACGGCTGGTAAAACTGCGGCGTGTATTCCAGCGCCGGATCGTAGACGATGGCCGTCTCGCCCAGCTCGGCGATCTGCATCAACACCTGGCGCAAGAGTGCGCTTTTGCCCGTGCCACTGTCGCCCATCACCATCACATGGCTACTCTCGAACGAGCGCGGGATCGAGAGCATTTGCTTGCGCTCAGTGGTCACGAAACCGATGCCATCGGCCCGGCTCCAGCGGTTAAACTCCTTCACCGTGACCATCTGCGGACCTTTCAGCCTGCGCCCGTGCTCCAGCATGTGCAGCCGTGCGCGATCGGGCGGGATCGCCAGCACCAGCCCCAGCACGAACACGCCCAGCGCTCCGATCCAGGCGGGCCGGATCAGATCGTCGGGCGATTGATGATCGTAAACCCACTCGGCCAGCATCTGGTGCATCTGCTGGCTCGTGTAGCGCACCGTGTCCACCACGAGGTCTGTGGCTCCCGCTTGCCGGGCTTGCTGCGACAGCACGAACGGGATTAGTTGCCGACCCTGCTGTCGAGTGGGTACCACGTCGGCATCGACGGCCATGCGCTGCTGCCCGTGCCGGTCCACTTTCGCCAGCAGCCGATAGTTGCCATGCGGACTGCTCGCCCGCGTCGGGAACACCTCCGTGTTGAGGTATTGCCCCCAGTACCAGCCGTTCTGGATGGTGAAGATGCCGATGCCCGCCACGACCGCCAGCACCAGCGCTCCCAGACTCGATACCGGCCACCTCGTCGGCCAACCTCGACCCAGATGTTCCGCGCGACCCAACAACCCACTCATGCCTTTACCCCACTGCCTGCCGCCTGCTCCAGCCGCGCCTGCGCCTTCTTCAGTTTGTCAGCATCGGCCCGCTCGATCAGCCGCTGCATCTCTTCCGCCGTCAGCGTCTCGCCGTGGGCCTGCTTGTAGAGAACGTTCAGCAGGATCGTGCGCAGCGCCACCAGCTCGGCCATTAGCGCCTGCTGGCCAGCTCCGCTGTCTGTATTGGCTTCGGCGGCTTTCGACACGTGCCCGTTCCCGCTGGCCAGCAGGACCTGACGGCACCACTCGCTCAAGGTCAGCCCGCGCTCGCGCGCCGCTGCCTCCAACTGTGCGAACTCCGGCTCGCTCAGTTTTGTGCCCACGGTTTTTGTTCGGAGCGGCGGCTTCACCATCGATCACCGCCAAGGGAGGAAACCACGACGACAGCGACTACAGACCACAACCAGGGAAGGAACTGCACCAGGGGAACTACCTCACTGCTGGACCAAAGTTCCTCCTATGGTGAGCTATTCGGCGAAAGGAATCAACAGGTTTACGGCGGTTAACTTGCCGGCTGCCGGGCGGCAGCCGAATCAGGCGGGATTTTCAGCTAGCAGGCTCTCGTTTCAACAGGTTCACCCCCAGCAACCCCAGGTTGCTGCGCGGTTCCCAAGCTGGGGTGACGTGTCTCTCTCTCTCGATTCGCTCTCGTTCCTCTATCGCGTGCCCTCGATTACTCCGTCGCAAACACGTCCTAACTAGGATGTGGAATCTGGCCCGGTGCAAACCTAAAACCGATTGTTGTCGATTTCTCCTCGTACTGATGCCATCCATGTTGTCAAGGGGATCCGCTGCTTAGACTTGCCAAGTTCGGTGTCATAAAAGTTCATTTCGAGCCTTTGAAGGCCTTGCAACAGTATGAGCGTATAAGTTGTACCGTCCATAGGGATCGTCACTTCATTCGTTTTTTGTCTGATCTTGTATTCTTCCCTGAGAACGGTTAGAGAACCGCTAACGCTCCTCAACATGTCCCCGTACATCTGCTCACACTTCGGTTCCTGCAGCCCCCTTTTGGATGCGACTACCGCAACGCGGTCTGCCAGCTTTGGGATGTCTGATGCAGCATTGGGATCCATCTTCAACAGCTGATTTGCTTCATTAAATATGCTCCCGTGTTGCGGTCTAATCTCGATAACCCGGCTTTGACTGCCCTCACAGATAAATACAAGTTCCGATTCCGGCGTCGTACTGGGCGCATATCTCAAAATGATCGCTGCCTGCACCGTAGGACCAATGTATTTTTCGGGGGAAAACACTATATTCAGGAGTTCAGAGTATTCATCTCCCTTCAAAATCCGTTGTTGGGCCGATGCGCCCGCGCTGAGGATCACGGCGACGTAAAGAAGCAGGATAGAGGGCAATCGCAAATGCTTAAGGATTTTCATTGATGAAGTCCTTACTTTTTGACCGATGAGCACGGCTTGGTAAAAGTAGTTCCTTTACGAAGAAACCCGGAGGTCTGGCCAGTTCTCCAGTTGTACATTGTCAGGCCTTGACTGGACATGACATAGACGTCTAAGAAATATTTGTTCGCAATGGTCGTGTCCCCCCCGCCAGGCTCGCCTGAGGTGTTCTGAGGAGTAGACGGGAATGCTCCGCCTCCTACCGGATGCACGTGAAAAAGAGCGAAGGAAATTCCAGGCATTATGGTCAGCAACAATGAATTGTATCCATTAGGCTTCTGGGGAACGATGTTGTAATTCGAGGGTGTTCCATTCAGGACAAATCCGGCCTCCTTCCCTGGGGTGGTACCGTTGCCAGTCTGGGTCCAAGAGGAAGTCATCGCCTTGATCACATCCGGGTTGCAATAGATGGGGGTACCTGTGTCACCTCCATCCTCAGGCCCCTGCAAATTAGCGAATGGGAAAATGACTGTTATCACGAGCCCGTCTGGAATTCCCTCCGGAGCACCATAAAACGAACAGCAGTAGGCAGTAGGCGCACCCCAGACTGTGGTGTCATAACCCCCAAATCCGGCACCCTGGTTACAGCCATGGAAAAGCCCCCCGGTTTCTGGATCGATTGCGCAATACAGTCCGAGCGGATCGACATAGTTCAGGGGATTGTTCATCACGTAGGCATATCTGTTCCAGGTCTGGGGATTGGTGAGGTCCACCGCCGCCAGCCCTGCAGGATCGGGCACCAGCCAGCGGCCCTGCACCGGACTCAGCTCGCGGAACAGGAAGTCGTACAACCCAGTGGCCGTGTCCTGGTTCTGCCCGGTGAAGGAGGGATCGTTGCCGGGAGCGCCGTTGTAGGTCTCTCCAAAG
>DATJAI010000108.1:0-56941 GCA_035516415.1 Binatia bacterium | reverse complement strand
GCTGTTTTGTGTTGTGCTGGCGCTGGTGCTGGAAGCGGATCGCACGGCTTCGGTACGGAAGCTCTACTGGTTGCCGATTGTATTTCTGTTCTGGGCCAATCTGCACATTCAGTTCATCTATGGCCTGGTTGTTGTGGGACTGCTGCTGGCTGTAATCATCGCGCAGCAGCTTGCCGGGCGGCTTCACATTCTGCCCGGCTACATTCTTCCGCGGCTTCTTCCCGCTCAACAGATGGCGATCGTCTTTGCGCTCTGTGTTCTGGCAACGCTGATCGGACCCTATTCCTGGCATCTGTACGCAGTCATCTGGAAATATTCACAGGCCAGGGTGCCGTACTCCATGGTGTTCGAGCTACAACCGTTCGGCCTGGGAACGTACAGCAGTTATGCGCAACTGCTGCTGGCATGCGTCGCCTTTCTGGCCGTCGGATGGCAGAAAAAGATCGATCTGTTCAGGCTGTCACTGCTGGTGCTGACAACTGCGGTTGCCTTTCGCACCACGCGCGACGCGTGGTTTCAGTGCATCGCGGCAGCGGCATGTATCGCCGGCACTCTCTTCCGGCGCGACGAAGCCGGCTCCCGCGAGACAGTGCGACAGCTTGGCGGCGTCTTTGCTGCCGTTGCGCTGATCGCCGTCGTTGGCGCGACCGGAGTTGACTTCAGCCAGCGCGGTCTCGAACGCGCGATGCGCCATCACTTCCCGGTCGACGCCGCGAATTTCCTGCGGCAGAATTCTCCTCCCGGCCCGCTGTGGAGCATCTTCGATTGGGGAGGCTTTCTGATCTGGTACCTGCCGCAGTATCCGGTGGGCATCGACGGCCGTACCGACCTTTACGGCGACGCGACGGTCAGCCGATTCTTCCAGACCGAGCTGGGCGAGGCCGGCTGGCGTGACGATGCTTACCTGAACGAATCGGGAGTGGTGCTGTTGCGCACTCGCGATGAGCTGGTTCGCCGCCTGGAAGAGGACCCGCGCTTCGACAAGGTCTACAAAGACCCTATCGCGACCCTCTTCGTGCGGCGCTGAACTTCTCCGGGTCTCGAACACCGCCAGACCCGGCCACCCGCGGATTGCACGCGGGCATATCAGGCCAAACCTGGGCTGTCCCCTGTTCGCCTCAGCAATGTCCATTTCGTAACCAGGAGTCATCTCATAAATCGGGCTTTGAAGGGGCACGGCTTCAGCCGTGCCGTCTGGAGCCGTGGGAAATCCGGGCTTTAGCCCCTGAGGGGAACCACGGTTGCGGCGCATGGTTCATTATGAGATGGCTTCTAATCTGAAAGCTTGCGCTCGAACCTGCCTGCCAGGACGGATAAAAACATCCATCGCACAATAAATCGACGCCCAGAGCATCCCCAGCAACAGATAAATGTTGACGGCAGTGAAAAATCGCCTCTCTGACAATGCCGGCAGTGTCAGGTTTTTGCCGCTTTCACAATCCCAGGATCGCGTGGGTGATGCCATGCCACCATGCCGGATTGATCCGCCACGTGTATATTGCAAGGCTCTCCACAACCATCATCAGGGGCAGCGCGCAGAGATACACCTTGTGGACACGCCTATCTACTACCCAATCGCGCACCATGCCCGACACGATCAGAAGGTCCAAGCCGAGATAGAAGATGCTGTGGTTGTACCAGAAGTCGAATCGGCCAATGGCGGCATCCATAAGCGCGCAGGTTGCGACGAAGACAAGGCGCCGGTGAAATTCCGGCTTCTTTCTCCAATAAATTGCCAGTGCCATGCACGTCCCGAAGACGATCATGTCGGAGAACGGAATCGAGACGAAGGAATCCACGTCCTTTTGATGGAGCACGATGCTATCGAAGCGGGTCATAACCACCGTGATCGTGCAGCCCAGGGCAACCATCACCGTGGCCAGCCCGGTTCCGAACCAGCCGAGAAAGCGGTGCACGCTAACCTTCCGCACACGCACCAAAGCCGACTGTGCGATGAAGAAGACGATCCACGTCGAAAAGGCGGCGCCGTGTATCCACAAAAGCAGCGGCCTTGGCGGTTTGGCATGGAAGAGGCTGGCGCCGACGGTATGGCTGAAACCCCACACTACCAGTGCGGCCATCACCAGCGACATGCAGAAATAGAAGTACCGGCCCAGGAAGCTCCTGAGCTGGTTGGCAGTACGTGCTTCTTTCCCAATACGAGCAGCTACGGCTGCGCTTCCAGTGACCACAGAACTCTCCCCTCACAGATGCCGCAAATGCTAGTTTTTGCGGATGGCGTGGAGTGCAATCATACCCTAATGCCACGGCTGACGATCGGCAACTGAAAGGGCAGCGTTTAGGACGGGCGGTTACTTCAGTATTGGTCCTGCGGCAGCTTTTTGCTGCCGGGCTGGCCGCTGCTCGGCTGGCCGCCGCTCGGCTGGCCGCCGCTGCGAACCGGTTGCTGCTTGCCCGCCGGCGTCGACTGAATGCCAACCACGGGTGCGACCTTTTGCGCCTCTTTCAGTTCGCTTTGAAACGTGGGCAGCGTCTTGTTCGCCCAATCGGTTATGGCTCGGCTACCCACTTTCGCCGCTTCCTGTTTGAACCTGGTCTGATGGTCGGTCAGCATCGCCTTGATGTAGGCTTTGTCGAACGCGGCGCCGTGCAGTTGCGAGAGCGCTTCGACCGTGTCCCGGTTCCTGGCATCGAGCTCCCCGGGCAGCAGCACAAACTCCTGATTGGCAACGAATATTAGATCATTCTGCGAGTTGGCATAGTCGCTCAACGTCTGCTGGGCGAACGATTTCACCTGCGGGTTTTGCGCGTTTTGCAGTGCCAGATAGGCCAACTGGATTTTCAGCATGCCGTCCTGAGCCGCCTCGCTCATGAATTGCTGATCGGCGGTGCGTTGCGCAAAAGCCAGTGGAATCAACAGCAGCCCTGCGGTCGCCACCACCAGACTCCGTCCCAGGAATTTCATTGCCGTTACTCCTTCCAGAGAAACGTCAGGCTACGACTTCCAGCCATATCCTGCACCAGGTCCCTGCCATATTCTACTGCCGTGCTGTCGCGTTCCGATCATCAGCGATACATCGCCTCACCAAAAGTAACCTGCCAGAGCGCACCCCGTAATCGTGCAAAGGTCCAATTTGCCAACTTGATGGCTGTTGCGCTGGCCAGGCCAGAAAGTGCCATCGTTTCTGGACCGGGACACCGTCAGTCAGGTTGCGGCCGACATATAGCACTTCCGCCCCATATCGTTGTTCGAATCGTCACGAAAAAATGCTGGGATATTCACAGGCGAAACCGCTCCTGCGGCGGGCCGTCAGGTGTATAGTATTCGCCGCAAGATTCCCAACGGTGTAAGTTCCCCCCAGTCGGCCGATCCCAGTCAGATTCAGGCACCTTTCACAGTTTGCTTCAACGCCCAGCCGCGCCGATGGCGCGCGCACAAAGGAGCAGAAAAATGAAATCGTGCAGACTCGGCAGTTTGCTGATCTGGCTACTGGCCGCAGTAGTCATGACCATCACCTTCCGCATGGCGAGTACGCCGGCCAACCACAAACCGTTGCGTCACACTCAGTACGCCAGCCGAGTGGAGAGTCAACCTTCCGCCCGTCTGGTCGAGGCCGCGCTACGCAAGGCAGACGTTCCGCAGATGCTCAGCGCCTCGGAACGCGCCGCGCTGCATCGGCCGGTACAGATCCTCAGCGGTACCACGATTCTTCCCGATCACTCGCTGCTGGTCGAGGCCATACCCGTCGTGGAAGACCAGACCCTGACCTGGGATCCATGTATCGGCGGAGCCCAGACTGGAGCATGGACCTTCAACGAGCTGATGTTGGCCATCGCAGGACTTAGGCCCACGGACAATCCTCAACCGGCGGAGCAGTTGTGGATGGATGTTCTGGCCGATCTTGGCCGGCCTGGAGGCGTGACGATCGGCAACTTTACCGCCCAACCTCGACCGTCCGCGAAGGACTTCTTCGACTACTGGCCCAAGGACCACGACGGCCGTAACATGTGCACCAACCCTTTCAGTCATCAGACATTCTGCCTGTCGCTGAACGACTCTCCGGTGCATTTGAACGCGATTGTGAACCGCATCGACGTCGGGCAGAATGGCATGGCTGACCACGCCGGCATGTTGCGGTTTGTATTCGGGGTCACGATGAATCCCACGAATGACAGCGGTGGCGGTGCCGGTACCGGTAACTTCTGTCAAAACTCGGGGAACCAGAACTTCAACATCATCCTCGAGTACAACGTTCCCAGCGGCATCACGGCGCAAAACTGGGCGAGGCAGTGGGCGAACCTGTCGAATGACTGCCCCAACGGTATCACGACGACGTGCGCGCAGGGTGACCAACCGGGTTACTTCAACTATGACCTGAACAGCATAGTCAGTCAGGTAGTCACGATGGGAGCGGGAGGTCCCAACGCCCCCAATGGAAGCGCTCTGGCTGCGATTAGAACGAACGAGGTCGAGCTGGCAGGTAGCGGAAATCAGATTTGGGAGATGCGACAGTGGGAATTTGGATCGTCTGGCAATCCGGTTCTGCTGGTAGAAACGGCTCTAACCCAGACTCCGGACCTGAGCTTTGATTACGGCCAGCCGCCCGGGGGCTCGACGTTCTGCACCAACTCCAATCAGACGCCCGCGTGCAGCACCATCACGAGTGAGGTTGAGGCTTTGATCGTGGGCCACCAGAGCGACATTCAAAACGGAACCTTCACGGTTCCGTCCGGCGCGCAGGCCGTTTCCGCCCTCAATGTGCCGGTGTTCTGGAACAGTTCCCCTTCCATGGCGGGCGTTGACCCCGATACCAGAGTCATTTTTGCCGCCTCGCCGCAACTGACCGATACCACGGTGGGAGGAATTGATGGTACCTGCAATGGCTGCCACGGCACCGAGACACAGACCGGATTCCAGCAGGTGGCCAATCGGGCAGCTACGGGCAGCGGCGATCAACCGTCTGCGCTCTCCGGCTTTCTGGTGGGCTGCAATAACGGGGGCGTGACTCTGACAGCTCCGTGCCCGGCTCTTTCGCCGGGATGCGGCGGGTCGCAAGACCCGTGCGTCTATCCCCTGAACTCGGCGAGCTCAGAGCTGGTGCAGGACCCGGTGAACACAGGACAAACCAATACCTTTGGCGACATTCAGCGCCGGTTCAATTGCATGAACAAAATCGCTAGCCATCCGGCGGGCAACGTTTCCTGTAATGGAGGCGGCAACTAGCGGGCGTGGCGAATGGAACCCTGCTGCCTTCCACAACTCCCCACCCAATCTACCAGCGCATGGGTGGGGATTTTCTTGCTGACGGGAGCTAAAGGTCGTGGCGGCGCGGTGCGAGCGGCGGCGGATCGGCACGCCAGGGGTCGTGCCCGACGTGCGAGTTATGTCACTGTTAGCTGTCGAAAAAATCTCTGACTACAACAGGTGACCAAAGGCACCGAAACAACCAATCCCTGAAAAGTATCGCTCTCCCAGTTACTGCAGCTTCGCGTACTCGGCTTTCGCCTGCTTATAGATGGCAATATCGGGGTCGGCATCTTTCCAGAGCGTGAGAAAGTCTCTGTAGGCGGCTAAGGCGCGAGTGCGTGCGGCGTCGGCGCCGGCACCGGTTGAGTTCTCCGCCTGCAACGCACTCGCACGCGCCACACCTAGTCGCGCCAGCGCCCCCGTCCAGCAGTTCCAGACAATGCCGCCGTGGTCGAGGATCTTTTGGAACTCGGCGGCGGCTTCCTTGCCCTGTCCCCTGGCCAGGTATGCCTGCCCGCGGATGTAGGTGGGATACAAACAGGAAAGATTGGCAAGGAACAGAATCTGGCCGTACTCGACCATCGGCAGAGCAGGCTGCAGTTGATCTATGGCCTCAGTCGGCTGGTTGCGGCTCAGTGCCAGTTGGGCCCTGATGGCGGGCAGCCACAGCGACTGCAGCTGAGTGTCGAGCGGGTAGCGCCTGCTCAGGTCCCCGGCCATCGCCTGTGCCCGGGCCGTGTCGTTCGTCATGGCATAGGCCAGCGCGGCTTCGACCTGCACGCCCTGACTGGCGGAATAAAGCTTGAGCCCCGCACCCGCTGCCCGACGCGCTTCGGACAGGTTGCCGAAAGCAGCCTCACGCAGGGCCGAGTTCTCCCACCAGATTGCACCGGATTCCTTACTATCGGCCCGAATGGCAGAATCCCCGGAGCGCCTGGACAGCTCGCGCGCTTTAGCCAAACGGCCGGCGTAGGCTTCGGTGTCGGAGGACAGCGAAAGCTGGAAATTCTCTACCCCGGGATTCGCCGCAAACCACTGCTGCTGTTCTGCCATGGCGTGCAAATCCCCGGCCAGAAAGCCCAAAGCGTAAAGCGCATTATGTTGAACAAAGTCGTCCAACTTTCGCGCCTGCGCTTCCTGTATGGTTTTGTGCGCTTCGTCGAAGCGCTGTAGGGCAAGCAGGTAGTTGATAACGTTCTCATAGGTCGGCACGTCGTCGGGTGTCATTTGCAGCTGTTGCAGGGCGAGTTCCAGAGCCTTTTCATAGTTTCCTTGTGAAGCGTAAACCAGTCCCAGGTTCCCGTAAGCACCGCCGTCGCGCGCATACCACCCAATCGTCTGCAGGTAGGTTTGAGCCGCCTTGTCCAGTTCTCCGGTAACGAAGTGGTAGTAGTAAGCCGCGATGAGCAACCTCTCCCGCTCGCTGGCATGCTCCCTCAACTCAAAAGCCTTCGTCAGGTACTCGCTGGCGCGCCCCAACTCGCCCAACGATTGGTAGTCAGCCCCCACGGCGTGATATCCCATGGCGAAGTTTGGGTCCAGTTGGATCGCACGCTGTGCATAAGGCAGTTCCGCTTCAGGCCCCATCTCGCTGTCGGCTTTGCCACCAAGGCTGTACGCTTGTAGGGCCTCGAGCGACGAAGTCGTCGCCTGATATAGCGGAACGTCGAACTTCTGCACCGACGCCAGCGACTCGCCCAAATTGCCGCGCAGTTTCACCGCGGCATCGCCCAGTGCTTTCAGCACCTTCTCCTTACCGTCGGCCGTCACCTGTTCCTCGGCCAGCGTATCTCCGCTTCGGCAGTTGACGGCCTTCAGCTCCATCACATACTGGTTCCCCAGGCTGGCAATCGAACCGGCGATGTACGCCTTGCTGTTCGCCCGCTCGCAAAGCTCGCGCGCCATCTCGGGGGTCAGCCGGGTGCTGACCGGGCGCGTCATCAGCTTCAATGTCTGCGCGACCTGGTTGTCGGAGAGCACGTTCAGAAATGGCGACTGGGTCAGGGCTACCGTCAGCGCCGTCTTCAGCGTGTAGTCGAACACCGCATCGCCGGTACGGTTTTCGAAATCGGCGATGACAATGGTGTCTTTCCCGGTCAGCTTCGGAGCATGATGCAAGCGGTAGTAGTAGAAAACTCCGCCGGCAGCAGCGGCGATGAACATAACTGCCGTTGCAGCCAGCACCGGCCAGAGCTTTTTCTTTGGCGCAACCGATTCCCGTTGACCGGAGGGCGTAGCGACGGTCTTCGACGTTCCCGAAGCAGAGGCCCAAACCCCACCCGGCCCCGCCGCTACTGCGCCCGAGCTTGCCGCCCTCGAGGAAGCTGAACCTGCTGCCGAAAACCGCCCGCTTTCATCCCGCTTCAGGCGCTGCAGGTCGGTCCGCATCTCCGACGCATGCTGATAGCGCAGGTTACGGTCCTTCTCCAGAGCCTTGCCGATCACCGCTTCCAATCCCGGGGAGACCGCCTGATTTAACTGCGAAGGCGGCGGCGGCTGGTCACGGATGATAGCGCCGCAAATGTCTCCTGAGCTTTCACCCTCGAACGGCATGCGGCCCGTGGCCATCTCGTACAGCACTGCACCGAAGGAGAACAGGTCGGTGCGCGCGTCCAGGTTGCGGGCCTTCACCTGCTCGGGCGACATGTACGCCACCGTGCCCAGCATTGCGCCGGGACTGGTAAGGTGGTCGGGGTCGGAGGACACCAGTTCGGTTTCGGATTGGCCGCTGGCGCCGGCGGCTTTGGTCGTCACCTTCGCGAGACCAAAGTCGAGAATCCTGGTGTGTCCGCGCCGGGTAACAAAGATGTTGGCCGGCTTGATGTCGCGGTGAATGATGCCTTCGGCGTGGGCTGCGTCGAGGGCGTCAGCAATCTCGGTTCCAAGGTCCAGAATCAGATCGGTTTCGAGCGGCTGTCCCGCAATGCGGTGCTTCAGCGTTACTCCGTCGAGAAACTCCATCACCATGAAGGCGCGTCCGTCTTCCTCGCCGATGTCGTGGATGGTGCAGATGTTTGGATGATTAAGGGCTGACGCGGCCTGCGCCTCGCGCCGGAAACGGGCCAGTGCCTGGGGACTGCGGGCCACGTCATCAGGCAGGAACTTGAGCGCAACAAAGCGATGCAGCCGCGTATCCTCGGCCTTATACACCACACCCATACCGCCGCCGCCCAGCTTGGCCACGATGCGGTAATGGGAGATGGTCTGGCCGATCATTGGGGTGCAATGTTAGGACCAGGGGTGGGGCAAGTCAATGAATGAGCAACCCTCAGGCTTTTCGGGACGGTAGCTGTCGTAACATCCCATTTGGTAAGTGATTCGGTCAGCGCCGGATGGGTTACGATATCTCCAATTATCGAATTGAGGAATGGGACGTCCACAGTGGCAAGTCAGCCGGCTACGCGCCTCACCGGGATAGCTCCGCAATTTCTCGTCGACGATCTTGACCGTGCCATTGCGTACTACCGTGACAGGCTCGGCTTCGAGCTGGATTTCAACTATCAGTCGTTCTATGCGGCGGTCACGCGGGATGGCTTCGCGGTCCATCTCAAGTGTGCTCCGAAATTGCCGGCCGACAGAGAACACCGCAAGCAAAACGAACACCTGGATGCGTACATTGCCGTAGCGGGCATTCGGGGGCTGTTCGACGAACTGAAAATGCGTGGGGCTCGGGTGCTCCAGCCGCTGCAGGAAGAACCGTGGGCATGCCTCGATTTTTATGTAGAGGATCCGGACGGCTACATTCTCTGCTTCAGCGAACCCATCGCGAAGCACGGTTGGCTCCTGTTGCCGGTCTCGCGCTTTCCTGCGCTCTCCTGTGGGGAATCTTCGAGCGGGCCCACCTTGTGCTCCGCGCTCCGGGAACAGCCATCGCGGAAGCCTTTATCGCTTACCTGTTGATTGCAATTACTTTTGCGCAGCTGTATTGGATCCTCAACCAGACTCTCGAGAAGCCGTTCAATCAGGTCATCCCTCCATACGGGATCAGTACTCTGCTGTATTTCAGCATGGTGACGATTAGCAGCCTCGGATATGGAGGAATCGCGCCCGTTAATCCCTACGTTCGCATGGTGGCGGCATTTGAAGGTATCGTCGGCATCTTCTATATCGCAATGGTTGTGGCGAGATTAGTGGCATCGTATCGCAGTTCCTACGCCAAACTGCACGAATGATTCCTGGGCAGCCCGAAGTTAACCTCAGCAGCCGACAATTGTCCCGCCGCGGAGGATAACGGCCAGGAGCAGGCGCTTTGGATCCTTCTCCACGACGGCATGCGGCACCTATGGCTTCGACGATCTCAGGATCGCCGATGACGGAAGCGATCCACCGCAGGGACAGGTAACGCTTCAGTCCGGCAAACAGGCAACGGTGCGTGGCGGCAGTGGTTGGCTGCTGGTCGTCAATTCCGCAGCAACTGGTGCTCCTCCTGGACGTTGACCTGGTGGCGAAGCCAGGAAAAGGAGCCGGGACACCACTAGCCCCTCGGACCCATCCGGACGGATTGTGCATTCCGGCAGCTTTAGCCACCCGCTCACTGTCCGCATGCCGGCACTGCGGGAGTTAGCGTCACCTCCGTCAGCGGCTGCAGGTGCTGCTCGCCGAGCTGGGAGTTCACCTTCGGCAAATCCTGGCTCATCAGCTCCGACCACTGCTGCGCCAGCTTGGTCAGGTCATGGCAATAATCGTGAAAGGCGGTGTGCATGGCATCGGTGGGAGCGGCGTCAGCCTGTCCCACCGCTTCGGAAAGGTAGGCAAGCTCGGAATTCATCAGCGTAAGCGTCGGCTTCGGCTTGCCGGGCATCTGAAATCCGCGTTGCTGCTCGCCCTGGATCTTGCGCGCCTTTGCGTCGAAGTCGTTCAGCGCCTGGGAAGCGCCCTTCGTCGCCTCGCTTTTTTGTAGCGCCGTCTGGCGGTCGGCGACTTCGGCCAGCAGCTTCGCGGCCTGCTCGTGATACGCGTAGCTCAGAGACACCAGGCCGTCGATCTTCCGGCTGAACCCGAGCTGCTGCTCAAGCGCTGCCGGAGTGACCTTCACGCGCGGGTCCATCTCGACCGTGAGCGGCTGCCGGTAGGTTTTGCCATCCACGGTGAGCCGCGCCTCATACGTGCCGGGAACCACGAACGGTCCCTGCGGCTCGGCATGCGTGCGCTCGTACAGCGCGGAGATCGGATAGGTGTGCTGAATGGCATCGGGGGCGGGATAGCGCAGGTCCCACACGTAGCGATTCAGGCCCGCGTTCCTGGGCAGCGGCGTCGGATGGTAGAGCCAGTAGCTGGGAACCGGCGGCGGCTCCTCCGAGCGCATCGCCTCGGGCCGGCTCGATAGCTGGCGGACAAGGTCTCCCTTCTGGTCGTAGATGGCGAGGGTCACATCGCCCGACGGAGCCGACCTGAAGTAGTAATCGATAATGGCTCCCGTCGGCGGATTGTCGCCGGCCGGCATCTCCGGCGGCAGGGGCGTGTCCTGATTCATGTTATTGCGCAGGCGGATGGCCGTTGCCGGCTGGAAGAGATGCACGTGCGAGCGCGCCACCTGCTCGTTGATCTGCCGCAGCGGCGTCAGGTCGTCGAGAATCCAGAAGGAGCGCCCGTAGGTGGCGGCCACCAGATCGTCGCCATGCACCACCATGTCGCGCACGGAAACCGTGGGCATGTTCTGCTGCAGGCTGCCCCAGCGATCGCCGTCGTCAAACGAGACGAATGGACCGGTTTCCGTTCCGGCGTAGAGCAGACCTCTCCGCTTCGGGTCTTCGCGCACCACTTTGACAAAGCTGAAGTCCGGAATGCCCGCCACCACTTCCTGCCAGCTCTTGCCATAGTCTTTCGTGCGGAACATGTGCGGCTTGAAGTCGTTAGCGAGGTGATTGTCGACGGAAACATAAGCGACCGCAGGATCGAAATGCGAGGGCTCGACCATGGTGATTTCAGCAAACTTCTGCAGCCCGGGCGGCGAGACGTTCTGCCAATTGCCGCCGCCGTCGGTGGTGAGCTGGACGAGACCGTTGTTGGTGCCTACCCAAATGAGGCCAGCCTTCAGACCCGACGGCGCAATGGTCGTAACCGCGCGACGGTCGGGTGGTCGCATAGTCTCCTGCTCCTCCTGCGACTTCGGCTTCTTGTTCTCGGCCTCTTTGGTCTTCTGCTCTTCGCTCTTCGCCGCTTCCGGCTTGCTCTCTTCCTGTTCTGCAGATGGCGGCGCCGGCTCCCCCGGACGCACGGTCAGGTCCGGACTGATCGTCTTCCACGTCTTGCCCTCGTCGCGCGTCTGCAGCAGGAACTGCGTGCCCTCGTACAGCACATGTTGGTCCTGCGGCGAGAACGCGAGGGGAACATCTCGCGCGGTGCGATAGTCGCCATCGCGGCTCACATTGGGCGAGACCACCTCCACCTGCCGGTTGCTGCGATCGATGCGCCACAGCCCGCGTGCCTCGCCCCCGCAATAGACGATGTTCGGATCGAGCGGGCTGGGCAGGATGTAGCCGAATTCGTAGCCGCCGATGGGGTCCCAATCCAGCATGGTGATGGCGCCGTAATCGCCGCGGCTGAGCGTCGCCACTGCGCCGCTGTCCTGCTGCGTAGCGTAAATCCAGTACGGCCAGCGATTGTCAGTGGAGAGGTGATAGAACTGCCCGGTCGGCTGGTTGTACCACGAGCTCCAGCTCCTGCCGCCATCCATGCTGACGGTGGCGCCCTGGTCGCTGCCCATAATCATGTAGCTGGAGTTGGTGGGATCGATCCACAGCGCGTGATTGTCGTCGCCGCCGGGCGCGCCTTTGTACGACTCGAAGGTGACGCCGCCGTCGGTGGAGCGGTAGAGCGAAGTCTGCGCGACGTAGACGATGTCGGAGTTGTGGGGATCGAGAAAGACCTTGCTGAAATAGCCGTTGCCCTGAATGCGCCGGTCTTCGGTGATGCGCCTCCAGGTAGCGCCGCCGTCATCGGAGCGGTACAGTCCGCCTTCTCTTCTCTCCGAAACGATGGCGAAGACGCGTTGCCCGCCGGGAGCGACCACGACGCCAATTCGTCCCAGATGCGCGTTCGCCAGTTGCGGAATCTTCACCTCGGTCCAGGTGTCGCCGCCGTCGGCGGTCCTGTAGATTCCGGCGCCGCCCATGCCCATCAGGCCGGCAAACGGCGTGTCGGGTTTGACGTAGTGATACCACAGCGTGGCGAAACCAATCTGCGGATTGTCGGGAGCGAAGGCCACATCGATGGCGCCGGTCGTCTCATCCTTGTAGAGCACCTTGCGCCAGGTTTTGCCGCCATCCGTCGTTTTGAAGATGCCGCGCTCCGCGTTGGGCGCGTAGGTGTGTCCCAGGGCGGCAACGAACACGATATCCGTGTTCTGCGGATCGACCCACACGGTGCCGATGTGACGCGAATCTTCCAGGCCGATGTGTTGCCACGTCGCGCCCGCGTCGGTGGACTTCCACATGCCGTTGCCCTGATTGACCGCGCCGCCCACATTACTGACATCGCCGGTGCCGATATAGACGATGTTGGTATTGGACGGGGCGACGGCAATTGCGCCAATCGAGGCAACACGCTGCTGGTCGAAGATGGGCTTCCATACCATGCCGCCGTCGGTGGTCTTCCACGCGCCTCCTCCGGCGGTCCCCATGTAGTAGATCGCGGGCTGGCCGGGAACGCCCGTCACGCCGGTTACGCGTCCGGCGCGGAAGGGACCGATCTGGCGCCACTCCATGCCGGAGTAGAGCGAGGGATCGTATTGCTGGGCCGCTGCCGATGGGGCTGATGCGAGGCCGGCGGCGAGAAGAGCAATTGCGGTGAGAATGTGCGTGGCCAGTTTTGTGCGATATGCGGCGGAATCAGGCAGCGCCGGGCTGCCCATGGCAAGCATCAGTCCTGTACCTCCAAATGGAAGAGCTTACACCAGAGAGGGCTGGAAGGGTGGCGGAACGGGGTTGAGATCCGTATGCGGGCATGGCTAGTGGGCCGCAAAACCGCCCGCTCCCGTCACCGCCTGTTGGCATTCATGCGCGGCGGTGAGCAGTTTGTCGATATCCGGATCGGCGCGCAGCTTGGCCAGCAGGGGATCGGTCAGCAGATTGCTGTAGGAGCAATAATTGTTCTCGATGGCGCTCTGCAGCAGATGCAGCGCCGCCTGCTTTTTCCCGCAGTAGGCAAACAGCGAGCCTTCGTAATACCAGGTCTCCGGGTCGGGATCGGTGGGGAAAGCGGTGGCCGAGTCGTGGGCGATGCGGTCCAGCTCCGACGACGGCTTCAGCTGCAGGCAGGACTCCAGCAGGTCGCGATGGTAGCGGGCCGCCGCCGGCATGTGCCGTACCGCCTCGCGGGCTTCGCCAACTCTGCCCTCGCGCAGCAGCAGCGACGGGGTGACATAGGCCGCCCATTCCGAGCCGGCATCCAGGTTGATGAAGTCGGCAGCGCGCGCCGTCTTGCCCAGCTCCATGAACGCCCACGCGCAGGAGCGGAAGATGTAGTTGCCGGGATCGAGCGCCAGCGCGGCGTTGCATTCGTTGGTGGCCTCGTCCAGCATTCCCGCATAGCGGAAGACGTAGCTCATCACGAAGTGCGCCTGGGCGCTCTCCGGACGGCGCTGCACCAGCGCCTGTGCCGCCTGGTAGGCTTTGCCCAGCTCGCCCCGCTCCACGCGATTGGTAATCAGCTGGCCGGCAGCCAGCGTCAGATCGGAATCCAGCGCGATGGCACGCTCGCAGGCCTGGTTGGAGAGCTGGAACATGGTCTCGCCGCCGTTGGAATAGGTGGCGTCGTAATAGGCGCGCAGGCCCAGCTCCTCCCATGCCGGAGCGTAGTTGGGGTCCATCTGTACGACGTGCTGCAATACCACGACGGCGTCCTTGTTGGGCGCCGGATCGTGCGGCAGCGCCAGAGCGTGCAGATAGAGGTCGTAAGCTTCGGGGTTCTTTGGCCGGGTTGCCGTGCTCACGGCCGCGCCCCGCACCCCGAGTGAGGGCAGCAGACCCTGGCGCAGCTGCGCCGACATATCGGACTGCAGCGCGATCAGGTCCTGGGCGGGCGCGGTAAAGGTGGTCTGCCACAAAAGCCGGTTGTCGCGGGTGTCGATCGCCTCCAGCGTCACCAGCAGGTTCTCGCCCTGCTTGACGAAGTGGCCGGTGAGGACGGTGGCCACATGCAGCGCGCGCCCCACCTTCTGGGGATCGACGTCGCTGGCCGAATACTTGCGTGTCAGCGAAGAGGGGCGAACGTCGAGGCTGCGGTTGTAGGTGAGCACGTTGGCGATTTCGTCGGCCAGGGCGTAGCGCAGGAAGTCCACGCTGATATCGCCATTTACGTTCTGCAGCGGCAGCACGGCGATGGTGTTTTTGGCGGGCAGGCCCTCGGCGCCGGGCCGCTGCTTGAACCACCACATGCCGGCCAGCGTCAGCACCATGAGCAGCACGGCGCTGACGGCCAACAGCAGATAGGTCTGCCAGCGGCTGGTGGTCTGGAAGGTGCTGGTCGCAATGCGATAGGGGAAGGGCGCCCGGATGCGGCCGCTGGCGGTCAGATCCGGCTCCGCTTCCCGCTTCAGCGCCTGCAGGTCGGCTTTCAGGGCCAGCGCCGAGGGATAGCGGTTGCCCCGGTTCTTCTCCATCGCCCGCCCCAGGATGCCCTGCAGATCGGGCGGCAGTTTGGGGTTCAGCTTGAGCGGCGGCACCGGCTTGCTGCTCAGCACGGCCTCGATGGTGGTCACGGTGTTGCGTCCGGCGAACGGCTTGTGGCCGGTGGCCATCTCGTAGAGCACCACCCCCAGCGAGAACAGGTCGCTGCGGGCATCCAGCTCCTCGCCGCGCGCCTGCTCCGGCGACATGTAAACTGCCGTGCCGAAGATGTCGCCCGCGATCGATAGCGGGTCCTCGAACAGCAGGGAGTCCTTGGTCCAGAATTCGGGCGAGAGTTTGGCCAGACCGAAATCGAGGATCTTCACCTGCCCGCTTTTGGTGATGAAGATGTTGGCCGGTTTGATGTCGCGATGGATGATCCCTTTGGCGTGGCAGGCGGCCAGCGCGTCGGCCACCTGGATGCCGATATCGAGCATCTCGTCCAGCTCCATCGGCCCGCCACGCAGCCGCTCTTTCAGGCTCACGCCCTCCAGCTTTTCCATCACGATGTAGGGCTGGCCGTTGGTGTCCTGGATGTCGTAAATGGTGCAGATGCCGGGATGATTGAGCTGCGAGGCAGCGCGGGCCTCGCGGATGAAGCGGTCCAGCGCCTTGCGGTCGTTCGCCAGATTCTCGGGAATGAACTTCAGCGCGACGTGGCGGCCCAGACGGGTATCCTCGGCGTCGTAGACCAACCCCATACCACCGCCGCCCAGTTTTCCCACGATGTGGTAGTGGGATACCGTCTCGCCAACGAGCATCCGCCAACCTCGGTGTCGCTCGCGCTAATGTTAGGCTGTGCGCGAAGTAAGGGTCAATATGAGTGCGGCGGAGGGAACCACGGACGGCGCGCCGCAGGCGCCCGTCAGCCGGTGAGGGCGAGCGGAACCATCATCCCGTTCCCGCCTTGCGCGCGGCCTTCATCACCGTCTTCTGCATGCGGTTCTCGCCCGCCCAATACAGGCTGAGCTCATGCCCGTCGGGGTCGTTGAGGTAGGCGTGCCGCCAGCCCCACGGCATCATCTGCGGCAGTTGGGTCAGGTAGAAGCCCCGCTTGCGCAGCTTGTTGCAGAAGTCATCCAGTTCGCGGATTTCGAAGTAGAGCCGCACCCCGTCGCTGGCGACGGAAGCGCCCGGCCCGGCCTGATGCAGGGCAATGGTGCCATCGCCGCCAGGCGCCCGCAGCCGGGCATAGACCGATTTGCCTTCATGGCGGAAATCTTCAATCACCTTGAAACCCAGCCAGTCGCGATAGAACTGCAGGCCCCGTGCCACGTCCTTCACATAGATCATGGCGTGGTTGAAGGTGAGCTTGTCGCCGGCCTCGGGCGCAGCAACGGACTTTTTCGCTTTGGCCGCCTTTGTCGCACCCGCGCGCTTCGCCGCAACCGCGGCACCACGGTCGGCCGGGGGCGCAATCCGGGGCTTCTTTGCCGATTTCTTCGTTGCCGTCCTGCTTTTCTTTGCCTGCTTCTTCATGACCAGAGCTCCTTCCGCGGCTACACCAGTTTCCTCAATTCCCGCCGGAGAATCTTGCCCGACGCGGTGCGGGGCAGAGTGCGCAGAAAATAGACTTCGCGGGGCATTTTGTAGTGCGTCAGCCGCTCGGCCACAAATGCCTGCAGCATGGCCGCGGTCTGCTGGTTGCTGGCTTCACCCTCGCGCAGCACCACAAACGCGCAGGGGATCTCCTCCCCCCCGAGGTCGGTCCGCGAAACCACGCCGCAATCGCTCACCGCCGGATGTTCCAGCAGCACGCTCTCCACCTCCGCCGGGGCGATGGAAAATCCCTTGTACTTGATCATCTCCTTGCGGCGATCCACGACGTAATACAGGCCTTCCTCGTCGACGCGCACCATATCGCCGCTCCAGTACCATCCGTCGCGCAGCACCGCATCGGTAGCGCCGGGGGCTTTCCAGTACCCGCGCATGAATTGCGGTCCGCGCATCACCAGCTCGCCGGTCGTGCCGGGCTGCACCTCATGGCCGTGTTCATCCACCACTCTGCATTCCGTCAGCGCCACCGGCACCCCCACCGATTCCGGCCGGTAGAGCAGCCCCGTCACGAAACCCATGTGCGTCACCGGCGAGGCCTCGGTCATGCCGTAGCCCTGGCGAATCCGGATTCCGGTGGCGGCGGTGAAGCGGCGCGCCAGCTCGGGAGCCAGCGGAGCGCCGCCCGACTTTACCCAGCGCAGCCGGTGCTCGCGCGGGAACCTGCCCTGCTCCGCCGCCTGGCTGTACGCCAGCAGGGTCGGCGGTACGCACAGCACCACGGTAACGTCTTCCGCGCTCATCATCTGCAGCGAGCGTTCGCAATCGAAGCGCGGCATCAGCACCAGCGTGCATCCCCGGATGAGCGCCAGGTTGAGGCCCACGGTCAGCCCGTAGATGTGATACAGCGGCAGGAAGCAGAGCATCACGTCCTGGTCGCTGATGGCGCCGCATTCGCCGGGAATCAGGGTCTGGTAGACGTTGACCACCAGATTGTAGTGCGAAAGCATTACGCCCTTCGGCAGTCCCGTGGTGCCGCTGGAGAAGGGAAGTGTCGCGAGCGTCAGGCGCGAATCCAGCTCCGGCGAGGGCAGGCGCGCCTCCACCGGCGCAAACAGGGAATCGAAGGGCTGGGAACCGGCCGGTCCCGCAGCGCGCACGGTGTAAACCTTCCTGAGCGCCGGCAGGCCGCCCAGGTCGATGCGCGACAGCAGCGAGCCATCGGTGACAAGGAAAACCGCCTCCGACTCTTCCAGCTGGTAATGGACCTCGCGGTCGCGAAAGGTGGGATTGAGGGTGGTGGGGACCGCTCCCGCCAGCGTGGCCGCGTGATAGGCGATACCGAACTCCCAGCAATTGGGCAGAAAGATTCCGATCGTCTCCCCCGGCCGGATGCCGGCGGCCACCAGGCCGAGCGCCGCCAGTTCCACCATCTCGCCGTACGCCGCATAGGTGATGCGCCGGGGAGGGTCGCAAGAGGCGTCCACGATGGCGACCCTCGCCGCATGTTGCCGGCACGAATCCAGTACCGCGTCGTGGACAAACTTGCCCTCGGGATCGGCGAAGAGGCGGGTCCGCGGAGCTTGCGGTGAGGGCGCCATAAGACGTGCGCAGAAGTTTATCAGGTTCGTGGCGGCCCGATTTGTTATCGTGGTCGGAGCATGCACGGCCTGAACGGAAAGCGGGTGGTCATTACCGGCGGGGCCAGCGGTATTGGCGCTGCCACCGCCGCCCGTTTTGTTGAGGAAGGCGCGCGCGTGGCGATTATGGACCGCGATGCGCAGGCCTGCGAGAGCATCCGGCGCGAGCTGCCCGGAATCGCCGCCACTTTCCTCGCCGATGTCGCCGATCGCAAACAGGTGCAGCACGCGCTGGGCAATGTAATCGTTGCCCTGGGCGGGCTGGACGCCGTCATCAATAACGCCGGCATCAGTATCCGCCATCCCTTCATCGACATCACCGCCGAGGAGTGGGACAGGATTCTGGCGGTCAACCTGAGCGGCGTCTTCCATGTTGCGCAGGTGGCCGCGCGCTATATGATGGAGCGCGCCGGCGGCGTCATTCTGAACACCGCCTCCACCAACGGCCTGGTCGGCCATCCCTGGTACGCCGACTACAACGCCAGCAAGGCCGGCATCATCGAGCTGACCCGCTCTATGGCGCTGGAACTGGCTCCCAAAGTGCGGGTGAACGCCGTCGCTCCCGGCTATGTGCTCACCCCGATGCAGCGCGCCGAGTATTCCGATGAAATGCTGGAAGCGGTAAACCGGAAAATTCCTCTCGGCCGCCACGCCCGCCCGGAAGAAATTGCCGCCCTGTTCGCCTTTCTCGCCTCCGACGATGCGGCTTACATCACCGGCCAGGTCTACGTGATTGACGGCGGAGAGACCGCCGGAGCGCTGGCCAGCCGCTAACGCCACTGACCACTGGCCACTGACCACTAGCCACTGGCAACAGGCCACTAGCCACTGCTTTTCAGATTCCCAGTCCCGTCACCCGCCATCCCGCTCCGTGCACCTTGTAGCGGAGGTTGAGCGTGATCAGCAGTGCGGTCATGGCTTCCACGATGCGGGCATTCTCCAGCTTGCCGCCATCAATGGCCCGCACCCCCGGGATCTTCATCGCCAGTCCGGAGGCGACCTGGCGCGCGCGATCGTCGTCGCTGCACACGATGACATCGCAATCCACGTCGCCATCGCTGGCCAGCACCGCGGACGGGAGACTGTGAAACGCCGCCGCTACCGGGACGTTCCTGCCCACGATCTCCTGCGCCTGCTCGGCCGCCGATCCCTGCCACACTCCCAGCACCCGCGTCGGGCGTCCGCCCACCGCCGCCGCCAGCGGGACCGTCGCATCGATCAGAATGGTTCCCTGGCGGAACGAGGGCCGGAGCTGTTTCAGCAGCTCGGCCTGCCCGGCGAAGGGGACCGTGAGCACCACCGTATCGCACATCTTCACGGCGACCGGGTTCTCCACTCCTTCCACGCTGCCCAGGGCACCGGCTTTTTCGGCGATGCGCTCGGCCGCCGCCCGGGCACGCTCACCGTCGCGCGAGCCGATCACCACCGGCTCGCCCGCGCGCGCCCAGCGCAGCGCCAGCCCCGCACCCTCCGGGCCGGTACCGCCGACGATGGCGATCATGCGGCGCCACCTGCCGGCACAGCTTCGACGGCCTCCCCCGGTGTGGGATAGCGGTATTGCGTGTAAAGGGTGTTGCGTTGTGCGGGAAGGCGGCCCAGTTCGCGGATGCGCTCCTGGAATTCGGCCGCCGAGGTGTACTGACCGGCGGTCGCGCCGGCCAGCCGCGAGATATTTTCCTCAAACAGCGTGCCGCCGTAGTCGTCCGCCCCGGCCAGCAGCGCCAGCTGCGAGAGTTCGCGGCCCAGCTTCACCCACGAAACCTGGATATGGTTGATCGCTCCGGCAAGAATGATTCGCGCCAGCGCATGCACCTTCATGTGCTCCCCCAGCGTGCCGCCACTGCGCGCCAGCCCCTGCGCGAACAGCACGGTATTGTCATGGATGAATCCCAGGGGCACGAATTCCGTGAAGCCGCCGGTGCGGGCCTGGATTTCGCGCAACAGCAGCATCTGGTTGACCCAGTGCGCGGTGGTTTCCGCGTGGCCGTACATCATGGTTGAGGTGCTGCGGATACCGCATTCATGCGCGGTTTCGATCACCTCGCGCCACTGCGCCGCGCTCAGCTTGTTGCGCGAGAGCACCTGCCGCACGCCATCGTCGAGAATCTCCGCGGCGGTGCCGGGCAGCGTATCCAGGCCATTGGCCTTCAGCATCAGCAGGTATTCGCGGAGCGGCATGCCGGTGAGCTGGACGCCATAAACCATCTCCATCGGGGAAAAGGCGTGAGCGTGCATCCGGGGAGTTGCTGCCTTTACCGCGCGCAGGATGTCGCGATAGTAGAACGGCGGCAGGTTGCGCGGCAGCCCGCCCTGAATGCAGACTTCGGTGGCGCCCCAGCGTTCGGCTTCGCGGCACTTCTGCGCGATCTCGTCCAGCGAAAGGAAATAGGCTGTCGCATGGTGCGGCCCCACCCCGAAGGCGCAGAACTTGCAGCCGACGAAACAGACATTGGTGAAGTTGATGTTGCGGGTCACCACGTAGCTGATGACCTCGCCCGCCAGGCGCCTGCGGAGCTCGTTGGCCGCCACCACCAGCCCGAAAAGATCGTCGCCTTCGCAGTTGGCCAGCAACAAGCATTCGTCGCGGCTGAGAACGCCTCCGTCCAGCGATGCCATCACCTTTTCCGCCGCCGCGCGCACCCGGGCCGAGACGCGCCGCCGCACATCCTTCCAGGTAGCTTCCTGGAGCGTCTGCCGGTTGCACCAACTCAGGCCCTGCATTGCTTCCTCTTACCGGAACAGGTCTTTTTCCGCCGGCCGCACCAGCTGCCGGGCGCTTCCATTGCCGCGCTGATAACGATAACCGCGGATGACGCAGGCCGGAATGCGTGAATTCTTGCCGCACACCAGTCCCGCCACGCACGCCAGTTCGTCGGCCACGGCTTCCTCGGTGGCATGCATCGTGTATCCATACGCGTCAACCGTGCCGCGGTAATCGTGACTGACCTTCATGCCGGCAACGCCGATGGCCACTTCGCACAGACCCCGCCGCCACGGACGCCCGAAGCTGTCGGCAATAATCACCGGCACGTGCAGCCCGGTTCTCTTCTTCAGCCGCCGGTGAATGCCGGCCGCCGAGCGATCCGCATCGGCGGGCAACAGCACCGCCGAGCGCCCGCCATCGACGTTGGACACATCGACGCCGCTGTTGGCGCATACCAGGCCATGCGCGGTCTGGGTGATGAGAACGTGTTTCTTTCGCACCACCCGCTTCGCCTCGCGTAGTGCCAGCTCCATCAGCCGCGCGACGGCGGCATTTCGCGCGGCAAGCTGCCGGGCCGCGGCCGAGGGCTTTACGGAATCCAGTTCCACCCGGCGATTCTCGGCTTTGGAAACAATCTTGTGCTTCACCACCAGGACGTCGCCCCCGTGCAGCCGCAGGCCTCCCAGCGCCAGCGTGTCCACCACCAGATCGGCAACCGAATCGCCGGCAAAAACGTCGCGCATGCCGAGCACCGGGAGCGCACGGATTTCGCCTGTGTAAACGGCGCCGCCGGCCTGTCGGCGTCTGCTCACACCGCCGCTTTCCAGGCGGCGCTCCCCGGCCGGCCAAAGCCCCACGACCGGAGCAGCCGCTGCGCGTTGGTATCGCCCTCGCGCTCCACCAGCATCTCCAGCTCCAGCGGATTATCGATGTCCAGCGCGATGCCGGGCAATTCCAGAATCCTCAGCTCCCTGCCGCCCTGCCTCATCGCCTGGCAGTGAGGCAAAAAGCTGTCGTTGCCGAAGCGCAGGGGAATGATGCCTGCCGGCCGGCGCAGAATGCAGTTGCTGCCGCGCCGGTCCCACGCGGGAACCAGCACCGCGCCTTCGGCGGGAGCGGCAGCGAGCACCTGCTGCAGCTCATGGCTCATGGCGAGCGGAACATCCGCCGGCACCACAATCGTCGTGTCGTAGCCACGCCCCTCGCACCAGGCAGTTGCCATTTCGATGGCTGTCGTCTCACTCTCGTTGCGCGTGTCTTCGATCACGAGGAAGCCGAACTCGCGCGCCATCTCGCGGGCGCGCAGGTCGCCAGTGACCAGCGCGACATCCACGCGGTCCATCACTCCGGCCGCGGCCGTCATCACGTCGCGCAGCATCGCCTCGGCCAGCCGCGAACGATGCTGCTGGTCCAGAGCTTCGGCGAGACGCTGCTTCGC
Source organism: Binatia bacterium (assembly GCA_035516415.1). GTDB lineage: Bacteria > Acidobacteriota > Terriglobia > Terriglobales > Acidobacteriaceae > Bog-257. The sequence continues at coordinate 34,848 of DATJAI010000108.1, read as the reverse complement.
CGTCAGCAGGCTTTTGAACGGAATGAGCAGGACTCCGCGCATCTCAGGCCCCGGCGCTCCTGGCGGGGGCGCAGCTCTCCAGCACAAAAGCCGCCAGCGCCCGTTTGTCGTCCATCGAATTCATCAGGATATTCGTGCACAGCACCCGCAACCCTCGATCCCGCATCGGCGCCGCCGCGGCCTCATCCGCACCGTCCACCACCAGCACGTCGAGAAAATCTTCGTACGCCTTCGCCACGCCGGCAACGGTGCTGGGCCAGCCCATCATCCGCATCAGCGCTCCCGCCGGGCCGGAGACCGCGTCTGCGCCCACAATCGGACTCACGGCCAGCACCGGCGCGGCAGTTTGCCGCAGGGCATTGCGAATCCCCGGAACCGCCAGAATCGGGCCGATGCTGGTGACCGGGTTGCTGGGTGCCAAGATGATCGCCTCCGCCGCCGCGATGGCCGCCAACACGCCGGGAGCGGGACACGCCCGCCCTGCGCCTTCAAAGCGTACCGCGTGCACTTCTACCTGATGCCGCTCCCGGACAAAATACTCCTGAAAACTCAGCCTGCCCCGGGCGGTGTCGAGCACCGTGCTCACCCGCCCGTCCGACATCGGCAACACCCGGGCGCCGGCGCCGAACTTCGCGGCCAGCTCCGCCGTAGCCTGGCTCAATGTCTTTCCCGCGCGCAGCATCGCCGTGCGCGCCAGATGCGTCGCCAGATCCAGATCGCCCAGGCTGAACCACGAGGGCTGCTCCAGCTGCTTCATCCGTTCCAGGCAGCGGAAGCTGTCGCCCTCCACGCCCCATCCCCGCTCCCGGCTCAGAACACTCGCCAGACCATACAGCACCGAGTCCACGTCGGGCGAGACGTGCAGTCCCCACCACTCCAGGTCATCGCCGGTGTTGACCACGACCGTCAGTTCGCCGGGCCTGACCACCTGCTGCAGCCCCTGCACCAGCTTGGTCCCGCCGGTCCCGCCGGTGAAGACGACGATCATCGCTTGTCCTGCATCAGAAATGTTCCTATGTCCCGCATCAGAAATCTGTTCCTGAGATTATGCCGCTTTGAAGGGGCCCGGCTTCAGCCGGGCCGAAGAGCGTCCTGTAACAAAGCGGGGCTTTAGCCCCTGCGGTTCACCGTTGTCCTCGCATAACCCGCGTCGTCCACAGCCGCTCGCAGCCGCTCCGCCAGCCTGCCTCCCCGCGCCACCACGCCCCCCACGAACTCCGGATAGACCGGCAGTCGCTGCACCAGCTTCTGTCCCGCGGCGGCGGTGCGGCGCTGCAAATCCGCCAGATGCGGCCATGGCGCTTCGGGATTGATGAAATCCGGCGTCAGCGGCGACACGCCGCCCCAGTCATTGATGCCGCCGTCGATCAGCCGCTCGTAGCCGTCCAGTACTCCCGGGGTCTCCGGCGCGTGCCGGTTTTGCGCGGGCTGGGGTGCAACATGCGGAGTTCTTTGCGCGAGCTGGGGCGCTAGATTCGGAGGCGCCTGGATGTTCATATCGCGCAGCAGCAGGCGCGCGACGGCCAAGGTCCGCAACATGTCGCCCATCCCCGGCTCCCTCCACGTCGCCATCGGAATGCGCGGCTTCACGCGGAAGTTCTGGATGATCACCTCCTGGATATGGCCGTACGTCTGGTGCAGGCGCCGGATCGCCAGCAGCGAATCGACGCGGTCGGCCGGCGTCTCCCCGATACCGATGAGGATTCCGGTGGTGAAGGGCACGCCCAGCCGGCCGGCATCTTCCAATGTTCTGAGGCGCAGCGCCGGGGCCTTGTCGGGAGTTCGTCCCTGCGGGTGCGCCGCCCCGAGCTGCGTGCTGGTGCTCTCCAGCATCAGTCCGAGGCTGGGATTGCTGGCGCGCAGCCGCTCGATCCAGCCGCTGCTGAGCAGTCCCGGATTGGCGTGCGGCAGCAGGCGCGTTTCCCGCAGCACCAGCTCGCACATGGCCTCCAGATAATGCAGCGTGCTGCGGTATCCCAGGCGCCGCAAGGTCTCGCGCATTTCCCCAAATCGCGCCTCGGGACGGTCGCCCAGGGAAAACAGTGCCTCGGTGCAGCCCAGCTTTTCGCCCTCCCTTGCCACAGCCAGGACTTCATCCGCGGTCATGGTGTGGGCGCCGGCTTCCCCGGCGTCGCGCCGGAAGGTGCAGTAGCCGCAGTAATCGCGGCAAAGATTGGTCAGCGGAAGAAAAACCTTTCGCGAGTAGGTGATGATAGCGGGCCGGTACTTTTCCTTCGCGGCACGCGCGGCGGCAAGCAGCTGGGGGAGCGTAGCTTCATCGCAACGCAGCAATTCGCAGGCCGTCTCGCGCGAGAGCGGTCGCCCCTGGCGCACCTCGCGCAGAAGACCAACCAGGGCTTCGGGCCCCGGCGCAGCACCGGGTCGCTTCGTGGGAGTCGTCGGGAAGACCATGTTGCATCTACCGCACAATATCTGCCGAAACCGCGTGCGTTGCCGTCATTGGCGAAGCGACGTCGCCGCGCCGCAATTGCCGGGCCGGACCGTGAGCCCGCCATGCCGCCGTCGAATCTCCCGCCTATCTCTCCCGGCTCTCCGCCGTCTCAGCAACGTTCTCGTTCTTCCAGCTCCAGCTCGCCTCTTTCGCCCTGATCAGGCGATAGAGCGCGGTATGCAGTGGAGCCGGCACTCCGGCGCGCCGGGCCTCGCGCGCAATGGCGCCACCCAGAAATTCCACCTCCGTAGGCGCGTGATGCCGGACATCGTAAAGCATCGAAGGCGGATGGTTAGTGCGCGCCCCAATGCAGTTCATCGTCCAGGGATCCTCAGGCAGTTCGATGCCCAGCGCGGCCGCCACGCTCCTGCCTTCCTCGATGAGATCGTGCAGCAGATGTCCCAGCTCGCTGAATCCGTCCTCAGCCGCGAAATGCGGCGAGTGGGGAAGTCCGGTCAGTGCCGCTACCGCGTTGACCGAGGCGTTGAAAATCAGCTTTGACCACTGCGCCGGCCGCGCATCGTGCAGTGCTTCGGCCTTCAGTCCGGAACCATTGATCAGCACCGCCAGTTCTTCCACCATCGCGAACGGCGTGTTGCCGGGCTCGAACGGTCCCATCCACGTTGCCGTGTCCAGCTCATAATGCACGTGGTCGTCGGCAAAGCGGGTGCCGCTCATGAACGTCGTCCCACGAATCACATAGCCGGACGGCATCAGCCCGGCCATCACCTCTTCACTGCCAAGGCCGTTCTGCGCCGACAGCACCGCGCCGTAAGGAAACAGATGCGCCACCGGGGCGAAGGCTTCCCGTGTCTGGCTTGCCTTGGTGGCGACGATGCCGAAGTCGAATTGCGGCAACTCGCGCGGATTTGTCGCGGCCCTCAGGTGCGCGTGAAACTGGTTGCGCCCCGTGACGCGAATGCCGCGTTCGTTGATGCTGCGGGCATGTTCTTCACGGCGCGCGAACACCCATACTTGAGCCACCCGCGCCAGGTGCGCGGCGTACAGGCTGCCGATGGCGCCGGCGCCGGTGATAAGGATGCGTTTCATGGTCCGCCGCGTTCGATCCTGACATTCTCCCTCAGCCCGCCGCCCCGCTTCCTCTGTATGAGTTCGTACAGCGTGCTGGCGCTGTTATGCGAGTCGTCGATGACGATGCCTTCCCTCCACAGCGCGTCCTGCAGCGCGGCGCTGATGGCGTGCAGCGGAGCGCCGCCCCCTTCGCCCATGCCCTTTGCGCCGCTGTAGCTGTGCGGCGAAGGCGTCTGGATGTTGCCGTACTTCACCCGCGGAATGTTCACCGCGGTAATGGGCGTGTAGTCGCTGAAGGTGGAAGCCAGCATGTTGCCGTTTTCATCGTAGACGCAGTTCTCCATCAGGGCCGCGCCAATGCCATGGGCCGTCGCCCCATGTACCTGGCCTTCGACGATCATGGGATTGATCACCGTTCCGCAATCATCCACCGCCGCGTAATCCAGGATCCTAGGTATATACGTGTCCCGGTCGATCTCAATGACGGCGATGTGGAGCTGCGCCGAATAGGTCAAGGTCAGGTTTCCATACTTCTTCTGCACATCGGGCACATGGAACGGCGCCCGCCACGTGTAGCGGCAGTTCAGGGTGATGGAGCGCAGCTCTTCGGGAACGACGGCGGTGTTCACGTTGGCCAGGTTTGCCAGGCCGATGTACGGGATCGCCTTGCCGCTGCCGCGCACGCGCACCTCCGGGCCCTGCGTACCGGTGCCGAATTCGAGTTCCTCTTCGTCCGCCTGCAGCGCGAAGGCCGCAAGTTTCTTCATCTCGGCTTTCAGCGACTGCGCCGCACCATTCACCGCCGAAAGTCCGGAGACGGCAAACTGGCTGGCATAAGTGCCGCTGTGGCCGGTGTGAACGTTGCGTTCGGTGTCGAAGCCGACGCGCACGTTCACCATCTCCGGCCGGATGTTCAGGATGTCGGCGACCACCTGCGAAACCACGGTTTCATGCCCCTGGCCCTGCGGCACCGAGCCGACGGCGACGATGACTTCGCCGTAGATGTCGAGTTTGGCGCTGGCGGCCTGCGAGTTGCCGGAAAACGGCGCCTGCGGGTTGACGATCTGCGACTGGCCGAAGTTGTTGGTGCCCGAATCCAGCGTGGTGCCGATGCCGACTCCCAGCCAGCGGCCCTCCGCCCGCGCCTTTTCGCGTTCCGCCTGCCACCTCTCCCAGCCGATCAGCTCTTTGGCCAGCTTCAGCATGCCCGGATAATTTCCCGAGTCGTAAATGCAGCCGTTGGGCGTGGTGTAGGGAAACTCCTCTGGCCGGATGTAGTTGCGCAAGCGCATCTCATCGGGCGGAATGTTCAGCGCGTGGGCGCAGATGTCGAGCACGCGCTCCAGAAACCACAGGTGCTGCAGGCGTGAGTAGCCGCGGTTGGGACCGACCGGGCACTTGTTCGTGACTACCTGGGTGAAGTCGATGCGCAGGTTCTTCAGGCGGTAGGTCGCCGGCGTCACCTGCGACCAGATGACGCACCCCAGCGGCTCATAGCGCGGATACCCGCCGCAGTCGTCGATGTGCCGGGATTCAACGGCGAGGAGGACGCCATCCCTGTCCAGCGCCACCCGCGTATCGCGGAAGGTGCGCTCGTTGCCGTGCGCGCTCGCCGTCATGTGCTCGGAGCGCGTCTCGCTCCACTTGATGGGCGCGCCGTTCGCCTTGCGCGAGGCCAGCGCGCAGACCGCCATCTGCGGATAATTGGTGATCTTGATGCCGAAGCTGCCGCCGATGTCGTGCGTCTGCACCCGCACCTGGTCCATGCGCAGGTGCAGCGCCGGCGCCAGCAGCTGGATGCCGATGGTCGGAAAGGAATTGTTGCTCCAGAAATAGAGGCGCTGATCGCCTTCATCCCACTGCGCGATGACCGCATTGTTCTCCAGCGGCGTGCTGGAGAATCGGTGCATGTGCAGATGGTCAATGTGGATGACGTGCGCCGCTTCGGCAAATGCCTTCCCCACGTCGCCGTACTCGTACACGCCGCGCCAGACGACGTTGGTACCCATCGCGGGATGCAGAATCGCCCGGTCCGTAGCTGCGATCTCGCCGTCGATGACGGCTTCCAGCGGCTGGTAATCCACGCGCACCAGCTCGGCGGCGTCTTCGGCGATGGCAGGAGTTTCGGCGATTACGGCGGCAACCGGCTCGCCCTGATATCGCACCCGGTCCACGGCCATGGGGTAATCCAGGATGCGGTTGCTGGGCGCGGGCCCGATCTCGAAGAAAGGATCTACCAGCTTCGAGATCTCCTGGCCGGTCAGGGTACAGACCACGCCCGGCAACGCCTCCGCTTCCGAGGCATCGACGCCGCTGACGGTCGCATGGGCATAGGGCGAGCGCACAAACGCCAGATGCAGCATGCCGAGCAGCTTGATGTCGTCAACAAACTTGCCCCTGCCGCAGACCAGGCGCGCGTCTTCCTTGCGCCGGATGGACTGCCCGACCCAGTCAGCGGTTTGGCTGTGCGTTGTCGTCGCCATGGGTTCCTTCGGACGGGGTTGAAGAGGTGACATCCGCCGCGCTCGAGCCGGGCGATTCCCCCGGGCCGGAAGGCGGCATTCCAGTCCCGGCGGAGAATTTCGCCTCCTCCGGAGCTGAGGCTCGGGCCTGCTGTGGCGCAGATTCCGCCGGAGCAGAAGCCGGCGCTTCCATCTGAGGCGCGACCGCTTGCGGCGAGGACGCAGCTACAGGTTCAGCCAGCGCCTTCTGCAGTCCTGCGATCAGCTTCTCGATGTTCTTTCTGCCCAGCGGCTCAAGCATGCCTCCGGCCATCGACGCCAGCTTGCCGAAGACGCTGGTCTCGCCCTGCCAGACGACCCTGGTGCTCTCCGGCAGCGGCCGCAGGTCGAAGCCCGCGCTTACCGTCACCTGGCTGCCCACGGCGTTGCCCTGTCCTTTGTACTGCGCGCGCAGCGGCCGTACCGCCTCGGCAAGCTCCATCCTGATTTCCGCCGAGCCGCGGATATTGCCCACCCCCACCTTCACCTTGACGGTGAAGTGGGTCGCGTCCTGCATGCTCATGCCCTGGAAGTCGGGAAGCAGCGGTCCAAAGCGTTTGGGATCGGAGAGGAAATCGAAGACCTCATCCGGACTGCGGGGCGTGGTGAACTCGCCTGAAAACTGGATGGCCAACGTCAGCTCCTGTCCGGTCTGGAATCCGCTGCCTGGTCTCGAGCCGCTGCGCTGCGGGCGGCCGCCTCGATCGCCCGGAAGATGTTCTGATATCCGGTGCAGCGGCAGGTGTTGCCGGCGATGCCCTTGCGAATGGCTGACTCCGTGGGATTCGGGTGTTCCCGCAGCAGCTCGATCGTGCTCATCAGCAGACCGGGCGTGCAGTATCCGCATTGAAACGCATGACAGTCGCTGAAGGCCTGCTGCACGGGAGCGAGCGCGCCATCCCTGGCCAGGCCTTCCACCGTCAGCACCTCGGCACCGTCCGCCTGGAAGGCGAACATGGTGCACGACTTTACCGCCCGGCCGTTCAGCAGCACGGTGCAGGCGCCGCAGTAGCTGGTGTCGCAGCCGATGTGCGTGCCGGTCAGGTTCAGCTCCTCGCGCAGTAGCTGCACCAGCAGGGTGCGCGGCTCAACCTCGCGGCTGCATTGCCTGCCATTGATCTTCGCGCTCACCCGGACGCGTGGAATCTCAGGCATAAAGATGCGTGACCTCCACCGGCTCGCCGCGCGCGCGCCTCAGCGCGGCTTCAACCGCCCGCTGCGCCAGCGCTCCGGCGGCGTGGCGTTTGTACTCCGCCGAGCCGCGCATGTCGGAAACCGGCTCGGCAACCTCCATCACCGCTTCGCGGACTTTCGCAATCTGCCGCTCCGTCACTGCCTGTCCCCCCAGCGCCTCTTCCGCCGCGCTGACGCGCCTGGCCGTCAGTCCCAGCACGCCGAGGCAGACCCGCGCCCCCTGGCAGGTCTGCTCATCCTGCATGGTGAGTTGCACGGCGACACTGGCGCTGGCGTAAACCGGAGCGCAGCGCTTCAGCGCGATGTACGCTCCGCCGGCGCGCTCCGCCGGTAGCGGGACGACGATTTCCGTGACCAGCTCGGCCGGCTGCAGCGCCGTCGTAAACGCGTCGAGGGTGAAATCGCCGATGTCGATCACGCGCTCCCCGCCCGGCCCCAGCGTTCGGATGGTGGCGCCGGTGGCCAGCAGCACCGGCGTCCAGTCGCCGGTCGGATCGGCTTCGGCGATCGAGCCGCCGATGGTCCCCAGATTGCGCACCTGGGGATCGGCGATCCCGGCGGCGCAGTCGTGGAGTATGGCAATGCGCGCGGCCTCGCCGGACGCCGCAATCTCGGCGTGCCGCGTCATTGCCCCGAAACGCAGCCCGCCGTTGCGGTGGATGTAGGAAGCTTCGGGAATGAAGTTGAGATCGACCAGGTGAGCCGGGGCGGAGAGGCGAAGCTTCATCAGCGGAATCAGACTCTGCCCGCCGGCGAGAAAGCGGGCGTCCTCACCCAGCTCGCGCAGCAGCGAGACGGCCTCCGCATACGAGCTCGCGCGGTGATAGGCGAATGCCCGAGGATACATTCCGACCCCACGGCCTCATTCCGGCCGGTATTGCCTGCGGTCGCCCAGATTACCGCAAATCGCGGCGTTTTGCAGGCGCCGGCCGGCAGCTCAGGTATATTGACTCTGCATCCGGCTGCGCAGCGAATGCATGCCATGCCCGAGCCCATCACACCCGACGAATTCCGCGCCGCGCTGGGGCGCTTTGCCACCGGTATCACGATCATCACCGTCGCGACACCGGAGGGCGGCGTGCACGGCATGACCGCCAACGCCTTCTGTTCGGTCTCGCTGCAGCCGCCGCTGGTGCTGGTCTGCGTGGACCATCTCGCGGAAACGTACCTCCATCTGCGGGAGTGCGACCGCTTTGGGGTCAGCATACTCAAGCAAAGCCAGGAGGCGCTCTCGGAGTTCTTCGCCGACCCCGAGCGCAACCCCGATGCCGCTTACCGTCTCGGCGTCCGCTACCGCACGATGCAACGCGGCATCCTCGTGCTGGACGATGCCCTGGCCAATCTGGATTGCCGCATCGCCGCTACCCACTCCGCCGGCGACCATAGCATCTTTGTCGGCGAAGTCGAAGAGATCATCCTCGGCGAGGGTCCTCCGCTGCTGTATTTTCGCGGACGCTATGGACTGGATCCGGAACCGCGCGACTGACACCCGGATCCCCGCCTCGAAGCTTTCTGATGCAGCCGCCCGCCGGTTGCGATATCCTTCCCTGACGGTGACGGCCCGCCGCTGGCAAGAACCGGAAGCCGCAATCGCGGGCCGCGTTTCCTATGCCCTATCCCGTCGACCGGCAGAAGCTCGACCGCGCCCGCGAGCTGATGAAGCAGCGCGAGCTCGACGCTCTGGTTGTCCGCGCTCCCGACAACATTGTTTATCTGACGAACTACTGGTGCATGAAGGGCTATGACGTGGCCGTCTTCCCGCGCGAGGGAGAGCCCACGCTCATCGCCATCGAGCCGCAGGAGGAGGATGCGCGGCGCACTGCGTGGACCGAGGACATACGGCTGTTCAGGAGCTATCACCCCGCCGATCCGCGGCCGCCCGCCCTGCGTTCTCTCGATCTCGCGCTGCAGGTCCTGAAGGACCGCGACCTCACCGGCCGCGTCGGGCTGGAACTTTCCCAGGGCACCCAGTCGGCCGACCGCATGGTGGGCGAGCCGACCACCTGGACGCAGCCCTGGTTCGACTCCTTCAAGCCGGCGGTGCGCGAGGTCGTCGATGCCTCCGGTCTGCTCGTCGAGGCCCGGGCCATCAAGACCAGCCAGGAGATCGAGCGCATGAAGCTGGCCAACGAGCTGGCCGCGCTCGCCCTGCACCACACCTTCGAACGTCTGCGTCCGGGAATGAAAGAGAGCGAGGTGGCCGCCATCTTCGAAGGCTACGTGCACGCCACCGGCATCGGCTTCCAGGGCAAGGTGGAGATGGCGCGCGCCTTCACCCTGGTGTGGTCGGGGAAGGGAATACGCACCTTCACCGCAACCGGCGACCGTCCCGTCCAGGCGCACGAGCCGACGCTGCTGGAAATCTGGGTCTGTGTGGATGGCTACTGGAACGATCTGACCAAGAACCTCTGTCCCGGCGAGCTCACGTCCCCCTACCACAAACTTCTCGATCTGCTGCTGCGGGTCTTCCATGAAGCGGCGGCCTTTGCCCGAGATGACGCGGGCCTGCCGGAGCTGGACCGCCTGATTCGCGCGCGCATCGCCGAGGGCGGATATCCCGGACAGCCTTCGCATCCCGTATGCCACGGCGTGGGTGCTCGCGCCCACGAGCCTCCCTATGCCCATCAGGCGGGTACCGGCAAAATCCGCCAGGGCATGGTGCTGGCCATCGAGCCGGGAATTTACTGGCCCGGCGGCGGCGGGCTGCGCCTGGAAGACAACTTCTGGATCACCGCCGGCGGCAACCAGAAACTGTGCTCCTTTCCCGACGACTTCCGCCTCCTGAACGCGCCGGACGCGGGAAAGGCCGCAAGCTGATGGCCACCGCCGGCAAAGCTGCGCTCAGCGACACCACCAGGCAGGCCATCCTCCGCAGCATTCGCGAGGACGAAATCGTCTCCATGTGCTGCGACGTGGTCAACCTTCCCAGCCCCACAGGCAGCGAGCTGGCCATGGCCGAATACATGCGCGCAGCCTTCGAACGCCTGGGTCTGACCATCGCCTGGCAGCCGGTGGAAGACACCCGCGCCAACGTCATTGGCCGGCTGGAGGGCCGCGGCATCGGCCCCTGTCTCATGTTCAACGGCCACATGGACACCTCCAACACCGGCGCCGAGGACTTCCTCAGCGGCATCGGCTACAAGCCGCGCGCGGTGGTGAAGGATGGCGTCATCTGGGGCCTCGGCATTTACAACATGAAAGGCGCGCTGGTGTGCTATGTGCGCGCGGTGCAGGCGTTGCTGGAGGCTGGGGTAAAGCTCCACGGCGATATCATCCTCGGCGCGGTCTGCGGCGAGATCGAGAAGACGCAGTGGCGCGGCTTCCACGGCCCCGAATACCGCGGTTATGGCGCCGGCTCGCATTACCTTGTCAGCCACGGCGTCCTGCCCGATATGTGCATCCTGGGCGAGCCTACCGACATGCAGCTGGTGCTGGAGCACGCCGGCTCCCTGTGGGTGCGCTTTGGCCTCACCGGCAACTATGTGCATTCCGCGTTTGCCGCCGGCAGCGAAGACCAGAACGCCATCCGCCGCATGCACCAGGTGCTGGAGGAGGTGATGCGCTGGATTCCCGAGTGGCAGGAGCAGGCGCGCTGGGCCGATTGTCCAGGCTTCGCCAACATCGGGTGCCTGCAGGCGGGACATCCCTGGCGGGCCAGCCGCACTCCCGAACGCGCCGACCTCTTCCTCGACATCCGTGTGCCACCGGCCGTGGCCATGACCGAAGCGCGCCGCGCGGTGAAAAAGCTCTTTCTCGCCATGCAGGAGAAGTATCCCGAGTACGGCCTGGAATTCGAAACGTACGTTTCCGTTCCGGGCGCCACCATTGACCGGAACCACGTTATGGTGAAGGCCATCGAGCGCCATCATCAGCAGGTGGTCGGCAGGCCACCGGCGCGCAATACGGTGCTGTGGTGCTCCGATGCCTCGGTGCTGTCGCGCTTCGGATGCCCGACCGTGAACTACGGTCCATCGAGCGGCCCGCGCGACCAGGAGGGTGAAAGGGTGGCGATCAGGACGTTGGTGGATATAACGAAGGTCTACGCGCTGACCGCCGCGGAAATATGCGGCAGCGGCAGTTAGGAGTCAGCACTCAGCACTCAGCAGTCAGCACTTCGCCACCCTGTTTCTCGCAGCACCGGAGGTGAAAATACGACGGCGAAGCGATCGCTGCCAATGGATAAATGCTAAGTGCAAATTCCTGATTGCTGACTGCTGATTGCCGGCTGCTAATTCATGCCCACTCCATCCGAAATTCAGCGCCGCTACGCCAATATCCGCACCACGATGCGCGAGCACGGCGTCGAGGCGCTCATCGTCTGCGGCAATCAGTACGCCGGATTCGAAGGCGCGGTCTTCTACACCTCGGGATTCGAGATCGTCCATCGCTACGTCTATGTGCTGGTGCCGCTGAAGGGCGAGCCGGTGCTGCTGTTTCCCCAGGAGGCGCGCTGGATCGGCGACAGGAAAAAACCTTTTGTCCAGGATAAGGTCTGGGCCGAAATCCCCGGCCGCTGGCTGTGCGAGCGCGCGCGTGATGAAGCCTGGAAGCGCGTCGCGGTGTACGGTCTGGACCACATCATGGCCGTCCGCGACTACCGCGAACTGGAGCGCGGCCCGTTCGAGCTCGTCCCCTTCGACTTCCACTTCGACATGGCGCGTGCCGTGAAGAGCGAAGAAGAACTCGTCGAAATCCGCGATTCCATGGACATCATCCATGCCGGCTTCCGTGCCCTGCTGGAGGGCTTCGCTCCGGGCAAGACCGAGGCGGAAATCATGGCGCCGGCGGTCGAGGTGTTCTTCGCGCGCGGCGCCGGACCCCGCATGATGAACATCGTGCTCTCCGGCGAAAATGGCGAGGCCGAAGCCCACTTCAAGGTCCCCGGACATCGTCGCGTCGGCGAACGCGACCTGCTGCTGTACTCGCTGGAGATCGCCGGCGCCGGCGGCTACTGGGTCGAGTTCTCGCGTGCCATCATCGAAGGCGAGCCCAGCCGCCGCACGCGGCAGATGGCCGAGGTCTATCCCGAGGCCATGGAGGCGGCGCGCAGGCTGATGCGCGAAGGCGTGCTCGCCTGCGATGTTCACCGGGTCGTTGCCGAAACTTTCGGCCGCAGCGGCTTCGCCCTCGGGCATCTTTCCGGGCACTCCATCGGCACCACCATGATCGAGCACCCCGCGATCGGCGCGAACAGCCAGGTCGAGTTAAAGGAAAACATGATCTTTTCCCTGCATCCGCAGGTGGTTGATGAGGACGGCAGCGTCTGCCTCTATACCCAGGACACCTTCCGCGTGGGCCGCAGCGAGGGCGAAAATCTCAGCAGCATTCCCTGGAAGTTCTACTCCCGGGCCGACGTGCGCCCGCTGGCGGGCAGGCGATGAAGAAAGCTCTCGTCGTGGGATGCGGCGCCATCGGCAGCCTGTTTGCCGCCCATCTCGCCCGCGGCGGGGAGCTCGAGGTGTATGCCTTCGACGTGTCCCAGCCGCATGTCGACGCTATCAACCAGAACGGGCTGCGCCTCTCGGGCGCCGCCGATCTGCATGTCAGGCTTGCGAAAGCGAGCACCGATCCGGTCGCGCTGCCGGTATGCGACTACGGCGTGGTGGCGACCAAGGCCATCCATACCGAAACCGCAATCAAAGCCGCGGCCCGCTGCTTCGACCATGCCAGCGCCGTGTGTTCGGTGCAGAACGGCGCGGGCAACGAAGAGATCCTTGCCGCGCATGTAAGGTACGTGATTCGCGGCACGACCTTTCCCGCCGGCCACATCATCGCGCCGGGACATGTGGGCTTCGACATCAAAGGCGACACCTGGATCGGTCCCTTCGAGCCGACAAATACGCCGATGGAGCGCGTCAACGAACTCGCCGGATTCATGACGCGCAGTGGCATGAACACCATCGCACTGGCCGACGCGCGCGGCGCGCAGTGGACCAAACTCATCTTCAATGCGGCAACCAATCCGGTGGGCGCGCTCACCCGGCTGCATCATGGCGCGGCGGCGCGCTTCGCTTCTACCGGCGAGCTCTTCGAAGCTCTCATCGAAGAAGGCGAGGCGGTGGCGCGGGCCATGGGCATCGCGCTGCACGGCGATCCTCGCGAGCTGGTCGCCAAAGGCGCCAACGCTCCCGGCAGGCACCGGGCAAGCATGCTGCAGGATGTCCTCGCTTCCCGCTCCAGCGAAGTGGATTTCATGAATGGCGCAATCGTGAAATGGGGCGAGCAGTACGGCGTGCCCACTCCGCTGAACCGCGCCATGTGGGCGCTGATGAAAGGCCTCGAGCACTCGCGCAGCGACCCGTAACCGCCGCTGATCGCCTTCGCTGTTCGCGCTGCAGCCGGCGTGATCTCAAGGCTGCCGACGTTCCGAGGATGGTGCGGGATTTGCGACGCCCAACTTCCCCTTTTTGCCGGCCACATGTCCAGAACCCATCAATGAGAGCTTTGCCTCAGGTCAACAGCTGACACCTCGATCTGTTTGCAGATCCCTGCGCGCTAGCCGACTTCTCAGGAGCAATTTCCGGAAAGCCCGCCCCTGGCCAACTTCCGAGTAGCCGGCCATCCGCGAACTTGACTTGCTTCAGATCGCAAGAAACGGCGAGCGACACCCGGATTCGCCACGGCACGTTCAGCCGAGCTTTTGTCGGATGCTCCTGAGAATCTCGTCGGAGAATCGCGAATCCTGTACGGCGCGAGCCAGTACTACGCCACCGATCATCGCCGCCACCCGAAAGATGGCTTCTTTCCGATCTCCACGCTTGGCGGAGAGAAAGGTCTCCAGTCCCTGTTCGAACGCGGCCCTGAGTTCAGGGGTCGAGCGAGCCACCTCTTGGGCCAGTGCGGCCATAGTGCAGCCGTCGCCTGGGTTATCCCGGTGCCACCGGCTCAGGTACAGGTCATCAAACGATTCTTTGCTCTTCTTGCTGTTGCTGCGCTGCATGCGCTCTAGCGAAACCTTCATGCCGTAGGCAACGGCAGCCGCCTGCAGTTCTTCCTTCGAAGCGAAATGGGCGTAGAACGCCCCATGTGTCAGGCCGGCGGCCTTCATCACTTCCCCCACACTTACGTTCTCAAACCCCCGTTCACGGAACAGGCGCGAAGCCTCCTTCACAATCCGTTCATGTTTAGCGGCGGTCTCTTTGACGGGATAGCGCATAATTTTTCTGCATCCTCCATCTATGACGGTCATCATATCACAAATATGACAGACATCATATTTGATGCCCGTCATCCAGAAAGAAGGCATTATGAAGCTCACAGGGAAGAGGGCTCTTATTACCGGCGGCAACAGTGGCATCCCGGAAGTGAAAACATTGGAAGGGTTCAGGCGTGCAACCTTATCCCAGTTCGGCGTACCTCGCACGACCGTCCACAAAATCGACACCGACGGCCTTCGACTTTTCTATCGGGCAGCGGGCGATCCAGCGGCTCCAGTCATTCTCTTGCTGCATGGTTTCCCAGCTTCATCGTTCATGTTTCGCGAACTCATTCCGCGTCTGGCCAACGATTACCGCGTGATCGCGCCAGATCTTCCTGGTTTCGGATTTACAGAAGTTCCCGCCGAACGGACATATGTGTACTCGTTCGATGGATTGGCTTCGACCATCGATGCCTTCACGCGGACGCTCAAACTCAATCGCTATGCAATCTATGTATTCGATTACGGCGCGCCAACGGGGTTTCGCCTGGCAATGGCTCACCCCGATCGGGTCGCAGCCATCGTTTCACAGAACGGGAACGCCTATGAGGAAGGACTCGGTGATGCCTGGGGTCCGATCCGAAAATACTGGGATGAACCAACAGCCAAAAATCGGGAGGTACTCCGAAAAAACATTCTGACGTTTGAAGGAACACGTTGGCAATACACCCACGGGGTGAGCGATCCGGATGGTGTTCCTCCCGAGTCATATACGCTGGATGCAGCCCTGCTGGAACGTCCTGGAAACAAGGAGATTCAGCTTGATCTCTTCCTCGATTACGCGTCGAATGTGAAGCTCTATCCGAAATTCCAGAAATATTTTCGTAAGTCAACGCCGCCTTTGCTGGCGATCTGGGGCAAGAACGATCCGTTTTTCATTCCTGCCGGAGCAGAGGCGTTTCGAAAAGATCTGCCGAACGCCACGATTCAATTCCTTGACACGGGGCATTTTGCGGTAGAGACCCACGTCATGGAGATTGCTGCCGCAATGAGAGACTTCTTTGCCGCGAATGGGATTGACCGCCGTCGCGCAGGCGGTGTGGGGGCGAGATGAATACCCTTTTCGACAATCGTTTTGGTGCATGGAGATGGGTTTATCTGGGCGAAGGTTACTCATCCTGTCACAAGTATGACGATCAGCATAGTTAATGCAAGTCGTACAAAAAGGAGGCATTATGAAGCTCACAGGAAAGAAGGCTCTTATTACTGGCGGCAACAGTGGTATCGGTCTGGCTACAGCCAGACTCTTCATCGCTGAGGGCGCGCAGGTCGCCATTACCGGTCGTGACCAGAAGACGCTGGATGAAGCGATCGCCGAACTTGGACCGAGCGCACGTGGCTACCGCGCAGACGTCACTGTTGCGGAAGACCGCAAGCGGCTCTTCGCAGTCCTGGCCAAAGATTTCGGGAAGCTCGACATTATCTTTGCCAACGCCGGGATCACCGGCCGGACGCCTACCGGCACGACCGACGAGGCCATTTTTGAGAACGTGATCCACACCAATCTTACTGGCGCTTTCTTCACCGTCAATTCAGCAGCGCCTCTGCTGAACGGCAACGGCAGCATCATCTTTAACGGGTCGGTACATAACTATCTCGGCCAACCCGGCGTTGCCGCTTATGCAGCCACGAAGGGCGGCCTCGTCTCGATGGCGCGTTCCATTGCAGCCGACCTTGCGCCGCGCAACATTCGCGTGAATGTCGTTGCACCAGGCGCGATCAAGACTCCCATCTGGAAGCGCGGCCCGCGCGCCTCTATTTCCGCAGAAGATTCCGCTAAGCTGGCGGAGTTCTTCTCTTCTGCAATTCCGCTGGGCCGTTGGGGCGAGCCGGAAGACATTGCGAAAGCCGTGCTCTTCCTTGCCTCGGAGGATTCCTCATACGTCAATGCGGTCGAGCTCATGGTAGATGGCGGAGCCACAGGTGCCCCGTTTGGAGCTCCCATTCTTCGCGGCTGAACCCACAGAGTTAGCATGCAGCAGCCGGCCGCAACGGCGCGAACTGGCCGGACTGCTACGCAGCTTACATGACGGCAGAGCAGGCCGGAGCTGCCGAAGCGAGTATCTGGCTGTAAGTGGTAAGCCGCAGACGCCGAGGTCAGCGGTCCGAGGCCTGATGCAGAGTCCCGGATTAACCCTTCTCGCGTGTGCGCTCGTCCTCGGCTTGACCAGCTCTGCCAACGCTGCCGAAGCTCGAGACGAAGCAGCCGTTCGCGCGCGCTCGGAGATGGCGCCGGCCACCTGGCACTTATTTGCCCCAAACTGATGATGCTCCTGGTTTGCATCCGGCCGGGACTTCGTTACACTCCGGTTAAAGCCAAAAGCACGAAGTCTGTCCTAAGGGAGGACCAGTATGCCGACCGCCGCCGGAGTTGCCGTCGCTCGCAGCGAACACGCCAAACTCATTGCGAAGAAGGAGCCCGTGACTCCCAGCTGGGTAGGGCGCGTTCCGCAACTCAAGCTGGGCACCTATGCCGACGGAATGCCGATTCATCAGGTTCAGTACCTTTGCTGCAAGCTCATTCTGCGGCCCAACAAATTTTTTTCACGCCAAAGCCTGTTTGACTTCGGGAAGGTGATGCTTGAGCCGGCCAAAGAGCACGGCGTGAAATACAGCGTCGCCGGCTTCGACTCCGAGCCCATAAAGATCCGGGAAGTGCTGTTCATCGATACGGAAGACTTTCGCCTGTACAACAACGCTTTCATTCTGCGGCGAAGGATTCCTTACAAGGATGGCTTTCCCATCGGCGATCCCGAGATCGTTTTCAAGTTTCGCCATCCCGACATGCAGACAGCCGCGGAAACCGATGTGCGGCCGCACATTCTGGGCGACCACCGGGTCAAGTTCAAATGTCAGGCGATGCCCCTCAAGGAGAAGCTCGGCGGTATTCGGCTGCTCTTCTCGCACAACGTCCAATTCCTGCGTTCCGCGATTGGAATGGGGAAAGAGAATGTGCGCGACATGGATGCCCTGGTTGATCTGCTGCCGGTACTCAACCGGGTAAGGAAAACCCCAAAAGAAGAGATCAAACTGGTCAGCAACACCATCATCGAAGAGGTCTTGCAGGATATTGGCTTGCTCGATTTCGGCGAGGGTATCCGGTGCAAGGCCAACGTCGCCATCTGGCGCACGCGCGGCGAGCACCGCCCCCTGATCGGTGAGTTTGCCTTTCAGTTCAGGTTCCAGGATCGCGCCATGCTCGGCAAAGAGGCGCTAAAGCGGGCCGAGGCGTTCTTCATCGCGCTGCAGTACTCGGCCGAGGACTACATTGCGCTGAATTGCACGAAAACCGCCACTGTCTACCGGCTCCTGGGCAATCCGCCGAAATCGCACGAATAAACGTGCGCCGGCCCGCGCCACGCCAAAGCATGGAGAGTTATGCCTGAAAGCGCTGCAAGACCCGCACCCAAAATCGCAGGCGCCGCAGCTCCAGCAGCAGCCGTGTCGATTCTGGACATCTTCCTCGAATTCCTGCTGATAGGCGCGACCAGTTTCGGCGTTGTCGTGCCCTATCTCCGTGCGAGCCTCGTGACCAGACGCGGCTGGATCGATGACCGGGAATTCGTAGAAATGCTTTCCATCAGCCAGTCTCTTCCCGGCCTCAACGCGACCAACATGGCTGTCCTGGTGGGGGAAAAACTGCGCGGCTGGGCGGGATCCCTCATCGCAATTCTGGGCATCTGCCTGCCGGGGGCAGTGCTCATGTTTGCCGTCGGCATCTTTTACCACCTTCACGGGGACCACGCATGGGCGACGGCAGCGCTCAAGGGCGTGGCGGCTGCGGCTGTGGGCCTCATCCTCTTCACCGTCGTTGGTCTCAGCAAGAAGGCTCTCTCCCATAACTTCGATTTTGTCTTCATGGCTGCCACCGTGCTCGCCGTCAATCGTCTGCACTGGTCGGTTCTTCGCGCATTGCTGATCGTAGGTATTGTGGCCGTCCTCTTCCACTATCCCCGCAAAAGCGGGAAGGGGAGTGAAACCCCATGAACCAGATACCGGCACTGCTGCGCGTCTTCGCTTATCTCTCACTGCTGACCGTCGGCGGGGGTATGGCGGCTTTCCCCGAAATGAAGGTTCTGACCGTCGAGGTGCACAAATGGCTGACGTTCCCGCAGTTGATCCACATTTATAGCGTGGGTCAGATGGCGCCGGGCCCCAACATGATGATGATTGTTGTTATCGGACAGTGGGCCGGGGGTCTGTTGGGTGCCGTCGTTACACTAGTCGCGTTCTTCGGCCCTACGGCCTTGCTCGCATTTCTGTTCGCCAGGGGCTGGAAACGACTGGAGCACTGGCCCTGGCGGACATCCATCCAGCAAGGGCTGGCCCCGGTTTCGATCGGCCTGTTGCTGGCCGGTTGCTTTACGATGGCCAAAGGGGCAATCACCGGATTGGAAACGGGCGCCATTGCGGTTGGCGTATTCCTCATGCTCCTGCAGTACAAAATCAATCCGGCTTTGCTGGTTGTGGCTGGCGCGGTAGTCGGAGTGTTCTCCTTTATGCCGAGATAGCCCTCCCTCAACCGTTCTTCCGCGGCTTTACTGGCACCCGACGCACCAGGTACACAACCTGAATTTATGTTCAGAATGTCGAACACGGATCTTGTGCCTGGATGCGGGGCAAATATATAGTCCCTCCACTTTCACACATTTTTCATCGCTCCCACGGACATTGGCTACTTGATCCAGGCGGCATTGCCGGCCCTGGCCCCGATTGAACCTGCTTTCATTCGGCAGCTACCAGTGTGGACATTGATTATGCGAATCATTGGCGAAGGAGCATTGCATCGAACGCGGATTTCTTCGAGTGCGCAGAAGCACAGAGGGGCGGCAACTTGCGCACCCTCTCCTTTCTGGTAATTGGCCAGGATCACGAGTTCACCCGGGCGGCGACCACGCGCTCCCTGACCGTCCTTCACCATCTGTCCAAGGAGAGAACGATGAACGCAGAAGCCAGGCAACAGAGAAACAGCATGCAAAAGGGAAAACGGAATACGGGTCACGCTGTCGGGCATGGGCCAATGCCGCAGACAGACTTGTCGAAGCGGAGCATGGTCCAGCGCTCGGGCGAACTGGCACTCGCGTTCCTGCTTTTGCTGGCTGTGGCGGTGCTGCCGGCAACCGCCGCTGAAACTGTGCTGCACAGTTTCAGTCCCTACCTCAACGGTGCCTATCCTGAGGCCAATGTGTGTATCGCTCCCGACGGTGCACTTTACGGAACGACTTCCGGTGGCGGTTCATCGAACGCGGGCGTCGTGTGGAGGGTGGATGGCGCTGGTCACCAGACGATTCTGTACGCCTTCACGGGAGGAGCCGACGGTGGCGATCCCTGGGGAACTCTACTCTGCGATGCCTTTGGCACCGTCTACGGCACTACGTCTGGAGGCGGCTCCGATGGTGCGGGAACCGTTTTCAAGGTGGACCGAAGGGGACACGAGACTGTGCTCTACAGCTTTACCGGCGGCGCGGACGGCGGGTATCCCTATTACGGGTTGGTCCAGGACGCAGCGGGCAACTTCTATGGCACGGCTCTCTTCGGCGGCGCGTACGGCGCCGGAGTGGTCTTCAAACTTGACACGAGGGGCCACGAAACCGTCCTCTACACTTTCACCGGCGGGGCCGATGGCGGATATCCCAACAACATAATTCGCGACTTGATCGGGAACATCTACGGGACGACGAACGGCGGAGGCACAGCCGGTGTGGGCGTGGTCTTCAAGTTGGATCGCCACGGCAACGAAACCGTGCTGTACAGCTTCACTGGCGGCTCCGATGGAGGCTACCCGTACGCAGGTGTGGTTGAAGACTGGGCCGGCAATCTCTACGGCACCGCCGTTATTGGTGGCGCGGATGGCGCGGGTGACGTGTTCAAGCTCGATCCTTCCGGCAATTTCACCGTCCTCTACGGCTTCACCGGCGGCGCGGACGGGGCTTACCCCTACGCGGGAGTCACGCTCGACCTTTTCGGTAATCTCTACGGGACGACGTACTTAGGCGGCGCAGACGGTGCCGGTGTGGTCTTCAAGCTGGATCGCCACGATCATGAGAGCGTACTGTACAACTTCACAGGCGGCTCTGACGGGGCGTACCCCAATGCAGGCGTGGTCCTGGATTTCTTCGGCAACCTCTACGGCAATACCTCGGGCGGCGGCAGCTCCGGCCTGGGTGCGCTGTTCAAACTGGACCACGCCAATCACGAGACCGCGCTGTACGGATTCCCGGCAACTGACGGCAGCAATCCCCAGGCGGGCGTCGTCCAGGATGCAGCGGGCAATCTCTACGGGGCAGCAAGCGGCGGAGGGCTCCATGGCGCCGGCACCGTTTACAAGATTGATGCCGCCAGCAACTACAGCACGCTGTACACGTTCACCGGCGGCACAGACGGAGGCAATCCATTCGGAGGCGTGATCTTGGGCTCCGACGGCAACCTTTATGGCGTCGCCGGCGGCGCCGGTGCCTACAATGCGGGCCTGCTTTTCAAAATGGATTTGACCGGCCACGAGACTGTGCTCTACAGCTTCACCGGCGGAGCTGATGGCGCCTATCCCAATGGTGTGGTCAGAGACGCTGCCGGAAACCTGTTTGGCACTACCGCCGATGGTGGCTCTGCCGGCGTAGGCGTCGTCTTCAAGGTCGATCCGACGGGCAATGAGACCGTGCTCCACACCTTCATCGGGCCTGAGGGCAGGTACCCGTATGCGGGCGTTACGCTTGACTCAGCCGGCAACCTCTATGGCAGCACGTTCTCCGGTGGCTCTTTGGGTCATGGAGTGGTGTACAAGATCGATACCGGCGGAAACTACACGGTCCTCCACAACTTTACCGGCGGACCAGACGGCGGCAACCCCTGGGCAGACCTCATCCTCGATGCCGCCGGGAATCTGTATGGAAATACCTGGTCGGGTGGCCCGCCGAGCGGCGACTATCCGGGCGTGGTGTTCAAGATCGACACGGCCGACAACTTCTCCGTCCTGTACACCTTCACCGGATTTTCCGATGGCGGTGGCCCGCGCTCGAACATGGTTTTCGACTCCGCGGGTAACCTCTACGCAACCACGCAATATGGCGGAATCGGCGGCTGCCCGTTTTTCGGCTGCGGCGTGTTGTTTGAGCTGAATCCCGGCGGACAGCAGACGGTGCTGCATAGCTTCTCCGGAGGAAGCGACGGCGGCGAACCCGGAACGGGCCTGCTCCGCGATGCCGCGGGCAATCTCTATGGAACAACTCAGTACGGTGGTGCGGTCGGGGCCGGTGTGGTCTACAAAGTCACGCCCGGTCTTGATTCGCCCGCACAACTGCAACCTGTCCACCAATCGCTGGATCGTTGGAGTTTCGGACCCAGGCGTCTTTTCCCCGGAGATCGGCCAACCACAATGGGCGGGTCTGACCTGCGCGGCTGCCCTGCTCGACTACGCGGCATCGTTGATTCTGCCTGTAAACCGTAACCATACAACCAGAACACTCGCAGGGGGACCCTTGAGGGTCCCCCCTGCTCGCGGGGCCGCACAACCTTGACCGCTGGCCAGGGTTAACAGGATTGAGCAACCGCATTCATAGAATCGACATCTCTCGATGCTGAGTTGCAGGAGGGCTTCGTGACGCAATTTTCAGGCAGTCGGTTGTTATTGCTGGCTGTTATTGTGCTCTCGTTGTTCGGAGCATCGTTCGCACAGGTCGCCATAAGCGTCTCGTTCGGTCCGCCGGCTTTGCCGGTGTACGCACAGCCGGTGTGTCCAGCCGCGGGTTACATCTGGGTGCCAGGCTATTGGGCCTATGATCCCAACATCGGTGATTATTACTGGGTTCCCGGGACTTGGGTCCTGGCTCCGGAGCTTGGGCTGCTCTGGACTCCTCCATGGTGGGGTTGGGAGAACGGCGCGTATCTCTTCCATGCCGGCTACTGGGGACCTACGGTCGGTTTCTACGGCGGCATTAATTATGGATTCGGCTACTTTGGCCACGGCTACGAGGGCGGACGCTGGAACCATGGCGTGTTTTTCTACAACCGCGCGGTAAGCAACGTCAATGTCACCAGGATTACCAATGTTTATAACGTCAGGGTCACGAATGTAAATGTTAACCGCGTCAGCTACAACGGCGGCCCTGGCGGCATCGAAGCGCGCGCCACGGCAGCAGAAGAAGCTGCCGCGCGGGAGCGGCATATTGGTCCGGTCGCGGCGCAAACGCAGCACCGGGACACCGCGCGCAACGACCCGCAGCTTCGGGCTTCGGCGAATCAGGGCAGACCACCGATTGCAGCCACGCCGCAGCCGGCATCGTTCAAGGCGGGCGCCGTGCGCGCCACTGCGGCAGGAGCGCCTTACCATCCTCCCGTGAATCGTGGTCCGGCTGGCTCGAATCCGAAAGAACAGGTTCCTCATCCCAACCAGCCGGCTGCGTCCATACCGCATCCACCGAATAACGTTCCCCGGCCTCCCACGCCGGTGCACGCCCGCAATGTCCCCGCGCCTTCGGCTCCCACTCCGCGAAACACGGGAAACCCGCAGGCGGACAGGGAATATCAGCAACGGCTTGAAGAGCTCAATGCCCAGCATCAAAAGGAGCATGAGCAGCTCTACCAGAAGCAGGAGCAGGACCACGAGCGCATGTCGCAAAAGCCGGCCAGCGCCGCGCAGATTCAACAGATGGAGCGGCAGCACCAGCAGCAGACCATGCAAATGGAGCAGCGGCATAACCAGGAGCAGCAGAAGGCGGTGCATCAGGCGCCTTCGGCGCGCAATGAGCCGGCCAGGCCCGAGCCGCAACGGCACTGAAGCAGGGCCTCCGCCAAACGGGGGCCCAGGCAGCTCAGGAATGGTCGAGCGTCAATTTGCGCCACGCCGGAGGCTTGATGTTCAGGAGCCGCCGGAGAGCGTGAAAGCGATGGTCGGTCTACGGGGAACTGACGGCGGAGGCTGGAGTCGCCAAAGTTGGCTGAAATCCGCTACCAAGATGCTGACAAACGGTGGGGCGGTTGCTGGAACGAATCGAAGAGATGGTAGGCACGAGGGGACTCGAACCCCTGACCTCTACCGTGTCAAGGTAGCGCTCTAACCAACTGAGCTACGCGCCTACAATCACTTACGAGTCTAGCACGGGACCGGTGGGAACAACTCTGTTCCCACGGCCTGAATGATGCGCGATTGAGCCAATCGCTTCTCTGGCATCGTGCCTTGCGCATACAGTTCCAGCGTTAGACGGCTGGTGGCATGGCGGAGCATGTCCTGAGTTGTCTTGACCCCCTCACCGTTCCCCTGTAGCAGCGTTGCCAGCGTCCGCCGGAAGGAATGCCAACCGATGTGCTTGGTGATTCCCGCACGCGCGGCAGCCGCACGCACGCCTTTCCTCATCAGGCCGTCGGGCCAATACGGTTGCTTTCCGTTCTTCTCTGGGCTGCCGAAGATGAAGTCCTCGTCTTGGTTGTACGGGCACTTCCCCCGCCACTCCAGCAGCACGTTGGCAAGCGCCGTGTCCATGGGTACGGGCTTGTCACTGGCGTCGGTCTTGAGCGGGCCCGTCACTTGGTCAACGATCGCGCGCGTCGGGCGAATCTCCATCGTGTCAAAGCGTACGTCTTCCCACTTCAAGCCCAACAGCTCAGAGACTCGCAAGCCGGTGGAGAATGCGACGAAGACTGCCGTCTTGCACGGCTCGCGAAGTTCCGCAAGCAGCGCGGCAATCTCCCGCACGGTCAGAACATCGGGCACACGCTCCCGCTTGGCGGATTGCCGTACGAGTGAGATGGGATTTTTGTCCATCCACTCGTACCGCAGCGCGTGATTGTAGAGCGCGTGCATGATGTTTCTGATCTTCGCCCGGCTAGCGTTCGCCAACGGCAACGCTCTTAGCCATTCCTCGACTGCGACTGTCCGCACGTCGCACAGTGCATGATCGCCCCACTCGGGAAGAATCCAACAGCGAATGTAGCTTTGATACATCTCCCGCGTGGAATGCGCCTTGCCGCCAACATCATTCAGTTCTTTTTCCGTGTAGTGGTCCACCAATTCCGCAATATTGAGCGGCGCTCCGGTGTCCCGGTTGATCGTTGAGCGGAGAGACTCGCACGCCTTTGCCGCTTCGGCCTTGGTTCTCAGCTCCTCAACCGAGCCAATGATGACCTTGCGGTGGGATCGCCCGTCTCGATAACGGAAAACCCAAACCGACGGAGCCGACTTGCGCTTCTCCCGATACAAACATCCCTGCTGATAATTGGCCGTTTTTCTCACTGTGTTCTCCTCTTGGTGAGAGAAACGGACGCATTCGGGCAATGCGATTGTACTCGCAACCATTGGTCAAGTTCACTAACCCGGTATCGCCAGTATCGACCGACGCGATAAGCGGGGAGTTGGCCGCGTCGCGCCATGCGTTGGACACTTTTCGGATGTAGTCCACCCAAGAACTCCGCGGCCTCGGCATCGCTCATAAGACGTTCGTATTCCACGGGATTGCTCCATGATTTGGGGCTCCCCTCCCCCGATTTCACGACCTAGCTAAGCTAATGTTGAATCAACAACATACGCAGCAAAACTGGAACCTGCTTTATTCCCAACAACTTCCAAAATCGAAAATATCCTCGTTCATGTGAAGTTGAGAGTTGCGGCGCTCTCCAGACGATCAAGGTTCAACATTTTGACCCGCCCCAGGGGTTGTGGACGGCTTGGACGGCACTTCCCCATTACTCCCTAGAGAGTATTCATCTCCTTCTTCAAATTTTTTTCTGAGACTAATGCGGGAACCCTGTCCACGCTGTCCACAGGTTTCTTTCCGCTCCCCAGGGTGACCGTCGCCTCCAGGATTTTGACGCCCAGCCAGCCACGTTTGCGTTGTCCGCCGCGCCAGAGGTTGCGGTCCTCCTTACAGCCACGCTGCAGCAGCCGGGGTTTCAGCTTGTCCATACTGAACAGACACGGTCCGCCGACCTCCCGCTGGAACCGCTCACCCGCCGCGATCAGCTCCTCGGTAGTCGCATCGATGTCTGTGATCGGGCCGAAGACCAGCCGCTCATCGCAGAACCTGCCGTGCACATCCGACTCCTTGAACATGGCAGCCGTCGCGATCCTGATCACGTCAGGCCAGTCGCGCATATGCTCGCCCGCTTCGATGAACTCACGACAACACTGAAGCCACTTGAAAAGGATGCCGGGGGCCTCTTCACGCATGAGCGCTTCAATGCGGTCCGGTTGTTGCCGAAGGATAGAGGGAGCGTTTTTCCTCTCCATCGCTGTCTGCAGACATCCGGGATACTTGCGTTCATCGAAGACAGCACGGAACGGGAAGATCTGAACCCTTCGCTCCATGGCTCCGTCGGGTTCGATAAAAGGGAAACGGTTGAGCAGAGTGATGAGCTTCACATTGCTGTAACCGTGGATGTCGTCCTGCCGCATGGCTGCGCCGGTCAGCTCTCCGTTGCCGGTGATGTTCTTAATCGTCGAGGTCTCAAGAACACGACGCGCTGCGGCGCCGGCCGCCTCACCCATCTCCTCCACGATCGCCGCACGCGCACCGATTAAGCGGAAATTAAGGCGCTTCTGGGTGCTGTCGCCACCGCGCTGATCATGCGTCAGCTCCGACCATCGGACCAACGCGCAGAACTCACTCAGTATGTAGTGGAGGATCCTGGCGAGACACGACTTCCCATTGCCCCCGTCTCCGGTCCACAGCGGCCATATGTGGTACGGCAATGACCCCAGCAGACAGTAGCCAAGGAGCCGCTCCATCCAGCGCATCCACTCCTCATCGGCCGGTTCGTCATTGGCACTCGAGATGGAGCGCATAAAGTAGTCATAGATCGGTGTCGGCTGCTGCTTCGCTGTGATCCGCAGCCGCCGTGTGAGGAAGTCCTCCCGCTTGATCTGTCGCGTCTGGCCGGTGCGCAGATCACCAACCATGCCGCCAGGCAATCCGACTAAGTAAGGGTTGGAATCCAGCATGTCGAACCGAATCTTGTCGAGCATCGGAATGACTTGTTGCATCGTTGCCAATCGAAACGGGTGTGAATCGAGGACGCGGCGATAATCCCGTTTGGCCCCTGGCGAAGGCTCCGGCAAATCCCATCTCAGTCGATCGCACACGGGTTGCAAGGCCGCCATAAGCAGCACGTTGGACTGATCGGCCAAGTCCCACCGAGAGCCTACGAAGGTCGCTCGCATACGACCGGCGTCGTAGATACGCGCATGGTTATGGAACTCCGGGCACTCGTCCCGGAAGTACTGGGCGACTAGAGAGTGTGTTGCGTCGCCCGGCAGTTTCGGCAAGTCCGACTCGACGGCGCAGTCTGGATCGACCTCTTCGCGGAAGTCAAACCAGCCACGCTTCTTTTCGGCACACTGGCTGTGCATGCAACGAAAACCGTAGCCATATCCGCGGACATACCACACTGATGTGGAAGACTCCCCAGTGGTGCTGCCATGTTCCGACTCCCACGGACAGACGATGTCCAGCAGGAGACGCTTCCCGTTGGCACGCTCGGACAAGATGGGCACATTGAACTCCGTTAGGAAGTTCCTCAGCCATTCATATTTGGCCAAGCCGTTCTGCGACATCTCCAGGCCCAGCGACGACGACTTCTGTGGAACAGGTAGCTGCGAAACCGCACTCTGGATCAGCGAAAGCGGCACTGGCTCCAGCGCCAGCTCCTTTAGCGTCTCCCGCGGCTGGCCGGCGCGGGCGGGAAGCTCGATCCCACGCTCGGGTACTTCGACGACGCATGATTGCCGCCAGGGCCTACCCGGACACTCTGGCGCCTTTCGCGCCCACGTCCCCGGAAGCTTACAAACGCGGTTCGCTTCGTAAACACCCGCGTCCACATGACAATCGTCGGTATCGAACCTGGCCGCTAGCCCAGCCAGTAGAGTACGGATCAGATCTTCAGAGGCTTGGTCGTTCGGCAGGTCGATCTCGTACCGCTGGTGATAGCCATTGCCGGAATCGACGAGAATCGGCTTAGGCCACTGCAGCTCGTCGCACAAGAAGCGCCGGATCTCTGCAGCTTGTTTCTTTGCAGCGGCCTTTTCTTCGTCGGTGGCGTTTGCTTTCTTGTCGCCCGTCTTGCGAACCGGATCGGAATCGATGAGCAACGCACTGCGTCGTACGTACCATTCCTTTGTACTGCGGCTGGGAGATGGCTGAAGGGTGTTGGGCATGAACCCGTCTGGCACTGAAGGAAGTGGATTCAGGCTCGCCCAGACCGCTTCATAGCCATTGTCGTGCTCGACGGCCCTGAATACATCGTCTGCGTTGTCGAAATAGCCGATGTGAGATACGCCACCGCCGATTCGCTTGCGGCAGACCTCGTGCATTCCGCGGAAGAACAGCTTGGTCGTGTTGTGGGTCATACGCATTCACCCGCACGTCTGCGCAATTCCATCCTCACGGCCTCGGGCTTGCGTTTCTCCAGCGAATGCCGTCCCGGAGCAGAATCGTTCTGTAACGCTGCTGGCGCAAACTCAGGAAGCCAATGGATAGTAACGTTGCGACGAGTCTCTTCGTCGTGCCGAGTCCTGTACCGCGGCGCACCCTTGGGAAAGCGCTTCGTAGGTGCGCCGTAGCCGACAAAGACTCGAACCAGAACTCCAGAGTTAACAAGCCCCACAAAACGTGGGGACACGCTGTGTCCCTTGTGGTCCTGAATCTGGCGTTCTGCCTCGTTGATCGTGATTCCTTTTGGCCCGGCCACCCGCGCGAGGCTAACAATCCGTTCGCGAAGCCTTTGGGCTAACGCCGCTGATTGCATGAGGCTCTCCGCGCTGGCCCCTAAGCCGCTAGGTTCTGTCTTAGCTTCAAATGAATAGCCAAGGCCCGACTTCGAAAGATTTAGTCGAAGAGGACCTAGGGTCAAGGGAGCAAGGATTGGCACCGGTCCACGAGGAAACTATGTTCACATGGGCAGGTATGGGCTTTACTACCGCCACTACTTCAAGCTGCGCACATTGTTCTGTGTCCTAGATCACTGACAAGGTGATCGCGACAGGCATGTAATCTTGCTCAACCAGGACCCTCAGGTGAAGCTGAGGTGTCCTTTTTATTTTTGAAACAGATTCTTGCATGCGCCAAAAAGTCCCATGGCTGGTTGTGCTGTTGTTGCTGCTATCCCCTTTTTCTTTGCTCGCAAAGAGTTCTAGCCATTCTGGTCACTCGTCGCACTCTTCGAAATCGACGCACTCTTCAAAGGCAAGAACGGACAGCGCCGGTAAAACTGAACACGTCAACGGCTATTACCGAAAAGATGGTACCTACGTAGCACCCTATGAGAGGCATCCAGTTGGAACCGCACCACATGATGTAACAACGCCTCATCCGGTAGCAGCACCAGTGAACACCTCGACCTCGGGCATTGCTTATCGCTACAAGAGGGACTACCTTGCCCAAGGCTACACAGCGGATGCATCGGTCGCTCGCGACAAGCATGGAAAAATCAAGCGTAGCCAGGCCGCAAAGGATGAGTTCAAGCGTGAAAACCCATGCCCTGCTAATGGCAACCGGTCAGGAAAGTGTCCAGGTTATGTAATAGATCATGTTCAGCCATTAGAGTGCGGTGGTGCCGACGCGCCGTCAAACATGCAGTGGCAGACTGTTGCCGAAGGTAAGGCAAAAGACAGAACTGAGCGCTACTGTCGATAACGCTTTCGCCGATTGAGAAAGCCGCAGCATGCCAGGCGGGAGGATCAGGTTCATGAAAATATGCGACCGACCATGACGGAGAACCCTTCGACAAAGGCTCAGAAGGCGAAGGCGTTCAGATTCTAAGGGCAGTCTGTCGTGCGAGCATCGCGTGCGTAGCTTAAGAGCGCCAGTACCGGGTATCTGTGTGCAATACACGGTCAACGATTTGCCCACTTTCGAGTGTTCTGCGTTTTGTGCGCCCCTAAAGATTCAATAAGTTCCCTGTTTTCAATGCGAGGGAAAAGTTCAACTCCTGCCGCCTCCACCAACCTATCTAAGTGTAGTGTTTTCAGCTGGATGCGGCGGATCTAATTCCGCCGTGTTTGATTTTGATGAAGAACTAGGGAATAACCATCGGTAACGTGCTGCTTGCGACGATCCACTCGGGACCGAGCCGGCACATGAAACGATAGGGCGTTATACGTCAACCTGGCACCACTTCAAGGAGAACCGGGTAGACACTGGCCTTTTCAGACTTGGTTCAACCTGAACCTACATCGACTTACAGGTTTGCGGCTGACGATATTTCGAAATGGTGGCGCAAAGGCGCCGGGCTCGAAGCTCTCCTCGATTGTCAAGGGGAGACTCGTCCACCACGCCCCATCTTCGCATCGAGTTTCCATGATTTGAAAGTTTACGCCATCGCAAGAAAGTTGTTAGAATCTAGCCCGTTCGGTCTGGCCCCTTGAACGTTCCCTCATATAAGTCCCCGAGAACGACAATTCAGAGGAGGTCCCCCATGTCAACAGTGCCTGCGACCGACGATAGCTCGAGCCTCGTCACAGTGCTCCTCGACGGAAATGCCGGAGACGTGATCGCCGGTGGAAACGGCCAAGGAGGCCGCCTTAGCCTCTATCCCAAAAAATCCAACGCCACCATCCCCGATACCGCGATCATCGATCTGCGCAGCGGCGACGGCCATGTGCGCATCGGCGGCGGCTTCTACCAGGCGTCGGGTCAGGTGACGGGGCCTGCTGTCATTGGGGTGGACGGCGTCCTTTCTGTCCACGACAAGAACGGCAACCGCACGATTCTTGCCAGCGGCACCGATGGATCAGTCCTGTTGGGTGCCGATACCGACAAAGACGCTCCCATCCGCCTCGATCCCGGCAGCGGGCTGCTACGCGTGGGTGGCGGGAGCGCCCCTCCACCGACCCCCGGCGAGGGCCAGCTTCCGCTGGGCACCCACGGCCTCGTGTCGGTGTATGACGCGGCAAAAAACGAGGTCATCCGCCTGGGAGCAGCCGCAGCCAACATCATCGCGGGAGGAAATGGCCACGACGGCGACCTCGCGCTGTTCGCGAAGGTTACTGGAAGCGGCGCTGCTGTCACAGATACTACCGACTCAGACAAGGCTACGATTCACCTGGGCGGCCACGCCGCCACCATTCGAGCGGGAGGAAACGGCCAGGACGGCGATCTGCTGCTCTTTGCTGCCAATGTATCGAGCACCGACATCGCAAACAATGCGACGGCCTCAATTCACCTCGACGGCCAGAAGGGCAATATCACCATCAGTGGAGACGTGGTGTTGACCGGAGCCGTCGTGTCGAGCGGAGGCGATTGCGCCGAAGACTTCGGAATCGAAGAAACCCACGCGGTCGACCCGGGCACGGTCATGGTCATCGGAGAGGAAGGAACTCTGCGGGCGAGCCACCAGGCCTACGACAAGCGCGTCGCCGGCGTCATTGCCGGAGCGGGCGCCCATCGCCCCGGCATCGTGCTCGACCGGGTCGCTTCACAGGCCAATCGACAGCCCGTTGCCTTGTTCGGCAAGGTCTACTGCAAGGTAGACGCGCGGTATTCCCCGATCGAAGTCGGTGACCTGCTCACAACGTCAGCGACGCCCGGTTACGCCATGAAGGCCGAAGATCCCGCGCGGAGTTTCGGCGCCGTGATCGGCAAGGCGCTTCGGCCTCTCAAAGAGGGCGGCGCGCTGATTCCCATTCTCGTATCTCTCCAATAATGGCGGGTGTGGGCATCAGCGCCGATCAACGGAGCACAAACCCGTATCGCGGCGCCGTGGCGCCCCAATCGCAGTGCGGAGATGAGGAGGTCGTATGCAATCACCCTTGGACATGGCCAGAAGATTGAAGCTGACAAGCCTCCGCAAGATCGCAGCGGAGGTTGCTCACCTCAATCACGTCCCGGTTCCCCAGCCTCTTTCTTTAAGCGAACTCCTGACGTTGTTCGCGAATGTCGCAAAGCCCAAGGTCCCTGACATCGTCGATATCTACAATTTTGGAAGAATCGACTGGAAAGACGCTAGCGCAGGAACGTTTCGCTACGCCACTCTCTATCACGCAAAGATCGAGATGAACGTCTACGGCTGGTTCCGGGCCTATGATGGCTGGACCTCCGGCTTCACATACGTCGCATCAAATCAACTCCCCTACAACACCGACTGCAGAGCAGCCGTCATCGGCTGGAACGAATGGGGACATAGCGAAACGACGTGGGTCGAGTTCAGTTCCGCCGATAACCCGAACCCGTCTCCGCCACCGCCCAGTCCCACCCCCCCACCGCAAGTGCAGCACTACAGTGCGATCGTGTTTTACAACTGTGACAACACACCGCCCCCGGCGAGCGACAAGGGTCATCTTCCGGTCGTCTTCCACCTCCGGAATGTGACCACGAATGGAGGCTGGCAGTTCTGGCAGGTCGCTCCCGGCTATGACACATCGCCATCCGGCCAATGCGGCCAGGGCACCGACTCCGTTCCCTTCACCGTTCCCGGCCTCACCGCGGGCGATACGTACGAATGGATCGTCACCAAGCCGGATGACCCGGAATGCTCGGACAGTAGTACCGATCCAACCGATCCAAATCATTGTCCGATACTGGGGCCGGGGACTGTAACCATCGGCGGCGATATTAAGCTCTCCCTGCAGTGGCCGCCTGTTTAGCGTTGGTCCGGTCCGGGATTTGTAACTTTTAGGCCAATGGTCTGATCCAAAAGAGAGGCAGAGTCTGTTTCTGAGTCCTGCTTCAAATCCGTCTCGCCATGAAAGCGCGAGCGGCGTTACCCGCCGGACTTTCATCTTTGGGGGAGGCGCAGCCGCAAGCGGCTTGGCGTTGTTCGCCCTACGCCGCGCGAGGTCACGGTCACACACTTGGCTGGTTTGTCGGCATGTCGTACATGTGAACCCCGTCCAGATCGCTCCCAGATCACGAGCACGCGGGAAATTAGTTCTTTGGTGGGCAGGCGTCTGATGGGCACCGAGGGAAAAATATTTGGACTGGCTGCGATCCTATCGCAGAAAATCATTCCATTGGTAGAAGCGAATGAGAAGCAAAAGTCTCGCGTGTGTATTACGTGTGTGGATAGGGCGATTCCCGCGTCTGGTGAGTATTGAGCGTGCTTAGTTTTCAACAACTTGTTTGTTTGCAATACGCCTGCATAGTTCAACTCCCGCCGCCTCCACCAAGTCATTTATTTTAAATATTTTACAAGTAAATCAGCGAAGTTCAAACCGCTGATTTTAATTCCCGAAAATCAACCAATTCAGCGCGCACTTGCCACGCTGCGGCCGAGTGTCGCCCTGTGCGAGGAGAGTTCGGGTGGGATTACTTCAGAGTTGCCCGTGACTCGTCAACAATGTGTCAGGGTGCCGAGAACTGCGGAATCAGGACGCTTTCGGCGCAGCGACTGAAGCGTCAGTAGGACCAGCACTGCCATGCACATCCAGGCAAACCAGTCTCCGAGCCGTGAGTAGACCGTGCGTACGCCTCTGGTCGGAACCTGTGAGACCATCGCGTGGTCCGTCGTCTGGTAATGATCCATCGCCGCCAACCGTCGGCCCTGGTAGTCGAATGCAGCCGATAATCCCTGACTTGTCTGGCGAACCAGGTTAAAACCTTGCTCGATGGCGCGGAGGCTCGCCATCTGGGTGTGCCACGGATCAATGGCGCGCCAATCGTTGGAGGGATCGAGCATGACGTCAGCGCCTAAAGCTCCGGCTTGCGCAAGCAACTGCGGGAAGTCTCCGTCGAAGCAGACAATGGAACTTACTCGTCCGTAGGGTGTATCCAGAGCTCGCAGCTTGCCATCGCCACGCACCTGCAGCGCCGCCTCAGGACCTGGCACCGGGCGCGCCTTGTTGTACTCCCATGCCACCTGGCCGTTTGGCTGGACGAACACCAGCTTGTTCTCCAACGGAGGAGTATTTCCTGCGTTCAACACGCCCAAAGCCATGCCAAGGTAAGCATGGTACTTTGTTGCCAGTTTGCCACCGCGTATGACGAACGCGGCCTCATCTTGCTTGAGAACTGGGGCATTGGTCTCACCCCAGAAGACAATCTTGGCGCCCGCTTGCATCTCCCGCTCAGCACGCGAGAGCAAATCATCGTCCATCGCCGATGCCCAGCCCCGGATCGCATCGATGTCCTCGCGCGTTGCCCTCCCCCCAAACGCACGTTGGAGAGCTGCATCGTTCGGGGAGGGTTCTATCTTTCTCTTAGAAATCGACGCTACTCTTACGGTCTGTGAGGACGGCGGGAACAAAGCTAGCCGCGCACCCCCCAGCAGCATTACCCCCGCAATCGTTCCGGCACCGAGCCAGGCTCCGCGACGCGCTGGTTT
Source organism: Binatia bacterium (assembly GCA_035516415.1). Taxonomy (GTDB): domain Bacteria; phylum Acidobacteriota; class Terriglobia; order Terriglobales; family Acidobacteriaceae; genus Bog-257. Next base: position 1,229 of record DATJAI010000108.1, on the reverse strand, counting down.
GGAACTGAGCCCTTCTTCCCATAGCCAGTTGCACACCGCTGCAAACCAACCGATCAGGAATGTGATCCCCCACAAACCCGTCACTGAAAGAAGCTGGAGGAGCGGCAGGTTTCCGTACTGTGAGTAAGCAACCGATCCCCAACTTCCATAAAGTCCTCGCGACACGACATATTCGGTAGCGGCCCATGCGGTCGGAAATACCAAAGAGGCCATAAGGCCGCTGAGTCGGTGCGCTACCAGCCGATCGATGACGTACGGGACAACCAGAGGAATCGCCCACACCACGAGAAAGACGTAGTACGCGATGCCCGGGATGGGCACCATTCCCCTGAACTGAAAAGCGAATGCAGCCATGACCAGGAGGTAAGCAACCGGCAGGCCGATTCTCAGGCTCGGCTTGCGCACAAATCGCAGCAGAAACACAGGCGCCACCCACGCGGCAACCGGAATAGTATTCACGCCGTTGGCAAACAGCAGCAGCACTGCCGCTATCGTCAGCCAGATCCACGACCCCGGCTTCGCGGTTACAAGTTGGTTTGCGACGGGCGCCGCTTCCTTCGCTTGCGATTCTTCATGCGCGGCTGGCGTTTGCATTTTGAACTCCCACTTCTGCGGTCTCGTCCGGCGCTGCCAGCAGACTATCGACCGCGGAGTCAATTACCTGCGCGATTACTCTTTTCTTCGCGACCCAGGGAAAAGCCGGCCTCTGTATCAGCAAAGACGTGATCCCGTGAACGGATGCCCATATGGCTTGGGCTGCAGTCTCCACATCGACCGCACGAAACCGCTTCTCTTCCACGCAACGCCGTACCATGTACCTCAGCGTCTCAAATGCCCGATGTACCTTGTAAGGACGCTTCTCGACCGGTGGTCTCAGCATGAAGGCAAACCGGTAATCGTTTGGATTACACAAGCCGAAGTCCACGTAAGCGCGCAAGCCCTTCTTCAGCTCTTTTGCTGGGTTCTGTTCCCCAGATCCGTTCTGCATATCCGTCAAGGTCTTCAGCAGGCGGGCAAAACTTTCTTCTACCAGGGAGTCGAACAGCTCTTCCTTGTTGTTCTTGAAGTGCAGATAGATACTGCCCGGCGAGTACTCGATTCTTTCAGCCAGCTTTCGCATGGAGAAATTCTCGTAGCCGCCAGCCACGAAAATCTCGCGGGCGGCATTTAGGATTGCCCTGCGCAGTTCCTCTTTATGTTGCTGGCGCCGCGAAGTTGCAGTCATATAA
>DATJAI010000107.1:0-73667 GCA_035516415.1 Binatia bacterium | reverse complement strand
AGGATGACAGTTGTTGGGGGTGAGAAATGCGCGTTACCGGCGCAACGCTCGCCCACCCTGATCCTCAGTGGATGGTCCGGGTCTTGCGGCTCATGTAATCCATCAAGAGATACTGGCCCAGGGTGTAGGGCGTGGTGAAGTACGCCTTGCCGCGGCACATCTCCGTTACCTTCTGCACGAACTGCACCAGTCCGTAGTCCGAGGCCAGCATGAAGGTATTGATCAGCACGCCCGCGCGCTTGCACTTGGAGACCTCCTTCAGGGTTTCGCTCACCACCAGCGGATCGAGGCCGAAGGCGTTCTTGTAAATCCGCCCGTCCTCCAAAGTCAGAGCCGAAGGCTTGCCGTCGGTAATCATCACGATCTGCTTCATGTCCTTGCGCTGGCGCTGCAGGATGCGTTGCGCCATGCGCAGCCCCTCGCGCGTATTGGTGTAATACGGGCCCACCTTCACGCGCGCCAGTTGCGACAGCGGCAGCTCTTCCGCCGAATCGTGGAACAGCACCAGCGACAGCGAATCGCCGGGGTATTGCGTGCGGATCAGGTGCGACAGCGCCATCGCTACTTTCTTGGCCGGAGTGAAGCGGTCCTCGCCGTAAAGGATCATGGAATGCGAGCAGTCCAGCATGAGCACCGTCGCGCACGAGGATTGGTACTCGCACTGGTGCACCTGAAGGTCGGCGTATTCGATGTTCAGCGGCAGGTGCAGCCCTTCCCGGTGGATCGCGCTGGATAATGTGGCCGTGATGTCCAGATTCAGCGTATCGCCGAATTCGTACGTCTTCGATGCGCCGCTGGCCTCGATGCCGGTTGCGTTATCACGCGTGTCGTGCCGGCCGAAGCTCGATTTGCCCAGCGAGCCGAGAAGATCGCGCAGCGCGCGGAAGCCGAGAAAATCCAGGCCCTTGTCGGTGATCTCGAAGCGGGCCTGCGATTGCGCCTCCCCGACCTGCCCGCCCACGCTCGACGCCCGGGCGGGGTCCTGCGGCTGATCGATGTTGATGTAGTTCTCCTGCTCCATGCGCTCGATGAGCTGCTCGATCAGTTGCTCCAGCTGCTCGTTGCTCATGTTCTCGACCTGCTGGCGCATCCGCTCCTCCAGCAGATCGCTGTTCAGCAGGGCTTCAGCGATTGCCTGGCGCAGGTTTTCCAGCGTCTGTTCGGCGTCGTTCAGATCGTAGAAATCCATGTACTGCTGCTGGAAACCGCTCTGCAGCAGGTAATCGGAGAGTGCATTGAGCAGGTCCTCCATGCTCATCTCGGAGGCCGGCTCAGGAACGTACTTTTTGTACTTGATGTACTTCATGGAGAAGCAATCAGCATTCAGCAATCAGCATCCGGCCATGGAACGTACTTTCGTAGGGAATGAATATCATAAAAAAGCAGTCAGTGGTCAGCACTCAGTATTCAGCCATGAACACCTCAGGATGAGGTCGTACGAGTGCGTTCCACGTCAACGCAACGAATCAGTGACGCTAGCATCTTTTTGATTTCCTGGACCCGACCAGTCAACGCCTGAAACTTGTCCGGATTAAGGAAACCGAGGTCGTGGGAAAGAAGAAGGTGATACTCCAATTCGCTCGCAGAGCCCGTTGCAATTTGAAGAAATCGGTGGAATTCACGGTTTCCACGGCGCCCGCAGCCCTCCGCGATATTCGCCGGAACGGACGCACGGCAACGTCGCATTTGCGAGGTCAATCCATAAAGCTCTTCTTTCGGAAAATCAGCAGTGGCCCGGTAGACAGAGAGAGCCGCAGCGTGCGCCTTACGCCAAACTTCAAGATCTCGAAAATCTTTCACGAGTTCCTCTCAGGTTTGATTTCGGGCGCCAGAAAGCATTCTGTCCCCGTAACAACTCGCAAGGGCTGAATGCTGAGTGCTGAATGCTGAGTGCTGAGTGCTTCAGTTGAACGGCCTTCTGTGCCTCCGGAAATCCGGTACCTCATCGTCCTCTTCCAGCCGGCGCGGCTTCTCGCGCGGCTGCTGCGGTTTCTCGCCGGCGGTAAAGGTACGCTCCTCGCTGCGGCCGATGCGCTTGTGCGAGTACAGACCTTCGAGAATGAATTCCGCTGCCGCCACCAGCACTTCCGCAGGTTCCTTGCCGGTCAGCCCGAGCGCGTCCAGCTTCTCGAGCAGCCCCTGGATGGCGCGCAGCTTGTCCAGCATCTCCTGCGCCCCCGCCGCGTCGCGCAGCTGGATCTCGCCGCCCAGGTCGAACCACTGCACCACCTGATTCATGTTGCTGTTGCCGTGAAAATACTTGTCCCAGGCGCGGGCGACAGCGGCGCGGATGATCTCCCGCACCACATTGTCGGCGCCTTTCAGCTCGCCCTCGTATTCCAGCTCCAGTTTGCCGGTCATGGCCGGCATGGCGGCGTAAACATCGCCCACCCGCGGCACGATCAGCTTCTCCCCCCAGCGGATGGCGCGCCGTTCGGCATTCGATATCACGTTCTCCATGACGCTGATCGGCAGGCGCTGGCTGACGCCCGAGCGCTTATCCACACGCTTGTCCTCGCGCGAAACGAACGCGATCTGCTCGATGACCAGGCTGACGAACTCGGGGATCTGCAGCGGATGACCGCTGCGCCCGGTCCACGCCTCCTGCGCGGTGATGGCGATGCCCTCGTCCACCGTCGCGGGATAATGGGTGCGAATCTCCGAACCGATGCGGTCCTTCAGGGGGGTGATGATCTTGCCGCGCGCCGTGTAATCCTCGGGATTGGCGCTGAACACCAGCGCCACATCCAGCGGCAGGCGCACCGGGTAGCCTTTGATCTGGACATCGCCCTCCTGCATGATGTTGAACAGCCCGACCTGGATCTTGCCCGCGAGGTCGGGAAGCTCGTTGATGGCGAAGATGCCGCGGTTGGCGCGGGGCAGCAGTCCATAATGCACGGTGTATTCGCTGCCCAGCTCGTGTCCTCCCTTGGCCGCCTTGATGGGATCGATGTCGCCGATCAGATCGGCGATGGTGACGTCCGGGGTCGCCAGCTTCTCGACGTAACGCTCCTCCGGGGTCAGCCAGGCAATCGCGGCCTCCTCGGGATTGCTGGCCAGCAGCTCACGGCAGCGCCGGCAGATCGGCTCGTACGGGTTGTCGTGGATCTCGCAGCCGCGCAGATACGGCAGCTGGGGATCGAGCAGGCTGCTGAGGGCGCGCAGAATGCGGCTCTTCGCCTGCCCGCGCAGACCCAGCAAGATAAAGTTGTGCCGCGAAAGCACCGCATTGACGATCTGCGGCACCACCGTATCGTCGTAACCCACGATGCCGGGGAACACGGTCGCGCCGTCCCGCAGCCGCGCCATGAGGTTGCCGCGCATTTCGTCCTTCACGCGGCGGTTACGCACCCGCTGTTCACAGAATTGCTGGCTGCGGCGAAGCTCCGACAGGGTTTGCGGCAGATTGCTCAAGGGCTGGATACCTCCGGATTCGGCCGCCCTCTCCCATGGCGGACCAGAAGCGCTTGCGGGTATTCTACGCCATCACATCCGCGGGTGATGGAGGTCACCAGCAACGCGGTTGATCGCGGGCGGGCGGAAGTCCTGCCTTCCGGAGCCCGGCAGCGAAGCGCGAATGGCAGACGGCAGCATGTCGCCGGCGCTGGCTCAGCCGCGGTCCAGTTCCTCCAGCATGCCTTCCATTTCCGCCTGAGCGTGCTGGTTGCGGGTGCGGCGGGCGCAGTCGATGCCCTGCTGCAGCATCGTTCGCGCCTCTTTGGTGCGGTCGGCGCGCACCAGTGTCTGGGCCGCCATAAAGTATCCGTTGGTGTAGTCGGGGTGCGCCGCCAGCAGACGCCGGAATTCGGCAAGGGCGGCGTCCGTCTCTCCCGCGCCGGAATATTCCATGCCCAGGGCATAGAGGGCGAAGGCATCGTCCGGCTTCGTCTCCAGGATCTGCTTCAGTGCGGCTACGCGGCTCTCATCGGCCATGCCTGGGGTCTCCCGAGGGATCATCGCACGACCGGCGATGCTGGTGGAAGAGAGCGCCTTCGGTCTGGATGCAAAACGATGTCCCCAGTACAATTGCCATTTGATTTTGCCGCCGGGAGAAAACGTTGTGGCCTGTCCCTATTTCATGCCTGAGAGCCGGTTCAATGGCACCTGGCCTTTTCCGCAGCGGCTGCCGCTGGGAGCCGGATGGAGCGGCACCTGTTGCGCGCCCGGTTACGAAGGCGTCCGGCCGGGCGATGAAGAGCTAACGTCAGGCTGCAACATGGGCTATGCTGCCAAATGCTTCCGGCTCCCTCCCGATCGTCAGGCCGACGCCGTGCGATTCGCGCTCGGGGAAGAGCGCGAGGGAGTCCTGCATGTGCTGTTCGTCTGCGAGCGCAACTATCTGCCGGCCGGGCACGGCGAGCTGTGCTATGACCGCGCCCGTGGCCGATGGCTGCAAACTCATGATGACCCGCGCATTCAGCGCATGGCCGAGTGCTATGTGCTGAGCCAACTGGAGAGGCGAAACAGTTCGGCCACAACCGGCAATCAGTCTTAACTGCGGTCACTATCATGCATCCGGAAACCAGAGCAGGTATGCAACAGATCGAAGGCACCTTGCGGCCCAAGCCGATGAGCGAGTCGAAGTCGGAAATGATCGAGCTGGTGTTGCCCAACGATACCAACCCGCTGGGCGCGCTGCTCGGCGGCCGTCTGATGCACTGGATCGATCTCGCGGGAGCGCTGGCGGCGCATCGCCATTCGCATTCCTACGCCGTCACAGCTTCCATGGACCACATCGATTTTCTCGTGCCCGTGCACGTCGGCGACATGGTAATCCTGCAATCGGCGGTGAACCGGGTCTTCCACTCCTCGATGGAGGTCGGCGTAAAAGTGCTGGTCGAAAACTACATTTCCGGCACGCGGCAGAAAATTGCCACCGCTTATCTCACCTTCGTGGCTGTCGACCGTCATGGAAGGAAGCTGGAGGTAGCGCCGGTCATTCCCGAGACGGAAGACGACAAGCGGCGCTATGAGGGCGCGCTGCGCCGCCGCGAGGCCTCGAAGGCGGAACGCGAGCGGAGGAGTGCGGCCAGAAGGGGGAAGGATTGAGACGGTCAGCTGCGGTGTTGACGCTGTTGCTGGGGCTGTTCTGCTGCAGCGTTGCGGCTCAGGAAAAGCAGACCGAAGAGAAGAGCGCCGGCAATCAGGAGCAGACCGTAGAAAAATCTGCCCGCCTCAAGGCACCGGGCGAGGCGGCAAAGCCCAGCGAGGAGAAGAAGGAAACTCCTCCCGTCGTCACTCACCACGAGATCCGCGTGGGCGGACGCGTCCTTCGATATACGGCGACCACGGGCATGATGCCCATCCGCAACCCGGAGAGCGACGAGATCGAAGCCAACATCTTCTTCATCGCCTATACCCTCGACAACGCCGGAGCGAAGCGCCCGCTGATGTTCTCCTTCAACGGCGGGCCGGGTTCCGCCTCGGTGTGGCTGCACCTGGGAGCCATCGGGCCGCGCCGGGTGAAAATGCTGCCCGACGGCAGCATGCCGCCGCCGCCCTTCGAGCTCATCGATAACGGGCAGACCTGGCTGGACCAGACCGACCTGGTGTTCATCGATCCGGTAGGCACCGGCTACAGCCGGGCCACGAAAAAGGACTATGCGAAAAAGTTCTATGGACTGAAGGGCGACATCTCTTCGGTCGGCGAATTTATCCGGCTGTATCTCAGCCGCTATGAACGCTGGACGTCGCCGCTGTTTCTGGTGGGCGAGAGCTACGGCACCACGCGTGCCGCCGGGCTCAGCGGATACCTCATCGACCGCGGCGTGGCGCTGAGCGGCGTCGTCCTCGTGTCGTCCGTTCTGAGCTTTGAAACTCTTGGCTTCGCGCGCGGCAACGATCTGCCGTATATTCTCTATCTTCCCAGCTACGCCTCGACGGCCTGGTTTCACAGGAAACTTCCCGCCGATCTGCAGCAGCGCGAGCTGCCTGCCGTCCTGCGCGAGGCCGAACAGTTTGCCACCGGCCCGTACGCCGCCGCCCTTGGCAGGGGCGATACGCTCAGCCCCCAGGAGCGGCAGAGCACCATCGATCAGCTCGCACGCTTTACCGGGCTGGAGCGCAGCGTCATCGAGGAAAACGACCTGCGCGTAAGGCAATCCGTCTTCTGCCGCGAGCTGCTGCGCAGCCAGCGGCTCGTCGTGGGACGGCTCGACAGCCGCTTCACCGGCCCTGAACTCGCCCCCGGCCAGTTCACCGATCCCACCATGGCGGTGATCCGGCCGCCCTTCACCGCGACTTTCAACAACTATGTTCGCGCCGATCTGGGCTACAAAAGCGATGTCGAATACAACATCCTCAGCGGCCTGGAATGGGACTGGGGGTCGGCCGGACAGGGCTTTCCCGACGTAAGCGAATCGCTGCGTGAAGCCTTCGTCAAGAACCCGTACATGAAGCTGTTCGTGGCTTCCGGTTATTACGATCTGGCAACCCCCTACTATGCGACCCAGTACACGCTGAACCACATGCAGCTCGACCCGAAGCAGCACGAGAAGATCACCCTCGGCTATTACGAGGCCGGCCATATGATGTACATCCGCAGCGACTCGCTGGGCCGGCTGAAGCAGGACGTTTCGGGATTCCTCAACAGGGCGCTACAGTAGTCATTCGCCGCCGAAGGACGCCGCCGGAGAACATTCGCAACGGGAAACTTCGGGCGGCCGGCACGGTGTGCGCGGTCTATCTGCCCTGGACCTGCTTGGCTCCCGCGAAGCGGTAGGTAATGCCGTTCCATTCGTAGCTGTAAAGCGTGTAGTTGACCACGCCTTCGTTCATGGAACGAGGTACCCGGATCAGGACCGCGCCATCCACGGCCTCGGCGCTGGCGCTGCCGAAATCGGTGTCGCAGAAGCCGGCGCCGCCGGGAGGCTGCTCGACCGACCACAGCTTGTCGAACTTTGTCTGCGAAAGCTGGTGGAAGACGGTGATGGTAAGGCAGTTCTTCTCGCCCGCATAGGTAACCAGCAGCACATCGTGACGCCCGGCCAGCCCTTCGAGGTCCAGATTGGCGATCCGCGAGTCGTCATCTTTTTCATCCGGAGCGCGGGAGGCCGCGCGCCATAGCTTATGAACGGCGAACGCATCGAGTCCCGTCGCCTTCGCCCACTTTTCATCATCTTTCTTGTGGACCTGCTTCCAGTTCTGGGCGAGGGCCGCCATGGAGAACATAACGCAGAACATCGTTATTGCGGCACGCCGGCGCATCACTCCCGATAATGCCGGATATGGAATCGCGGAACAAGCTGCTGCCGCAAATTGCGCCGGTAGGCCACCCCTAGTCGTACCGCTCGAAGACAATCCGCGTGCGCTCCCAGCCGAGTTCATCTTTGAGCAGCTTGCGGTTGGCGTCCACCATCTGATGCAGTCCGCAGATGTAAGCCTGCATGTCCCCGCGCCCGGAGACGATTTCCCGCACATGATCCTGGACATAGCCGCGGCAGCCCTGCCAGTCGTTGCCGCATCGGCTGAGCGTCGGCACATAATGGAAGTTGGGATTGCCGGCTGCGATCCCCTCGAACTCGTCGCGGTAGTAGATGCTGGACTCGTAGCGGGTTCCGAAAACCAGCCAGTATTCGTGGCCGCGGTTGCGCTCGGGCCGTTCGAACAGCCACTGAATCATGCCGCGGATGGGGGCGATGCCCGTCCCAGTGGCGATAAACACGGCGTCCTGCCGCGGCTCGCGCAGCACAAACAGGCCGTGCGGGCCATGAAATTGCACGCTTGCGCCGACCGGCAGATCGCAAAGCCAGTTCGACAGAAATCCATTCTCGATCCGGTTCAGGCACACATCGAAGCTGGCGCCGGCCCGCGGCGCCGAGGCGATGGAATAGGCGCGGGTGTGCACCTTGCCATCCGGGCGCGGCTGTTTGATGGAGACAAACTGGCCGGGAACAAAACGGAATTCCTCCACGCCCGTCACCGCCAGCTCCAGATGTCGGGTTTGTGGCGACAGCGCAACCGACCTGGTCAGCTCTGCCGTCAGCAGCTGGCGCTCGAACGTAGTACGTTCCTGGACCTGGGTGCTCATGGATTGTACGTATTTATCTAGATGCCGGCCGCATGACAGCAGACGCAGGCGGCATCGCGGTCTGCTAGCGGGCGTGCTCCGGCGCTAAAGCCATGCCCTGAAGGCTGTGCGGGGAAAGAGGAGAAGAGAACAAAAACCGACCCGCGTGGCCGTGCCGAATGGGCCGTCAATGAACCCGTCGAAGACGGTGGGAACCCTCCGCGGTCTTTAGGCATCTCCGCATGGCGGAGCATCGCACACCGACCAATATACGAGCCGGGCCCCCTGCTCATTGAATGTTGGTTCAAAAAACGGTGACCACCAGCACCAACTTTGCAGGCCGGTTTTCCTGATGAGATGCTATGGAAAAGCGGGGTAGATGACAAGAGCGCAGGATGAAATAGTTGGAAACTTACGTGCCGGAGAAACTGTGCGGAGCGCCTGCGGTTATGGATGTCGCGGCGCAGCGGATGTGAAACCGTGGGGGGCGCCTATCCCGCCCGCCGGCCCTCCTGCAACACCTCATCCAGCGCGCCCGCCAACTGCTCCGCCCGCTCCCTGTAGTCGCTATCGATGCATTCGTACCTGCGCCGCAGGACATGCAGCTCGTCGGCGATGTTCAGCGCTGCCAGCACCGCAACCCGCAGCGAGTCGACGGTTGCAGCCTGCTGCGCGATCAGCCGCATCTTCGTGTCGACATAGCCGGCCAGCTCGGTGATGTAATCCGGATCGGAACCCCGGAGATGATAGGTCTGGTCGTAAATGTCCACCCGCACATTGCCGCCGCCGTTCCCGTTGGACTGACTCACACGCGACCTCCCTGCCTGTAGATCGTGGATAGCGCATAGAGAAGTCACATCAGCGGCAACTTCTATCGAACAACACTACCCAGGGACTCCATTATCCTGCCGATTCCTCCAGCGCCAAAGCCTCAATCTGGCCCAGCATCTTTTCTATCCGGGTACGTACCTCGTCACGCTCGCGGCGCAGGGCGACCAGCTCCTGGCGCATGGTTTCCACTTCTTCCTCGCGCTCGTTCAACTGCTCGCGCAGACGCGCCGTATCGCGTTCCGCCACTGCCCGGGCCTCACGCGCCGACTTCAGCAGCTCGATGGTGCGCAGGATTTTCTCTTCCAGGGACTTGAAATCCGCGGTTGCGGGAGCGACTTCAACTGCATTTGCCGTCATCGTCAGCTCGTGACCTTCAGGAGTATTGGTATTTCCGAGCGCAGTATATCGTAGAACTCCGTGTGCAAAAGTGCGCGGCGGGTGATTGTGCCGCCATTTCCGGGCGCTGAACCTTAATATGCAATGAGGCAGTGTGCAATGAGCCGGCGCTGCGCGCAACTCCGCTTTGCTATCGTGCGTTGCCATCTGCGACAGGGTTCCGGTACGCCGGAGACAGGAGTGAATTTTACTTCGGCGATTAAGGCGAGGCCGGGAACCTCCCCGGCATCGTGTGCTGCAAGGAGGGCCGAGCTCCGTCGCGAACATATTGTTCGCTCACCTGTTCAGTTTCTGGGCATTGATTTGCCCAAGACTTGGACGTTCTCCACCTTCCCAGCCACGCCTCTCCCGCAGGATTTTCCTCCGCAGGGCGATGACTGGCAAGTTCTTAGCCGCACAAGACTGGAATTCGCCGGGGTGGAAAGCCAGTTGCTTGGTAGGCACGTTCGCGTCATATACAACTAGCACGGAAGTTGTTCAGGTCGGTTCCGAACGACCTGCACCGTCGTCCTGCGTCCAGCTCAACCCCAAACCTGGGACTGAGAAGGGCGAAGCTGTTTGCCGGCCCAGGATTTCCCTGTGCGGCTTATGGAACACACAGACAAACAGACGCGCAGATGCTGGCTGGCCGCCTACACCCGTTCGCGGCACGAGCACGCGATTGCCCGGCAGCTTCGGCTAAAGAACGTGGAGTGCCTGCTGCCGACCTTCGAGCAGCTGGTGCGCTGGTCCGACAGAATCAGGCGCTCGCGAACCCCGTTGTTTCCCGGCTACATCTTTGTTTACGTCTCCGAATGCGAGCGGTTGCCGGTTCTGCAGACCGTGGGAATCGTCCGTCTGGTTTCTGTCGCCGGCGAGCCCGCCGTTCTGCGCGAGGAAGATATCGAACGGCTGCGCGCCTGTGCTCTGCGGCCCGCCGACATTGAGCCGCACCCGTTTCTAAGAATTGGACATCGCGTGCGCGTCAAGCACGGTCCGTTCGCCGGCTGGGAAGGCACTCTGGTCCAGAAGCAGAATTCCCGGCGGCTGGTCATCAATGTCGACCAGATCATGCGATCGGTGGCAATCAACATCCACGGCGCCGACGTGGAATCGCTCTGACCGCCTGCCTGTTCAGCACCGGCAGCCCCAAATCCCGGCGTGATCCCCAACATCGACAACAGTCCGGCTTCCTCGGCAACCGCGGGCAGCATCCCGGGGCTGGCTGCGGCTGAACTGGACGGTCACCTCGCGCGACTGTTTGGCGTGGCGGAAAGGCTGGCCGATTTCGCTGCCGTCGTCGCCGCGGTATTTGCGGCGAGCCGGCTCTATCAGGCGCTGGAACCCTATCGGGCAGCACGGTACGGAAGCCCCAGGCTTCTGTTTTGTGCTGCCGGTTTTGGCGTGCTGTTTGTCCTGCTGCTGGAGCGCCACGGTGGCTATCGTCCATCGGTCAGCCTGCTGGCCATCCGGGAGACGGAACGGATTTTGCGGGTGACGCTGCAGGCTTTCATGGTTGCCCTGCTGGCAGCGTACTTCTTTGCGGCATCGGTCTCGCGCCTGGCGTTCGGGTTCGCTCTGCTCGCCGTCCCGCTGTTCGTCACCATCGAGAAATGGGAGATGCACAGGCTGCTGTGCGCCCTGCGCAGCCGGGGATACGCCGCGCGAAAGTCGGTGATTCTGGGGACAGGCCCGGCGGCGAGGCGAATCTACTCAGCGCTGGTGCGCTCCCCCAGGCTGGGCATCGAGCCCGTGGCTTTCCTGGGCACCGATGGGCAGAATTCGCCCGGCGAGATCTACGAGTCGTCCTACAGGCGCTCGCGTCACGCGAAGGTGCTGAGCGCCCCGCTCTGTCCCGAGCTTTTCCGCCAACTTGACGCTTCGGTTCTGGTCATCGCCGAGCCCTCAGTGGACCATCAGTCCATGCTGCTCACCCTTGAGAAGACGTCCGAGGCGGGTGTCAGCACATACGTTGCCTCCGGGGACTTCGTGGAGCCGGGTTACTGGGTGGACTACACCGAACTGGACGGCATCATGCTCGCCTGTCTTTCCCGCGGCACCACACGCATGGTCTACGACGCCGGAAAACGGACACTGGACGTGCTGATTTCCGGAGCTGCACTGCTGCTGCTGGCGCCGCTGGCGGCCGTCATCGCCGTCGCCATCAGGTCGACATCTCCCGGCCCGGTCCTCTTCCGGCAGCAACGCGCCGGCAAGGGGGGCCGGCTCTTCAGCATTTACAAGTTCCGCACCATGTACCAGGAGGTGCCGCAGTACGGTTATTCGCCGCAGGGAACCGGGGACCCGCGGGTTACGCCCATCGGGCGATTTCTCCGCCGCACCAGCGTGGATGAGCTTCCCCAACTGCTCAACGTATTTCTCGGCCAGATGTCGCTGGTCGGACCGCGGCCGGAAATGCCCTTTCTCGTGGAACAGTACACCCCATTGCAACGCCAGCGCCTGGCGGTGAAGCCGGGCATGACCGGCCTCTGGCAGATCAGCGCCGACCGCGCCTTCCTCATCCACGAAAACATGGAGTATGACCTCTTCTACGTACGTCACCGCAGTTTGTTCATGGACGCTGCCATCCTTCTCCACACCCTGCTGTTCGCCGGACGCGGAGTGTGATCAACCGCCAGCAACCGCCGATGTCCTCGTGAAGGATTGAATAAACCGTGATCCTGCCCGCGCATTCCGCAGACCGGGAACCGGAGCGTTGCCGCATCCAGTGCCGCTATCCGGCTTATCCGCGGCCGCCACGCGAGGAGCTGCTGCTTCCCGAGCTGTGGCGAATGCTGCGTACCCGCTGCTCCGCGATTGTGGGCTGTACGCTGGCGTGCCTGGCGCTGGCATTGCTGTATGTGGCCCTCAGGAGCCCGCGCTACGAGGCGTCGGCACAGATCGAGGTCAGTCCCGCGGGCACAAACTCGATGGGATTGGATGAAACCGGCTCCCGAGCCGCCGCCCCCCAGGACCCGGCCATCCAGCTGCAAAGCGCCGTCACCGTGCTGGAGAGCAACACCGTCGCACTGGCCGTGATCCAGCAGGCTAAGCTGGCGGAGAGAAGCGACTTTGCGGGTCCATGGAAACAGCCTGCCGGGACCGACGTTGCCAGCCTAAGTCCCGCGGTGCGCGATCACCTGCTGCTGCGCTTTCGCAGGAACCTCGCGGTGGAGATTGTTCCCAAAACCGACATCATCCTTGTGCGCTTCCGGGCTGCAGATCCGGCGCTGGCGGCCGAGGTTGTCAACGCCACCGTCAGCAGCTATGCGGAGCGGAATTTCCGCAGCAGTTACGATTCGGCCAGCCAGGTGTCCAACTGGCTTTCGGCGCAGATGGACGACCTGAAGCTCAAGGCCAACGTAGCCCAGGAAAAACTGGCGGCATTGCAGAAACGACGCGGCCTGATTGGCGTCGACGAAACCGACAACATCGTCACCGACAAACTCAGGGACCTGAACGAACAGCTGACGGCAGCGGAGGCGGATCGCATCGTGAAAGAAGCGCGCTACCGCATCGCCGGTTCGGGCAATCCGGAGCTGATCGCCTCCACCGTTCCGGAACCGACATTGCAGGTCCTGCGCGCGCAACAGGCGCAGTTGCGGGTGGAATATGCCCGGTTGAGCACCAAGTTCGGGGAGGGATACCCGAAACTGGCGGAGCTCGGCAACCAGATGGCGCAGGTGGACGGCGCCATCAACGCCGAGCTGAAGAACCTGGCCGAACGCTACCGTAACGAGTACCTGGCGGCGGCCAACGCGGAAAAGATGCTGCAGGGCAGGTTTGAGGAGCAGAAGCAGAAGGCCTATGACCTGAACGAAGGAGCCGCCCAGTACGCCATTCTCAAGCACGAAGTGGAGACCACCCAGGCGCTGTACCAGACACTCCAGCTGAAGCTGAAGCAGGCGGGCATCGTCGCCGGACTGGCGTCGGCGAACATTGGTGTCGTCGAGCCCGGACAGGTGCCTTCCGAGCCCGTCGATCCGAGGCCCGTGCTCGATGTCCTGCTGGGGCTGGGCGGCGGCCTGGTTATCGGTATGCTCTCGGCTGTGGGCCTGGAAGTTCTCGACACCACCATCCGCAACGAAGAGGAGGCAGAAAACATCAGCGCAGCGCCCCTGCTGGCGGCGATTCCGTGGGTGGTTCCCGGTGCCGATAACTCATACACGCTGCAGAACAGTCCCGCACTGCGGCTCATTGCGCATCATAGACCGCGATCGCAGGCCGCCGAATCCTACCGTTGCCTGCGCACAAGTCTCCTGCTTCGCTCCGGCGGAGAACCGCCGAAGGTGGTGGCGATCACGAGCTGCCTGCCGGCGGAGGGAAAAACCCTGACGGCGATGAATTGCGGCGTTGTGCTGGCCCAGCAGGGGGCCAGGGTGCTGCTGGTAGACGCCGATCTCAGGCAGCCCTCGCTTCACGAAGCCTTCCAGCTGGAGCAGCACCCCGGCCTGGCGGGAATATTGGCGGGCATCTGCACCGCCGATGAAGCTATGGCGACTTCGGAGTTGTTGCCGACCCTGACCGTGCTTCCTGCCGGCGCCGTCTGTCCCCACCCTGCGGAAATGCTGTCATCGCGCGATATGGCCTCCCTGCTTGCGGACTGGCGCGGGCGCTTCGACCACATCGTCTTCGACACCCCGCCGGCGTCGATGTTTACCGATGCCGTGGTGTTGGGCTCCCGGGCAGACGCTGTTCTGCTGGTCGCCCGCTCGGGTGTGACCACCAAATACGCCCTGCGACACACCCGCGATCTGCTGCAGCGGGCCAACGTGAATGTCGCGGGAGTGGTGCTGAATGGCGTCGATCAGAGATACGAACGCTCCTATTACCACCCTTATGGCTACGGACTTGCCGGCAAGTCGGCGGAGCTGCTCGACAGCTAGCGGCGGGCTCCCTGCCGATCGGGCACCGGCGTGCGCCCTGTGGATGCTGGCTGCCGTGCTCGTTTTCGTCAGCACGGCCTCCCGGGTCGCGGCCCAGGACATCGCCACGCATGCGCCGGATTCCCTGGCGATAACGGCTCCCGCGCCGCTCACGCAATCGGATGCCGGGCCCAGCCTGGCGTTGTTGCTCGACACCGGCGATCTTCTCGACGTACAGGTCTTCGATACCCCGGAGCTTTCCGGAAAACTGCGGGTGGATGATCGCGGCGACATCACGCTGCCCGTCGGGGGCGCTGTAGGCGTGAAGGGACTGACGGCGGAGCAGGCGCAGAATGCCATCGAAAGGCGGTTTCGGGAAAGGAATATCCTCCGCGATCCGCACGTCGACGTTCTGGTACTCGAATACGCGACGCAAGGCGTTACTGTCGCCGGCGAGGTGAAAACTCCCGGCGTCTACCCCTGGGTGGGAAAGCACACGGTTCTTGACTTCGTCGCCGTTGCGGGTGGCGTTACCCCGTACGCTTCCAGGACGGTCAGCGTGACTCGCAGGAATAACGAGCAGATCATCAGTTTTCAGCTTGGCAATTCGTCGCAGGATCCCGCCGGCGGGGACCTCACCGTGGAGCCGGGAGACCGCATCGTGGTGGCGCGGGCCGGCATTGTCTATGTGGTTGGCGATGTGGGACGCCCCGGCGGTTACCTGATCGAGAGCAGGGAAACGATTACCGTCCTGCAGGCCCTCGCCCTGGCAAGGGGCATCAACAAAACCGCAAAGTACGATGGCAAACTCATTCGCAATTCTCCATCGGGCCGGACCGAGGCCGATCTTCCGCTGAAAAAAATCCTTGCCAACCACGCTCCGGATCCGAAACTTCAGGACGGCGACATTGTTTTCGTCCCGGTCAGCGGTAGCAAAGAGTGGACCGAGAAGGGCGTAACTTCCATCCTGCAGATGGCAGTAGGGGTAGTGATTTACGGCAGGGTGCCATGAGCCGGCAACCCGCCCGTGAAAACCACCGGGGCCTCTGGGTCGCATTCTTCGGTCCGGATGGCGTGGGCAAGTCCGCCGTCATCGACGAACTGAAGTTGCTGCTGGGTCCCACGCTTGGCAGCATTACCCGCTTTCACTTCCGGCCGGGGTTTTGCCGGTCGGCCCCTGAACGGCCACCCGTGACCGATCCACACGGGCAGGCTGCGCGCGGGGTCCTGATCTCCATCTTCAAGCTGGTTTACTGGCTTGTGGACTGCTGGTGGGGATATCTGGCCGTGATTCGCCCGGCCGTGAGCCGCGGCCATATGGTGATCTTCGACCGCTACTATTCCGACATCCTCGTCGATCCCACGCGTTACCGTCTACCCGCCGGTGCCCGGTGGCCGGCCCGATGCCTGGTCCGGCTCGCGCCGCGTCCCGACCTTTGCATCATCCTCGATGCCGCCGCCGAGGTGGTGCAGCGCCGAAAGCAGGAAGTTTCGCTCGTCGAGGTGCAGCGTCAGCGTGGCGCCTACCTGGCAATCTTCAGACCGTCGCGCCGCAATGTAATCGTCAACGCAGATAGCCCGATAAGCGAAGTCGCACGGCGGGCAGCCGTCGCCATCCTCAGTTTTCTCACCAATTCAAATGGGCACGCCTTCTCAGTTCTCATTGCCGGGCGCTGATCTGCTGAGCGCGATCTTCACAGCTCTGCCGCCCGCAGCCGGCGCCCGTACGCGGCAATGCTTCCATGTCATTTCCGCTGGTGGGGCGCCCCGCTGGATCTTTCCCCGGAGCGGCGCTGCCACCCGTACAGCTTTCGAGAACTGGTCGCCTTATCGGCTTTCGTCACGGCTGAAGTGGCGCGTCCTTCGCGCCGCCAGCCGGGCTGGAGCGCTGGGAGTATTGCCACATGTCAGAACGGTGGAACTTGCCGATGCGCATGAGATCGATTGGCGTGCCGTCGGATGGAAGCGTCCCGGCGCTCCAGCGCCACTGATTCATGTGGGAACTCCCGGCCCGCGGCAAAAGGCTGTAATCCATCTGGCCGATCCGGCCTCAGGCGAGTGCGATGCCATCGTCAAGGTGCCGCTGACGCCCGGGGCCCGGGACGCAATCATCCGGGAAGCTGCCGTACTGGAGATGTTGGCGGGTGAAGGATACACCTGTGCGCCTCACGTTCTGCGTGTCCATTGCGAACGGGATCTTGCGGCACAACAGTTCCTGCCGGGTATGCCGGCTCAGCGCCGCCCCATCAGCGATTACTACGCGCTGTTGCGCTCTCTGATGCTGCACGATGAGTATACGAACATCGCCGAGCAGGTCACGGCCTGGCACGAACCCTTTCATGTGCCGGACCGTCAGCTCATGGCATCGGTTGGTGCCGAGCTGGCCGATGCTGTCAGGCTTCCAGCGTGCTGGGTGCATGGTGACTTCGCACCCTGGAACATCCGCACACTCCCCGGCGGGCAACCGGCGCTGATCGACTGGGAAGATGCCGCACGCGGCGGACTGCCGCTCCACGACGCCTGGCACTTTCTGCATATGCAGGACTTCCTGTTCCGTGGCCGCCCGGCCGCACACTTTCCCGACCTCGGAGCGTTCGGCCGGGGTCTCGGTCTGTCATGGCGCCAATGCCGCAAACTCGAAATCGCGTACCTGGCGCGAAGTTATGCGCGCTGCGTCTCAGAGGGAGAACATCGACGCGCCGAGTTCCTCCACAAGACTCTCGCGCTGGTGCTGCGCGACCGTGCTTCGTCCTATGGGACAACGGAGCGACACGTCTCATCCCGGGCGGAGGCCGGCGCAAGCGTCCGCACCGAGCTGCTATCAGCCGTCATTGCGCAACTGAATGCCGCCGGCATTCCGTACTGCATCCTGAGCGGGGATGAGGGCGCTCCGCAGTCCGACATCGACATCATGTTTCGTCCCCAGGACCTGCACCGGCTTCCCGACCTGCTGGGGCAGGCGGCGGGGTCGGCGGGTGCTTTGCTGGTGCAGTCTTTCCAGCACGAGACGACGGCCTGTTTTTTAATCCTGGCTCGCCGGCAGGGCGGCCAGGTAGTCCATCTCGATCTTGACTGCTACAGCCATTACCGCCGCAATGGCCGCAACTGGCTGCTCGCCGGCGAGGTGATGGAGGGCCGGCGGGAGTTGCGGGGACGCTACATTCCGTCCGTAGGGGACGAGTTCACCTATTACCTGTTGAAGAAGGTCCTGAAACAGTCGATCAACCGGCATCAGCTGAAACGTCTGCAAGCACTGCTGGCGAAGGAGCCGGCGGAATGCCGTGGCCGCATCGCAAAATTCTGGCGCCCGGAGACGGCGCCCCGGCTCGAGCGGGCAATCCTCCAGCAGGACATCGCCTGGTTTCAGGGGCAATTGCCGGAACTGCTTCGGGAGCTGCGGAAGTCGTCTACTGCGGCGGGCCCCGGAGAGCGCCTGAGGGAAACGCTTCGCGAGCTGGGGCGGCTCAAACGGCGATTCCTCTTCCCCACGGGGATGCTTGTCGTTCTGGACGGCGGCGACCGTGCGCAGCGCGCGGAGCTTGCGGAGGGACTGGTCTGTCAACTGGAGCGCATGTTCCGCCGCACAAGCAAATGCTCCCTTCCCCAGACTCTCGCGCAGGCGCTGAAGCTCTTTGGTAATCGGGTTCGGTCCACGCTGGTTGTTGCCAGCGAGGATTGCGATCGTCCGGCCTGCACCCCGGGCCGGCGCCTGAATAACCTGGCAGCCAGATTCCTCTTGCGTCCCGATCTGGTGCTGCGTATGCCCACAGGCGGGGCGGCGGACGCGTCCTGCCGGTGCCACCGCGTCATCCACCTGGCCGGCGGGAGGTCTTTGGAGCAGATGACAGATGACGCAGTTGAGGTGATTCTGCAATGGCTGGCGTTTCGTGCCGAAGGGCAATGGCGTCCAACTTCGCACCAGCGTCGCGGCCCTCACCATGCGTCTGAGACAACGGCGGAGGCTCGCGAACTGACCTCCGTGGGCTTCGACTGAATGGCCCGAATTCTGCTTTCCGCCTACGCGTGTGAGCCGGGACGAGGATCGGAGCCCGGTGTCGGCTGGAGCTGGGCGACCGAACTGCCCCGCCAGGGGCATGAGGTCACCGTTCTTACCCGGGCCGCCAACCGGCAGACGATTGAGCCGGAAGCGCAGCGCCTGCGGGCGGTTCCGGATTTCGCCTATTACGACCTGCCGCGCTGGATGCAGGCCTGGCGGGCTTGGCCGGGGGGCCGCGCGGTGTATTACGTGCTCTGGCAATGGTTCGCCGTTCGGCGAATCCGGCGGCTTTTTCCCGCATTGCCCTTTGACATTGTTCATCATGTGACCTACGCCAGCGCCCGCTATCCCAGCTTTATGGGCTCGCTCGGCATTCCCTTCGGTTTCGGCCCGGTCTCCGGAGGCGAGCAGGTCCCTCGCCGCCTTCGCTCCGGATTCTCGGCTGGTCAGCGCTGCCGCGAGATGTTGCGCGATGTTTCCAATTCTCTGGTTCCCCTGGACCCGTTCATGCGCCGGACCTTCCGGCAATCTCAAACGATTCTTGTTACCGGCGACACTCTCGGGCTTGTCCCCCAGCGCTGGCGGCACAAGGCCACCGTTCGCCTGGCGATTGGCCTCGGCGCGGAGGAAATGCCCAGCAGGAGTCAAGCACGGCGCGGCGCGGGCTTCCATCTTCTTTACGCCGGGCGGCTGCTGGAGTGGAAGGGCATCGACCTCGCGCTGCGGGCAATAAGCCAGGCACGAATGTCCTGCCCCGGCATCCGCTTCAGCATCGCCGGCGAGGGACCGGCCAAACCCAAACTCGTGAAGCTCTGCCGGGAATTGGGAATTGAAGCCATCGTGAACTGGCCCGGGTGGCTGTCGCGCGGCGAACTGGCGGAGCATTATGCCGCTGCCGATGTGCTGCTGTTTCCCAGCTTGCGCGACTCCGGCGGCATGGTGGTACTGGAAGCGCTGGCCCACGGCGTGCCTGTGATCTGCACCGATCTGGGCGGACCCGGCCGGATTGTCGACGCAACCTGCGGGCGCGCGATTCCAACCGCGGAACGCCATCCCGAGCAACTCGTCAGCGCGATATCGGACGCCCTGGTCGAGGTGCTGGGCGCGCCAGGCCTGCTCGCTTCGCTCTCCCATGGCGCGCGACTCCGGGCACGGCAATTCCGCTTCGAAGACCTCGTGCGATCCGTCTATCCAGCTCCAGCCCGCGAGCGGATCGCCCAACACGCATGACCACAGCTATCTGTCCGGCAATTCCCCGCGACCCAGGCGGCTGCACCACAAGCGCAGCGCGGCCGTGGCCCTCCACCATCGCGCGGGCGCTCGTTCTCTGCCTGGTATTTTCGATTATTTTTCTGCCTGAGTATGCGCGTGACGCAACGGCGTTTGGCCCCGCATACGCCAAAGCCGCCGGCGGCTTCCGTTTCATCGACCTCGCGCTCCTGCTTCTGGTCTTCTGTCATGTGGTTGGGCTGGGATGCTCGCGCCGCAGGCAGGTGCGATTCCCCCATTCCCTGGCAATACCGGGCAGCGCCTTTCTGCTCTGCATTGTGGCCGGGATCGCTCATGGGGCGGCTCGGGGAGGCGGCAACTTCTTCTTCGACTGGCGTGCCCTGGCCCTCGGTATCGGCCTCTACTTCGTGTGGTCGTTCTGGCTGCAGAACAGCGCGGACGCGGCGGCCGCCGTTCGCCTGTTCGGGCTCTATGCGGCGGTGCGAATCGCGCTGCTGTTCGGGCTCTACGTTGCCGGCTTCCGCGATACCCTGCTTGGCGTTTCGATACCCATATATGACGGGCCAGTGCTCTCGTGCATCGTCTTTGCCGGCCCGGTTGCCATGTGCCGTCCGCAGATCCGCGGCGGCCGCGGCGAGCGCCTGCTGTGGTCGTGGCTTGCACCCGCGGCCTGCTTTCTCGTTCTGCTCTGCCTGCGCCGCACGTACTGGGGAGAGCTGGCGATCGGCACCGTCATCCTGCTGCTGGTGCGGAAGCGCAACAGGGTCCGGAATCTCGCGCTGTTGCTGGTCGCCGTTATCGCAGCCGCCGGCTTTTTGGGCGGCCCGTTCTCCAGCCGGATACAGAGCCTCGATGTAAGCCGCGAAGACACCCGTTTCAGCGCCAGCAACGCGGACCACGTTCACGATCTGGGCGACGCGTGGGACCAGATCGGGCAGTCGCCGCTGCTGGGCATCGGAGTGGGCACCTCCTATGCCACATGGCAGATCAGGGCCTGGAAAACGGAATCGGTGATGGTACACAACGCCCCCCTGCATGTCTGGCTGAAATACGGCCTTGCCGGGCTGGTCTGCTATCTGTGGTTCCATGTGGCGCTGCTGCGATGGCTGTATCGCCGCTCGAAAGCGGCGGCCTTCTGCGCCCCGGCCTTCGCCTATCTGGCTGCACAGTTTCTGATGACGCTCGGTTTCGCTCCCTGGCCCTATTCCGAGCTGCAGCTGACCACCCTGATCTCGTTCATCATCGCGGTGGCGGTTGCGAGCGGAGAGCCTTCGGCGCTTCCTTCCGGGTTATGAACCTGCCTTCACTTTCCGTCATCACACCGTCCTACAACAGCGCCGAGTTCATCGAGGACGCCCTGCTTAGCGTCTCGCGGCAGGAAGGGGTACAGGTCGAGCACATCGTGATCGACGGGGGCTCTTCGGACGAGACCGTGCAGCGGGTGGCCAGCCATGCCGGCGTGCAGTGGATCTCGGAGCCCGATCGCGGACAGTCCGATGCCATCAACAAGGGCTTTCTGCGGGCCGGCGGCGATCTCGTGGGATGGCTCAATGCGGACGATTACTATCTGCCCGGCGGACTGGCAGCCATCGCACAGGCGGCACGTGAGCATCCTCAGGCGGACATCATCCACGGCGACTGCGTCTTCGTGGACAGCACCGGCAGGATTGTCCGCTCGAAGGTGGAACATGATTTCGATCGCTCCGTTCTGCTGTATTTCGGCTGCTACATTCCTTCCACTTCGACCTTCTTCCGCCGCCGCATCATCGAATCCGGCCTGCTCCTGGATTGTGACTACCGGGTGTGCATGGATTTCGAGTACTTTGCGCGCCTGGCGCACGCGGGCTTCGCCTTCCATTACGTGCCGCGTTTCATTGCGGCCTTCCGCTGGCACGGCCACAACACCAGCATCCGGCAGATGGCGAGGCGCGCCGAAGAACGCCGGCAGGTGCAGCGGCGTTTCGGGAAAAGCGGCTGTTCCGATTCCACGCTTCACCTGCTCGCGCAGGTACACCGCGCGAAACGGCTGCTGCGCAAGGCGCTGAACGGAAACCTCGCGCGCGAGATTCGCGTGCGGCGAATGCTGGGCTGCGACACGCGCTGGCTGGACGGGGAGGCAGGCGGGGAAACATGCAAAGTCCTGGCGTGCTTGTAATCCACAACCGGTATCAGCAACCGGCCGGCGAGGACGCCGCAGTGCGCGCCGAAGTCGATCTGCTGCGCAGCGCCGGACACCGGGTGGTGCAGTACACGCGCGACAACTCCGATCTCACGCACTATAGTTCGCGCCAGAAAGGCGCGCTGCTGTTCACTACCACGTGGAGCCGGAGGACTTATGATGACATCCGCCGCCTGATTCGTCAGGAGCGCCCCGACATCGCGCATTGCCACAATTTCCTGCCGCTGGTAAGTCCTTCCGCGCTGTACGCGTGCCGGTCGGAAGGTATCCCGGTGGTGCAGACGCTTCACAATTATCGGCTGCTGTGTCCGGCCGCCACTCTGTTCGCTAACGGGCGCCGGTGCGAGAGATGTCCGTGCCGCGCCTTAAGCGCCGCCCGCCGGAGATGCTACCGGAACTCGTGGCCACAGACCGCCACCGTATCGCTGATGCTGGCTGCACATCGCCTGGCACGCACCTGGACACGCTGTGTGGACGCTTACATAGCGCCCAGCCGCTTCTGTCGGGATTACTTCGTGCTCGCCGGCCTGCCGGAGCAGAAGGTGCACGTAAAGCCCAACTTTCTGGCGCGCGATCCCGGGCAGCGAAGCGGGCAGGGCGGCTATGCGCTTTTCGTCGGCCGCCTCAGCCCGGAGAAAGGCGCACTGGAGATGCTGGAGGCCTGGAGCCAGCTTCCGGAGGTCTCGCTGCGGGTCATCGGAGATGGACCTCTGTACTTTGCAGCGCAGCGGCTGGCATGCCATAGAGGGGACGTGAGGATGCTCGGTCAGATGAGCACGGAGCGGACACTCGCCCACATCCGAAGCGCGCGCTTTCTCGTGTTCCCAAGCCGGTGGTATGAGCCGTTCGGCATGGGACTGCTGGAGGCGGCGGCCTGCGGGGTCCCGGCAATTGCGTCGCGTATCGGCGCCATTCCCGAGCTCGTGATTGAGGGCCGCACCGGACTGCTGTTCGATCCGGACAACTTCGACGACTTCGCGCAGCGCATCCGTTGGGCCTGGACGCACCCGCGGGAGATGCACGAGATGGGCCGCGCGGCCCGGCAACTCTATTTGCAGAGATTTACCGCCGAGCGGAACTACCGCATCCTGATGGACATCTATGGAAGCCTGCTCGCCAACTGAACAGGCCATCGCAGGCCTCGTACAGCCGGTTTCGCGAGCGCTACTGCGCGCCATTTTGGTGGCGGTTGCGGCGATGCAGGTGCTGATCCCCGAAGCGGCACGCGCGCAGACCGTCGCGCCGTCTGCGGGCCCGGCCAGACCTGCTCAGGTGCGAACTGGCATCACCGATACCAGGCCCAACCTTGCGACTGCGGACCCGCTCGCCGAAGTTGATGCCTCGGTCGATCCGCAGGCACGGGCCGAAATTGAGGGTCCCGTGGGCACGACGGTCAGCCTTGATGAACCAGGCGGAATTTCCGCCGAGCCTGCGGCACCTGATCACGGTCGACGCGTACTGCAGCCCACCCCCATAGCCATCACATCCTGGAGTCCGCAGGCAATGTCAGGCGCGAGTTCCGTCCCAACTCCGCAACCGGGAGAGGCAGCAGCGCCTGCTGCCCCCCCAACATCTCTTTCTCCGGTTCCGGATCTCACAAGCTTCCTCGCTGCCGCTCCGTCAGTGGAGAGGTCGGGGCTACCTGTCCGTAGTCTTCCCCGCTGGCGGGTACGCCAGCAGGAGAAAGCGCGACGCGTTCAAGCGCTTCAGCGGCGGCAGACGGTTGTGCGGCATTGCAGCCGGCTCACCTCCGGCGCCGCAGAGTGCCAATGGAAGCGGAATGACCGCAAGCCATCGCCGATGGGTCAGCCGACAGGCCAGCTCGCTAAATTGCCGTCGCAAACAGGCCGTTAAACCGGTCCGATACCGCGCCTTCTCAGGAAGTTCGGCCAATAGCTCTCAGCCCTTCTCACCACTTCTTCGCATTCATCCTTGCCGAAAAAAGGGGCACAACATGAATTCTGCTAACCGGGTACTGGTCACCGGCGCCGGTGGCTTCATTGGTCATCATCTGGTCAAACGTCTCAAGGCGGAGGGCTGCTGGGTCCGGGGCGTGGACATCAAGGAACCGCAGTTCGAAGCCACCGCGGCTGACGACTTCCAGCTTCTCGACCTGCGTTCCTGGCATAACGCGCTGCAGGCTACCAGCCATGTCGGCCAGGTTTACAACCTGGCGGCCGACATGGGCGGCATCGGTTACATCACCGCGAAACTTGCCGAAATTGCACGCAACAATATCCTCATCAACGCCCACATGCTCGAAGCGGCCCGCGTCAACGGCGTGAAGCGTTTCCTGTTTTCCTCCTCGGCATGCGTCTATGCGGGATGCAAACAGAATGTGGCCAACGTCATCCCCCTCAGGGAAGAAGACGCGTATCCCGCCGACCCGGAGCCCGGCTACGGATGGGAGAAGCTCTTCACCGAGCAGCTCTGCAGCTACTACCGGCACGATTTCGGGCTGGAGACGCGGATCGTCCGCTTCCACAACGTCTATGGGCCGCTGGGCACCTATGAGGGCGGAAAGGAAAAGGCGCCCGCCGCCATCTGCCGCAAGGTGGCGCTCGCCGACAACAACGGCCATATCGACGTGTGGGGCGATGGCGGTGCGACAAGGTCCTTCATGTTCATCGAGGACTGTCTGGAAGGCCTGCTTCGCCTCATGGCCGGCGACTATCGCGAGCCGCTCAACCTGGGGACCGAGGAGATGGTCAGCGTGGATGAACTGGTGGACCTGGTCTGCGATATCGCAGGCAAGACAGTCACCAAACGTCACCAACCTGATCGCCCGCAGGGGGTGCGCGGTCGCAATAGCGACAATTCGCGTTTGCGTTCGGTGCTCGGCTGGGAGCCGCAGACCACCCTGCGCGACGGCCTGGCAGTCACCTATCGCTGGATTGAGGACGAACTGCGCCGCGCAGGACGCCTGGAGCGCGCGCTGGCCTATGCTTCCGACTGAAACTCAAGCGCCGCGGCGCGCCAATGTTCTGGGCGTCGGCGTCAGCGCCATCGACATGGAAGACGCGCTGCGCCGCTCCGAGGCACTGCTGGCGGAAGGACGCAAGGGCTATATCTGCGTGACCGGCGTACACGGAATCATGGAGGCCGGGCGCGACCACGCCCTGCGCGGCATACTGAACCGCTCGTTCCTGTGCACTCCCGACGGTATGCCAACCGTCTGGGTGGGACGCCTTCAGGGACATCGCGGAATGCGGCGCGTTTATGGTCCCGACCTCATGCTGGAGCTGTGCCGCCGGTCGGCAAAGCGGGGTTATCGGCATTTCCTGTACGGTGGAAAACCCGGCGTAGCAGACCGGCTGAAGCAGCGCCTCGAATCCCTGGCGCCGGGTATCAGGATCGTTGGCACCTATACGCCACCCTTCCGGCCGCTTACCGCCGCGGAGGAGGAAGAGGTGATCGCCCTGGTGGCCTTGGCGAACGTCGACATTGTCTGGGTGGGGCTCAGCACCCCCGCGCAGGAGCGCTTCATGGCCCACATGATCGACCGCCTCGACACCTGCCTGATGGTGGGCGTGGGAGCGGCGTTCGATATTCATGCCGGGCTGTTGAGGGACGCTCCCGCATGGATGAAGAGCTGCGGACTGCAATGGCTGCACCGCCTGGCGCAGGAGCCCCAGCGGCTTTGCAAGCGCTACCTCGCGAATAATCCGCGTTTTATGTGGGAGATCGGGTTGCAGTTCGCGGGAATCAGAAGATCCGGTCTGTAGATACGAGAACCGTCATCGGATGTTGCCGTATTCGCCGCTTCACGGCCTGGCCGCCTTGTGAATCTCCACCGTGCTCCAGGTCTTGTCGGCGGCGTGGCAGAGGTTCTCGAGCGGGCAGTCGGCGCACCTGGGGCTGCGTGCCAGGCATAGAGCCCGGCCATGCAGAATGATCTGGTGGGCGAACAGGATCCAGTGGTCGCGGGGGATCACCTTCATCAGGTCCTGCTCGATCTTCCGCGGCTCCTCGTTCCTGGTCAGTTCCAGGCGGCGCGAGATGCGCTGCACATGGGTATCGACCACCACGCCATCGGCGATCCTGTACCACGTGCCCAGCACCACGTTGGCAGTCTTGCGGGCCACACCGGGCAGCTGTAGCAGTTCGTCCATGGTACGCGGGACCTCGCCGCCAAAGTCGCTGACCAGCTTGCGCGCCGCCCCTACCAGCGACTTCGATTTGTTGCGGAAGAATCCGGTGGAGCGGATATCGTCTTCCAGTTCCTCCGGCTTCAGCGCGGCGAACGCTTCCGGGGTGGGATACCTGGCGAAAAGACCGGGCGTGACCATGTTGACCCGCGCGTCCGTGCATTGTGCCGAGAGGATGGTGGCCACCAGCAGCTCCCACGCGCTGCTGTGATGCAGGGCGCAGGTGGCGGCGGGATAGCGCTCGTCAAGACGTTTGAGGATCTCGTTGATGCGCTCGGGCGCGAGCGGATGGTAGCCCTTCGGCGCGCTCGCGGCCTTGACGGATTGCCGACTGCCGGTAGCGGGTTTCGGCGCCGGTTTTCCGCGCTTGGGCTCGGGCTTCGCGATGCGGGCTTTGACGCGCATGGGAGCGCCTGTGACCTTGTCCTGACGTCCGCTGCGCGATGGCCGGCGAGGCATGATGCCGCGTGGCATGGATGATCTCCCAATGTGACGAGAGGAGATTATAACCGCCGGTCCGGAACCCGGCTGCGGAAGATCTGGCCAAACATTCCTGGCAAACGGTTGCCGTTGAACTTCAGTCTTCCCCTACCCTCAGCACCGCCAGGAACGCCTCCTGCGGAATATCGACGCGCCCGATCCGCTTCATGCGGCGCTTGCCCTCCTTCTGCTTCTCCAGCAGCTTGCGCTTGCGGGTGATGTCGCCGCCGTAGCACTTGGCCAGCACGTTCTTGCGCATCGCCGCCACGGTCTCGCGGGCGATGACTTTGGAGCCAATCGCCGCCTGGATGGCCACTTCGAACATCTGCCGCGGAATCAGCTCGCGCATCTTCGAGACCAGCGCGCGCCCGCGCTCATAGGCAAAGTCGCGGTGCACGATGATGGACAGCGCATCCACCGGATCGCCGGACACCAGAATGTCGAGTTTCACCATGGGCGACTCCCACGTGCCGGCAAGGTGATAATCCAGCGAGGCGTAGCCGCGCGAGACGGTCTTCAGTTTGTCGTAAAAGTCGAGGACGATCTCGTTCAGCGGCAACTCGTAGCTCAGCATCACGCGGCTGGAGCTGACGTACTCGAACGCCTTCTGCTTGCCGCGCTTGTCTTCCACCAGCTTCAGAATGCCGCCGACATATTCCTCGTTGGTAAGAATGGTCGCCAGGATCACCGGCTCTTCGATCTTTGCGATCTCGCTGGGATCGGGCCAGCGTGACGGATTGTCGACTTCGACCACCGTGCCATCGGTTAGCGTGATTCTGTAGCGCACACTGGGCGCGGTGGTGATGAGGTCAAGGTTGTACTCGCGCTCCAGCCGCTCCTGGATAATCTCCATGTGCAGCAGGCCGAGGAAGCCGCAGCGGAAGCCGAAGCCCAGCGCGGCCGAGCTCTCCGGCTCGAAGAAGAATGACGCGTCGTTGAGCCGCAGCTTCTCCAGCGCCTCGCGCAGCAGCGTGTGCTCGTGCGCGTCCACGGTATAGAGCCCGGCGAACACCATCGGCTTCAGCTCTTCGAAGCCGGGCAGCGGCTCGATGGCGGGATGAGCATCGTCGGTGATGGTGTCGCCAATCTTCGTGTCGGAGACGTTCTTGATGTTGGCGATCAGGAAGCCCACCTCGCCGGCCGAAAGCTGGTCGACTTCCACCGGCTTGGGCGTCAGCACGCCAAGCGTCTCCACGTCGAAGGTGCGCCCGTTGGACATCAGGCGGATGCGCTGTCCCCTGCTGAGCGTACCTTGCAGCACCCGCGCCAGCACCACCACGCCACGATAGGAGTCGAACCAGGAGTCGAAAATCAGCGCCTGGAGCCGGTTGGCAGTGCGACCTTTCGGCGGCGGAATCTTTTTTACGATCGCCTCCAGCACCTCGGGCACGCCCTGCCCGGTCTTGGCGCTGATGCACAGCGCATGCGAGGCGTCGAGCCCGACCGCGCCTTCGATCATCTCTTTGGTGCGCTCGATGTCGGCACTGGGCAGATCGATTTTGTTGATGACGGGAATGATCTCCAGGCCGTTGTTGATGGCGATGTAGGCGTTGGCCAAAGTCTGCGCCTCCACGCCCTGCGAGGCATCCACCACCAGCAGCGCGCCCTCGCATGAGGCCAGCGAGCGCGAGACCTCATAGCTGAAATCGACGTGGCCAGGCGTGTCGATCAGGTTGAGCTGATAGGTCTGGCCGTCCTCCGCCTGATACATCATGCGCACCGAGTGCGCCTTGATGGTGATGCCGCGCTCGCGTTCCAGCTCCATCGCATCGAGCACCTGGGCCTGCATCTCGCGTTCGGTCAGCGCGCCGGTCAGCTCCAGCAGGCGGTCCGCAAGCGTACTCTTCCCATGATCGATATGGGCGATGATGGCGAAGTTGCGGATGAGCGTGGGATCCATCGGAGAGGCCGCCGCTTCGATTCTAGCAGGGAGAATGCGGCCGCTTTCAGTGTGGGAGATCGCGTGGCGCAGAACGTTCGGCGTGGCGGAAAGGCTGAGTACCACTGCCGAATCTGTCCGGTGAAGAGTTTAGCCGGCACGTCCAGGAAGATCACGCCGTAAGCCTCAGCGCACCGACACGCTCAGCTCATACCCATCTTCCGCGGAGCGCAACGCCTCGCGCCAGCCGCCCCTGGCGGGCGGCAATTTCCCGCCTGGCTGCAGGGTCGCGCGAACCATCAGCTTCGGTTCCTTCCCCGGTACCTGCACGGTGAGTACGCCGCCCTCGTCGCTTGCGTCCGCCGTGCGCTCGCCGCCGGTCACGTATTGCTTGCGCAACTGCAGCAGCCGCCGGTACCACTCCAGCATTTCCCGGTTCTCCGGACCGTCCGACCAGGTCAGCTTCGAGCGCTCAAACGTCGCCGGATCCTCAGGGTCGGGCACCTCGTTGAAGTCGAAGTCCCTGAACTCGCTCCGTCGCCCCTCGCTCACCGCCTTCTTCAGGGTCGCATCCTGGAAATCGGCGAAGAACTGGAAGGGAGCGGTCTCGTCGTACTCCTGGCCCATGAAGAGCAGCGGCGTGTGTGGCGCAAGCAGAAGGAAAGCTGCTGCCAGCCTGCGCACCCCTCGCGGAACCAGAACGGTGAGCCGCTCGCCTCTGGCTCGATTGCCCACCTGATCGTGGTTCTGGATGCAGATCGCATTCGCCGGCAGCGGAACATCTTTGGCGCTGGTGCCGCGAGGCGCATTCCAGAATCGAAAGTGCTCTCCCTGGAAGACATAGCCCTCGCGCAGCGCACGGGCAATCTGCGCGGCATCGCCAAAGTCCTGGTAATAGCCCTGGCGCTCGCCGGTGAAGAAGGCATGCACGGCGTGATGGAAGTCGTCGCTCCAGACGGCATCGAGGCCGTATCCGCCGCTGCCTGCCGGCTTCACATAGCGCGAATCGTTCTCGTCGGTCTCGGCAATGACCGAGACGTGGCGCTTCAGCTCGCACGCCAGCTCCTGCACCCGCTCCTGGATCTCGGCCACGATGTGCTTCGGCGAATCGTCCCTGATGGTCTGCACCGCATCCAGGCGCAGGCCGTCGAAGTGATATTCGCGAATCCAGAACAGCGCGTTCTCCACCACGTAGCGGCGCACCTGCTCGCAGCCATCGCTGTCGTAATTGATGGCGTCTCCCCAGGGCGTTTTGTGATGCGCCGTGAAGTAGGGCCCGAATTTCGGCAGGTAATTTCCTTCGGGGCCAAGATGGTTGTAGACAACATCGAGAATGACCGCCAGGCCGGCGCGGTGCGCCGCGTCAACCAGGCGCTTCAGCCCCGCGGGGCCGCCATAGCTGGCCTGCACCGCATAGGGAGAGACGCCGTCATATCCCCAGTCGCGCTCGCCAGGAAAAGCCGCCACCGGCATGAGCTCCAGCACGGTCACGCCGAGTTGCTTCAGGTATTCGAGCTTGCGGATTGCGCCATCGAACGTGCCTTCCGGAGTGAAAGTGCCGACGTGCAGCTCGTAAATGACGTACTCGCGCAGCTCGGGACCGCGCCATCCTTCATCCGTCCAGCGAAAAGCCGCCGGATCGACGATCTCGCCCGGACCGTGCACGCCTGCGGGCAGAAAACGGGAGACCGGATCGGGGACTGCCGTGTCATCTTCAAGAATGTAGGCGTATCGGTCGCCGGCGAGAGCAGAGGCTGTTGCAACGAGGTCCTCGCCATCGCGGCGCATGGGAACATCCTGCGGTGAAGCGCCGGCGCGCGTGAGTCGCAGAGTCACGTGGCGCAGCAAAGGCGCCCACACGCGGAATTCAGCCTCGCCGCGGTTGAGCGTGGCGCCATAGGCCACGGTCTGAGCTGCGCTCTTCACCACACATCAGACGTTCAGTCCGGAGCT
This sequence comes from Binatia bacterium, assembly GCA_035516415.1. Lineage (GTDB taxonomy): Bacteria > Acidobacteriota > Terriglobia > Terriglobales > Acidobacteriaceae > Bog-257. Next base: position 43,722 of record DATJAI010000107.1, on the reverse strand, counting down.
GAGGATGCACGCAGCTGAATGGGTAGAATCGAAGCGCATGCTCATTCTCGCTTCCGCCTCGCCACGCCGTGCCGAGCTGCTGCGCAATGCGGCCATTGAATTCGCCGTCGACCCGGCGCATGTGCCGGAGGAGCCGCTAGCTGGCGAAATGCCGCTAGAGTACGCGCAGCGCCTGGCCCGCGACAAAGCTGTAGCGGTACTCGCACGCCATCCGCGCGAGACCGTGCTGGGGGCTGATACGGTCGTCGTCATCGACGAACACCTGCTGGAGAAGCCGGCCAACCCGGGGCACGCTGCCGCCATGTTGCGCCTGCTCTCGGGTCGGACGCATCAGGTGATCACCGGCGTCTGCCTCGCAACTTCGCAATTCGAGCGGACCGAGGCCGAGGTCACGCAGGTCACCTTCGGCCAGCTTTCAGAGCAGGAGATCGTGGAGTATGTCCGCTCGGGCGAACCCATGGACAAGGCCGGAGCCTACGGAATCCAGGGAATCGCATCGCGCTGGATCGGGCAGATTGAAGGCTGCTATTTCAACGTTGTGGGATTGCCCGTGGCGCGCGTTTATCGGATGCTGCGCGCTGCCGAATCGGCAGCCGGCAGGAAGGTGTTATAGCCGAGGCGGCTACTTCTTCTCTTCCGTCGTCGTGGTGGTCGTCGAGGAGGTTGTGTTGCTGGTTGAGCTGCCTTCGCTCATCGACGCCTTGAAGTTGCGGATACCCTCGCCCAGTCCCTTGCCCAGTTCGCCCAGCTTCTTGGGGCCGAAGATGAGCAGGGCGATAAACACGATGACCAGCAGCTCGGGCAAACCAATCTTTCCACCAAACATGACTTCCTCCCGGTCAAACAGCCCGGTGCGTCTGCGGTCAGGCAACGGGTAGGTTTCCAGGGTGATTCTAGGCTCTTCGCAAGGGGGGAGTCAAAACGGGCTGTGTGCGCGTGGGCCTTGCCTCCGCTGCCCAGCAACCAGGCCACTACCACCGGAATCGGTTATAATAGCGAAGTTAATAGTATTATTATGAGAAATCTTATGCGACCAGCAATTCGAAAAACGCGGTCGTTCTCGCTGGATCCTGAAGTTGTCGCCGAAATCGAACGAACCAAAGGGAGGGCTTCGGCGAGTGAGCGGGTCAACCGCCTGCTCAAATTCGCTCTGGAGATGGAGCGCAAGGCCAGCCTCTATCAGGAGGCGGCTGATTTCTTCTCCAGTGCGCCTGGGGCACGCGAGGAGCGTCGCGCGTTCCAGAGGGCCAGCGCAAGAATCTGGACACGGAATGGCTAGCTGGCGACGGGGAAGTAAACCTCCTGGCTGGTATCCGCGGCGCCGCGAGATATGTCTGGTCGATCTCGACAAGCCTCGGCCGGCGCTGGTTTTTTCCAGCGACAGCCTGAATGCCCACTCACTGGATGTCTGTGTCTTGCCGATCTCCACCATCGAGCACAAGGCGTTTTCGCTGCGTCCGAGGCTGAAGGCAGGCGAAGGAGGACTGGACCGCGAATCATGGGTGAAGTGCGATCAGCCCACGACGGTGCAAAAGCAGCTTGTCATGTATCCGCCGTTAGGCATTCTGCCGGCCGGCACCATGGGGACAATTGAAGCAGCGGTGAAAACCGCGCTCGAGTTACCGTGAATGTCGGCTATTCAACCGCCTGAATCAGTCCAGCCAGCAAGGCGGCACGGCGCGGCAGCTCGGCGGCGATCACGTGCTCGTGGGCGGCGTGGGCCCCGTCCCCCACTGCTCCCAGGCCATCAAGCGTCGGAATGCCAATGCCTGCGGTAAAGTTGCCGTCCGAGCCTCCCCCCACCGCGATCTCATCCAGTTTGAAGCCCAGCTCGTGGGCGATGCGGCGCGCCACCGCGAACAGCGCGGCTACCTGCGGCGTCCGCTCCAGCGGCGGACGGTTGATGCCGCCGGCGATCTCCAGCCTGCAATGCGGATTGACGGGACGCAGGCTGCGCACGCGGCGTTCCATCCCTGTGCCGTCTCTGCTGTGCGCAATCCGCAGGTCCATTTCAGCGCTGGCTTCGGCCGGGACCACGTTGGTACGGGTGCCGCCGCGAACCAGCCCCACGTTCACGGTAATCCCGCGCCGCGGATCGGTCAGCCGCGAGACAGCCTGGATCTGATGCGCCAGCTCCAGAATCGCACTTTCGCCCTTCTCGAAATCGAGCCCCGAATGTGCCGCTTTCCCCGTGACTTTCAGGGTAAAGGAGCCGACGCCCTTGCGCGCCGTCTTCAGCGCGCCGCCCGGTCCGGCGGGCTCGCACACCAGCACGGCAGCACACTGCCTGGCCAGCTTTTCGGTAATCGCCCGCGAGCTCGCACTGCCGCCTTCCTCGTCGGAGACAAGAAACACCTTCACCGGGCGCGGCAGTCTCCCGGCGGTCGCGCGCAGAGACCACAGGGCAAACATCATCTGCACGATACCCGCTTTCATGTCGAAGACGCCGGGGCCGTAGAGGCGGCCATTGCGCTCGCTCCAGGGCATCGTTTCCAGCGTTCCTGTCTCGTACACCGTATCGAAGTGTCCCAGCAGCAGGACGGGCTTGCGTCGTCGTGGGCCGCGAAAGTCCGCCTGCAGATGATCGCCCGCCGCGCTCTGGCGATGGATCCCGATCACTCCCCCGAGATGGGCGAATTGCTCGGCCAGATGCGCGCACAGGCTGTCGCAGGCGCCCTTGTTGTGGGTTGGCGATTCGCGGACCACCATCTCCCGCAGGCTGGCAATCATCTCCTGCCGGCGCTCGGCGAGCCACGCCAGCAGCGCGCGCGGACTGGATTCAGGCTGCCTGCTTGCGGGCATTTTCTCCGCTTCTGCTCCCCACGCGGTCCCGGCATGGCGCCGGGCGCGCGTCTCGGCCAAATGTATAATCGTGGTTCTTACGACGATCCATGAGCGATCCGGTCCATCCCGTGCCCGAAGGCGGCGAGAACCAGCAGCTGGATATTCACGCAATTCTCGGGCTTCTGCCGCATCGCTACCCCATGCTGCTGCTCGACCGCGTGGTGGAGGTCGTTCGCGCCAAACGCATCGTCGCGATCAAGAATGTTACGTTCAACGAGCCGTTTTTCAACGGACATTTTCCCGGTTATCCCATTATGCCGGGAGTGCTGATCGTCGAGGCCATGGCGCAGGCCGGCGCGGCGCTGCTGTTTACCGAGGTCACCGAGCGCCATGACAAGCTGCTGGTCTTTACCGGCATCGAGCGCGCGCGCTTCCGGCGCCCGGTGGTGCCGGGAGACCAGCTGCGCATCGAGGTGGATGTCCTCGCCTATCGTGGCACCGCAGGCCGCCTGCAGGGCAAGGCGTACGTCGATGGCAAGCTCGCCTGCGAGGCGGTGGTCACCTGCCGGCTGCTCAGCCGCGCCCTGCAGCAGGACGGGGAAAGCGCGCAGCCCGAACCGGCGGGCGAAGCCTCCTAAGCTCCCGATGAGCATTCATCCCACGGCCATTGTCGATGCTTCGGCGAAAATTCCCGGCTCATGCAGCATTGGGCCGTACTGCATCGTACACGCCGGCGTGGAGTTGGGCGAGCACTGCGAACTGCTCTCGCACGTGGTGCTGGGAGGTCCCAGCCGCTTCGGCAGCCACAATAAGATCTATCCCTTCGCAGCACTCGCCATGGACCCGCAGGACGTTACCTACGCCGGCGAGCCCACACGGCTGGAAGTTGGCGATCACAACGTCATTCGCGAGTACGTCACCATCACCCGCGGCACCGCCAAAGGCGGCGGAGTAACGCGAATCGGCAGCCACACACTCATCATGGCCTACACGCACGTGGGCCACGACTGTGTTATTGGCGACCACGTCATGCTGATCAATGCCGCAACCCTTGCGGGGCACGTGACGGTGGAGGAGTGGGCGGTGGTGGGCGCTCTCTGCCCGGTGCACCAGTACGTGCGAATCGGCGCGCACTCCTACGTCGGCGGCGGAACCACCATCACCCAGGACGTGCTGCCCTTCTCGATGACCAGCGCCGAGCGCGACACCCATGCTTACATGCTGAACAAGGTGGGCCTGCAACGGCGCGGATTCTCGCGCGAGCGGATCGCAGCCCTGCACCACGCATTCAGGGTGCTGCTGGCCTCGAAGCTGAATACCTCGCAGGCGGTTGACAGGTTGCGCTCGGAGGGTGGGCAAAGCGAGGACGTGGAAGCATTGCTGGGCTTCATCGAGAAGTCGGAGCGGGGGATTATCAAGTAATCAGTTGCCAGTTGCCGGTAGCCAGTACCAGCGGCCAGTATGAGGAGACATGGGCAAATCTTATCGGGATTTGGTGGCGTGGCAAAAAGCGATGGATCTCGTTATGGAGATATACCGCATCACTGCCTCTTTCCCGCGAGAAGAGATTTATGGTCTTACATCGCAGTTGCGCAGGGCTGCTGTTTCAGTTCCCAGCAATATTGCTGAAGGGCAGGGGCGACGTGGTGTGGCGGAGTTCCGACATTTTTTACGCCAGGCCAGCGGATCACTGATGGAACTGGAAACTCAGGTGCTCATTGCCGAGCGGCTCTGTAACACCGATCCCGAAACAGCAGTGGAAGTTCTCCGGGACGCTGCGGAGCGCGGCAAAATTTTGAACGGCCTGCTCAGCTCGTTGCAATAATCAGCCGACAGGATCGGCCGCCCTGGTTCTGAGCGCCCTCTACTGGCAACTGGCAACTGGCTACTGAACACTGACTACTGGCTACTTGTCTCGCATGTCGGAAGCGTCGCAGGAACGCATCGGCCTGATCGCCGGCAACGGCAAGTTCCCGTTGCTGGTGCTGGACGCCGCGCGCTCCAAAGGCCTGCAGGTGGTCGTCGCCGCTATCAGGGAAGAGGCCTTTCCGGAGATCGAGCAGCACGGAGCGGCGGCCGTTTACTGGCTGTCCCTGGGCGAACTTTCGAAGCTCATCGAAACCTTCAGGAAGGAAAACATCACCCGGGCCATCATGGCCGGGCAGGTGAAACACAAACAGATCTTCAGCAGCATCCGGCCGGACTGGCGGCTGGCGAAGCTGCTGCTCTCGCTCACCACGCGCAACACCGACTCGCTGATCGGCGGCGTCACCCAGGTCCTCGCCGATGAGGGCATTACGCTGATGAACTCCACCGAACTGCTGGAGCCGATGCTTGCCGGCGAGGGCGTGCTTACGGCGAGGGCCCCGAACGACTCCGAGCAGACCAACATCACCTATGGACGCGCCGTGGCCCACCATCTGGCGCGCTTCGATGTCGGACAGACGGTCGTGATCGCCGAAGCAGCCTGTGTCGCAGTCGAGGCGATGGAGGGGACCGACGCGGCCATCCTGCGGGCCGGCGAGATCATGAAATCGCCCGGGCTGGGCCGGGAACCTTCGACGCTGAGCCGGGCGCTGACGGTGGTGAAAGTGGCCCGGCCGAACCAGGACATGCGCTTCGATGTGCCGGTTGTGGGGCCACACACCATTGCAACCATGAAGCAGGCGGGCGCCACCTGCCTGGCTCTCGAGACCGGGCGCTGCCTGCTGCTGGACAAAGAGACGGTCCTCGCCGCCGCGAACGAAGCGGGCATCTGCATCGTCGCAGAAGTCGCAGCCAGCCACATCCCGCATCGGGAGTAGCATCCGCACGAGTTGATCGGCGGCGGGAAAGCCGGCCTCGTCACTATCGGCGGCGCGACAACCCGACCCGGAAGGCTGACGGAACCAGGCCCGGCAACAACGCTGAGCGAGCTTCAGGGCTGCTCACCAGCCGCCGGAAAAAAATTCGACCTGTAGCATTTCAGAAGACAATAGTGAGGAAGACCCGGTGCGGGTTAACATCGGAGAAGACGAAGCGGCTCCGTGGCGCCATTATGTGCAGTCGATCACAAGCGTGGGTCGTAACGATATTGGGCATGGCCCTGTTCCTGAATGCCTATGCGCAGGACCAGGCCCCAACCGAGCCGGGCGACAGCACGAGCAGTACGTCCGACTCTGGACTGCCGCGCAACGTGTTCGTTCCGCCAAAGGTTGTAAAGGAATTCTTCCCGGACATAACCGGCCACTACAGCACGGACGCAGATTCGAATGCCGTTGGCAAGCCAACAGCCACAGAGATGGCGACCTACGGCACGCGAGACGGCTCGCGAAGGGTCATTCTCAGCGTTGACGACTATGCTAGTCCCGGGGACGCCCTGTCGGCGTATCAGGTGGCTGTGCAGAAGAGCCAGGTTCCGGAGTTCAATCCAATTGCCCTGGCCAATGTGGGCCAGCAGGTCCTCGCCGGTATTGTGACGCGGGGCAGTGAAACGCGTGTCGTCATCCGTGTACTGGATGGCTCGCTCATTGTGGGAGCGACGCTAGCCGGCTACGAGGCCACCACTGACAATATTGCCAAACTGACGGAGTTGGCCCGCCAGGAAGTCTCGCAAGCCCGCAGTCACGTGCGCTCCCGTCGCAGACGCTAGTCATTGCCGCTGCACACAAGGCCGCGAGAGCCGATCTGCCCACCGTTGACGCGGGGCCGGCAGCGGTGTCCCGAAAGACAAAAATTTGGTAGGCTTTTGGTACGGCGGACATCGCAATGGATTGTCCCGCAAGGACCGGGCGCTTAACTCAGCGGTAGAGTGCCATCTTCACACGGTGGAAGTCACTGGTTCGAATCCAGTAGCGCCCACCAGCATGTGTCCCAAGCCAGCTTTCGCCAGAGGTCCCTCGCGCGCTCGGGATTTCGCCTGCGGACTCCCGCTTCACCCCGCCACGCGAAAAGCGCGCGTGTCGGGGACCCCGCTTCCACCCCGCCACGCGAAAAGCGCGCGTGTCGGGGACCCCGGTTGCGCTCACGCCCGCAGGACGGCTCAAGTTCGAATCCAGTAGCGCCCACCATTTCTCTTCATCCACCGCGACCAGGTTTTTCGGCCGCTATCTGGGCATTGCCGAAGCGAGGTCACCTCTGTTCGAGGGACTTTCATCCACCGCGACCGCCCAGGGATGGGCGAACCGGTGCCCATCTTTAGCGATTACGCCTCACTGGGACCGAATTGGGAATCGCATGGATAAATGTCTGCTTCGAACCGTTGATGGGCTTACGATGCAATCAGGATGGTTTTCATAGTTCGTCATGTCAGTGAGTGAACGCTCTTCGAATTCATAATCCAGGTGCACGTGATGGAGGTGCTATGATCCGCAGCGCAATTGCTACATGGAGCGGAGGCCCGGCAGCCGGAGAAGGCTACGTTACGACCTCCAGTGGAGTAATCACAAACGCGTTGTACTCGTTCGGTTCGAGTACGGGAAATGAACCCTGCACGAGCCCGACGGAGATGCTGGCAGCGGCAGTCGCGTCCTGCATGTCGCTGATGGTCACGCGTGAAATGGCCAAAGTTGGCCTGCATGAGAAATCAGTAACGACCGAGGCCGTGCTGACGCTGGCTGAGAAGAAGGAGCACTGGGAAATCACCGACCTGCATGTGACCGTGGCGACCAGCATCCCGGAATCGGAGGTGGAGAAATTCGAGCATGCGGCCAGGACTGCCAAAGGCAGATGTCCCATTTCGCACGCGCTCAAAGTGCCCATCAGGATGACGACGAAGGTGGAACCTGCAATGCACCCGGCTGCCGCTTAGGTAGTCATTAAATAAAGAAGTTAACGTTTGAGTTGTACCTGGCTATAATCGCGGTCTTCCAGGCGACGATTGTCGCTGAAGGCGGGGAAATTGCCGCTTCGTCATCGGGGATTGGTTTCTTTGGAGTATCCTCAAAGGCAGACTGCTTCCCCTCCCGGACTTCCAACCCAAGCCATTTCAATCGGCCGAATGGAAGTCCTGTAGTCCTGTAATTCACATGGCCGCGAATCGGTGCCAACCTGGCGACTGGGCTAAAAGGCCTTGCATTCCCTGCAATGCGTAGAGATGCCCGTTGACGCTGCCACTGCGAACCGCCCCGGCCCAAAGTCGATCCAAACTGGGACTCAAGAATCACGCCAGAGACTCTGCTCATCGCAAGGGCATCAAATGAGGGGGTTCATATGAAGCGATTTTCTGTCGTGATTAGTCTGATTGTGCTGGCCGCGATTTCAGCCGCCGCTGTGCCCAATCAGGGTAGCGCAACCGCGCCAGCGTTTCCGGCCACTCTGGCCAATGCGCGCTTTGTCTATATCGCCTCCTATGACGGAGATCAGTTCAATCCGAACCTGCTTCCCGAGGATCGCGATGCGATTGAAGCCGTGCAGAGCGCAATTCAGCAGTGGGGCAAACTTGTTATCGTGTACCGGCCCGCGGAGGCCGACATCATTGTCCTCGTAACCAGCCGGCCTGGCGAGGATGTAATGGCCGTCTATGATGCGCATCTATGGCCCAGGGGCAATTACCTCTGGCGTGTCATGGGATACAAAGGTCTGCAGTCTGGCGAGACTCCACTGGTCTCGCAATTTGAAGAGGGATTTGAGAGCGTGCAGCGGCACAGGTGAATTAGCCCACTGGCGGAATCTTTGGAGGTGCACGCACGCAGAACAACTCCCGGAGGCGATGACCAGCTTCTGGTCGGCCAGGCTATGCTTTTATGCATGGGGGATGCGGAATTGCTGGCGGCGATCGCCCAGCAGATGATGTCCGGCAGCGCGGTTGAGGCGAATGGAAAACGCACTCTGGTGCGGCGCAGCAGCGCGCATCGCCTCAGGACTGTCGGCTTCGAGATGGACGGGCGGCAATATCAGGCCATCGAGCAGAATCCGGAGAAGCCAAGCCGATGGGGCGAGCTGGCGCGACAGGGCCATCAGGTGGTGCAGTTCAGGGACGTGGCGACCAACAGATATGTTGCGGTGTCCGTGGATGGCAAGGTCAGGATGTACGGGGCGCGAACACCCGGCGGCAAGGCCTGACGCCGGACTACAAGACGCCTGTCACTGCAACGGCATGCTCCCTGGCTTGGCCGCGCCTTGGCTGGATGTTAGCGGCTGGCGCTTCACCGGCGGCACCGCTTCAAGGTTTCTGCTGACGACATCGGCGATGATGGCGTTACCGGCGGCGCTGAGGTGAATATCGCCGAAGATCCACTCCTTCAGATACCAGCAGCCCGGCTGCCGCGTCGGGCATTGATTTTTCACCGCGAAAAATTCCGGAAAAGCGGTAATGAAGCGTTTACACCTGCCCTGGCACCATTCGCGCCAGATGCGCACCTCGCGCGAGTCGACGCTGTCGTGGATGAGCTGCGCGGGCCAGGGATAGACGACAACGCTGATGGGAATGTTTCGTTTTGCCAGCTCCTGCTGGAGCAGGTCCATCTTGTACTTTTCTTTGGCGATGCCGGCTTCGACGCCCAGGGGAGCAAAACCCAGTTCGAAGGGCTGGTCTTCCGCAACCTTGCGGTAGGTCCAGCCCGAGCGCTCCAGATTGAAGACATTGCCGTTGAAACCGTGGTCGAGATGGTAGCAACCGAATCCGACAAAAACCCGCTCGACGAATTCCCAGACGTAGTTGGTCAGCACAAGATACCTGCTGACAAATAACCGCAGCTTCGAGTACCAGCTTCGGTAGTGATACTGGTTCCTGGCGAGGGCGACTGCGCCCGAATCGTCAATGTCACGCACCAGGCCGGCTTCGTCCTGCACGTCGGAGATATCGATGAAGACGATCGCCTCATCGAAGTCCAGGCCGCTGCGAAGCGCAATGCGCGCGGTGTTGAGGTAGTTCGAGGGCGAATAGCCGCCGACGCCACCATTCAGTATTTCGTACTGCGGAAATCTGGCGGCAATCTGTCCGACAAAGCTGGTCTTCCATGGCCCCATGGATTCGGTGAACGAATCACCCAGCATCAGAATGCGCGGTCTGGGATCAGTAAGCGGGACCTGCCGCACCTGCTCGTCGCGGAAGCCCTGGCTATTCACATTCAGGGCGTATCTCTCGCGGCCCCACGCCCTCGTACAGGAGCAGTAAGGCTGCAGTGCCAGGACTCGCAGCGGGTCGCGGCCCAGACATCCGAACAGCTCCGCGGGAGTGGGAACGGCCGACTTGCGGAAGAGGAAACTGTATGCGGCGTCGAGGCCGACGAACACGATGACGCCGAACAGGACAGAGAAGAGCAGTAGCAGCAGTTTCTTCCGGAAACTGGGCGTCTGGGCGTCGGAAACCGCTACCGCCTGTCTCGGGGCCGCCTGCGTCATGGCGTGGCAGCTTCCTTGCCGGCAGAGATGCGCACGTCATCCCAGTACACCGTTCCTGTGCCCGCGCCGCGCGCAAGGTGAACGCGAACCGCGCCCTCGCTGCCAACGGTAAAAGGAAGCGTAACCAGTTGCCAGCCTGGATCGCTGTGAATGACGGACGATGAGGCCGCGGTATCGTTCGTGGGGTTGTAGACGATGAGCTGAGCCGTGTTCGCGGAGGCAGGCGAGGAGGATACCCAGGCTGAAACCGTGTAGGTGCGACCGGGCTGCAGGCCGTTAATGTCCTGAAAGACCGTGCCGGCGCCTCCGGTCAGGGCCAGGCTGTGCCAGTCGCTGTGCGCGTGTGCCTCGCTGACGCCGGCTCGCACGCCATTGGTTGACCAGGGCGCCAAATCTCCGTCTTCAAAACCCGGATTCGCAACGGAATTTTCCACCCGCTGCTCCGCGGTCATCAGGTCGGGGCTCAGCCCGAAATCCGTGCGCGAGGAGCAGAGGATGAAGTGATCAAGGTCATGGCACCTGCCGGGGCCAGTGGGGCCTTGCGCGATGAGCGCCGCGACTTGCGGTGTGACGACATAGGCGGAATCGGGCGCCAGGGGCTGCGTCTGCAATCCGGCAACGGCTTGCGAGCAGTGGTAATCCTCGGCCACACCCGTGTAGCGGGCCGACTGGTAGCTGTTGGTCCGCATTTTCTGCCGGACGGCGAGAAATCCGAAGATCCGGTAACCTTCCGGGCCGCCGGGAGAGGCATTATGCGCACACTGCCAGGCGGGCAGCACAATCAGGTTCTGATGGAACGCGGATAGCTGCGACCAGATGGGCGACTTCAGTGGCGATGGATGCTCTTCGCTGATGGTGGTGCGCACCCACTGGCGCAGGGCGTGGGTGTCGGTGAATTGCAGAACCAGCATCGCCGCAACCAGCAGCGTGGCCCACACCCGCCGGAAGAGCAGAAAGGGCGCTGCCAGAATCCCTGTGAGGATTGCATAATACGGCGCCCAGAAGAGACGCCCGCTGGCGCGCAGCGGGGCGAAGAACGCGGTAAATCTCCCCCGCGGATCCAGATCGACGAGAGTTCCTGCCCCAAGGGTGATTCTGGTGGAGAGCGCCAGAGCCGTCAGCAGCAGACAGCAAAGAGCCAGCGGCACCAGCCAGCGCGGGTTCGGTCGCCGCAGCCTGCCGCGATTCACGGCCGCCGCAGCTATCGCAATGGCAGCCAGAATGAGCACGCCGGCGCCGAGATAGCTGTAACCCTCGTATTGGCCGGCGATCGCCCGGGGCAGTCGGGGGAAGATTATGGATCCCCAGCTTCGGGGATCGAAGGGCGCCAGCAGGTTCATCGAGAGGTCGCGATAGCCGCCGCTGGCATAGCCCCGGCCGCCGCTGATCACCAGGCCCAGCGACCAGGCCACGAAAAAGCTGACCCCTGCCAGGAGAGCCAGAATGCCGGCCGACTTTGGCAGCGTAATCCGCTTTTGCCAGAGAAGGCTTGCCACCGCCGCCGTCAGGATAAGCAATACCTGAAAGGCCAGATAGGGATTGATGCCGGCCGCTACCGCGGCCAGTATCGCCGCGGAAATGGCAAAGCGCCGCGCCAGCCGGGGCGATTCCTGTTGCGCCTGCGCGAAGATCAGGAGCGAAGCCAGCAGCACCCACTGATTGGTCAGCGAATAGTGCCCCCAGAAGCGATAGTTCAGGGGCGGCGCAAGCAGAAAGAAAGCGCTGCAAAGCGCAATGGCAGGCAGATCTGGCCCAAGGAGCAGCCGAAACAGACGGAGAGCAAAGAAGAACTGCAGCGCGCAGACGAGGACCACCTCGATGCCGAAATACTGTAGCGGCTCGGGAAGGAGCGGCGAGAACGGCTTCAGCATCACCGCAAGCAGGGGATTTAGGTCGACAAGCGCAACGGACTCGCCTTTGGGGTACCCGAGGCGGTCGGTGTAGGTGAGCGGCCAGTGTAGGTGCGGATCCTGACGGTAGAGTTCCCATCCGATGTAGTGATACGCCGGATCGTAGGCTACCCAGTTGACATTACGGGGATTCAGCGGGCGCGGCCCCATCACCAGCAGCGCATAAAGGAATCCCGCGACCACGGCGATTGCCAGATCGAACCAGACTCTCTCATGCCAGCGCGGCTGATTCTGCCGCCCCTGCTCTCGTATGGGAATGTCCGCTGCGGAGGAAGTGCCGGCGAGCGAGGCTTGGGTGTTCATAACCGCTGGAGCAGCGAGGCCGATGAATGTGGTTCTGTGGTGGAAAGCACTTCCGGCGAGACGAGAGTACCACAGCGAACCGCCATTCGCGATTCGCTTTTCGATTCTCGCTGTCCGCTCCTGCTGTTCCGTTTTGCCGCCCGCCGATCCTCTTTAGGAGTAGCGGATTTTCAACGCTCTCTCACGAATAGCCAACGGCAAACGGCGGCTTCCTACGGCTGGTCCTGGAGCTGGCAATTGTTGCCGTAGGTGAACGAATGCAGCGTCAGGCCAGGGCCCTCCGGCTCGAGCGAGATGAGATGGGCGGTGAATTTCGGGCTGCGCACCAGATAATACATGCGGGAGTCGGACACCTCGACATAGGCGCCTCTGGAGTCGAACTTCACATCCGCCCCGGCATCCTCTTTGGGCATGGCCGCGCCGTCCTCGAACAGATCCATGCGCACCTGTTTCGCTCCTGTGAGACTGAGCACCGCATAGAGCGAGCGTGCGTGATAGCGCACTTCCGCGCCGGCGCCCTGGGCCGCCGAAGTGACGCCGTCTTTTTCCACGCGCCAGCGCCCGACCAGCATCACGCCTCCATCAGGAGGCGAATGGGGCGGGACAAACTCGGCTTCGTCGCCGGCGTGGTGTCCGTTGATGTCCTCGACCGCGCTGCGGCCGTAGAGCTCGCCAACGTAGGTCTCCTCGGTTGGGACGCCACACTGCGGGCTGAACGCATTCTCCTCGGGCTCAGGGGAAACCTTCATCACTTCGGGATGGGCGGCGGCCAGCAGCTCGCGAATCTTCGTCTCCATCGGCTGGTCGTTGCCCTCGCCGAAGACGCTCATCACGATTTTGCCCTGCGGGTCGACGAGAAAGCGGTCGGGCCAGCCCTTCACCTGGTATGCGTTCCACGTAGTGCCTTTCTGGTCGGCCAGTACGGGCCACGGCAGCCGGAAGCGCCGCGCCGCCTCGCGCACGTTGTTTACGTCGAACCCGATGTTGAATTCGCCATAGTGCACCCCGATGACCTCAAAGCCGTACGGGTGATATTTGGTGTACCAGCGCTTTACGACGGCGAAGTCGCGAATGCAGTTGATGCAGGTGTATTCCCAGAAGTCGATGAGCACGACCTTGCCGCGATAGCCGGCGATCTGGTGAGGGACCGGCGCACCCTCGTCCAGCCACACGCCGCCTTCTCCGAAATCCGGCGCCGGCCGGACCTGGGTGTCAACCTGAGCGGCGCCCGGTACGGCCAGGCAAAGGCACAGGAGGGCCGCGGGAATCGTAAACCACCGGCCTGCGAAGTTTCCACCGTGCGAGGCTCCAGAATGCAGTTTCATCGACGACCTTCCGGCGAACAATTTGATCCAGACAACATGACGCGCCGGACCCTGTTTGGTGAGGCAGAATCTCTGATGCCCACGGTTGCGCGGGGATGCATGGCGTTGGGTTATGCTCTAGGACATGCAGGTGCGGGTGTGCTACCTGGGCATGCTGAAGGAGATCGCGGGCTGCGACGGGGAAGTCGTACAGCTTCGCGACGACTCGCGCCTGGGGGAGCTCTTCGCCCAGCTCCAGAAGCGCATTCCACGGCTGGCAGAGTTCCGCGGCGCCATTGCTCTTGCGGTGAACTATGAGTATTCGAACGCCGGAGTCGTGTTGCGTGACAATGACGAAGTGGCACTGATCCCCCCGGTCAGCGGTGGCAACCTGAGCCCCGCGCCAGCCGCCAGCGGGAGCCATCTGCCGCTGATCTCGCAGCACGCCCGCCTCGTCACCGAGCCGATCGAGATCGCCCCGGTCCTGGCTGCGATCAAGCGGCCCGAAGACGGGGCAGTAGCGACCTTCGACGGAATCGTGCGTAACAATTCCCGCGGCCGCCGCACGCTCTACCTCGATTACACCGCGTATGAGCAGATGGCCCTGCAGCAGATGGAGCAGCTCGCCCGCGAGGCGCTGGGGCGGTTTCCGGTCCGCGACGTGCGTATTGTGCACCGCCTCGGCCGCTTACAGATCGGCGAAACCAGCGTCTATATTGCAGTCGCATCCGCTCATCGGGCGGCGGCTTTCGACGGCTGCCGCTGGCTGATCGATATCCTGAAGAGTACGGTCCCGATCTGGAAGAAAGAGCATTTTGAGGACGGCGCGGTGTGGGCCGACGGCGAGCCGTTTCCTCCCGAGATTCCACGTGCCGGCCAGATCGCGTCAAAATAGCTGCAACCGTGTTCTTACCTGATGGAAGGGCATCCGGGCTGTATATGCGTTATCGGCTGAATCGGTGCGTGCGCGCTGCTGTCCTCGCGCTTGCGGCCTGCTGTCGGTTATGTGCGCCGCTGATGGCGCAGACTGAGCTGGCGCAAAGCAGCGTCCCGCATCCGCCGGAGTCGCCGGCCCAGCAGCCGAGGACCCAGGTGCCCCGCCCTCCGGACGCGCAGAAGGAGCAGACCACCGAGTCCGGCGAGCAGCCGGCCGCGACCTTCAAGGTGAATGTAAAGCTGGTCAGCGTCTTTACGACGGTCACCGATGCCAGCGGCGCGCCGGTGTCTTCGCTGAAGCAGGAAGACTTCCAGGTGTTTGAAGACGGCAAGCCGCAGCAGATTGCGGTCTTTCATCGCGAGTCGGAACTGCCGTTGTCGATTGTGGTGGCTATCGACACCAGCCTCAGCACGCGTGGCGACCAGAAACTGGAACTGGAGTCGGCGCGGCGATTTGCCCACACCATTCTGCGTCCCATCGACGGTCTCGCGCTCTTCCAGTTCAGCGAGATCGTCGATCAACTGACGCCGTTCACGGCCGACCTGCGGGTCATCGACCGCGCCATCAACCGCGTTCATTCCGGCGCAGCCACCGCCCTGTATGACACCCTGTACCTCGGTTCCGACGCGCTGCTCGACCGCCGGGGCCGCAGGGTGATGGTGGTGATTACCGACGGCGGCGACACCGTCAGCAAGGTCAACTACCAGGAAGCGGTGCGCGAGGCACAGCAGGCGGAAGTCATTCTTTACAGCATCATCATCGTGCCCATCGAGAACAGCGCCGGCCGCGACACCGGCGGAGAGCACGCCCTCATCCAGCTGTCGCGCGACACTGGAGGGAAGTATTTTTACGCCAGCGGCCTAGAGCAGCTCGACGCCGCCTTCCGCCAGATCAGCAATGAGCTGCGCACGCAATACCTGATTGCCTACTATCCCAACAGGCGAGTTGCCGATTCCGACTTCCGTCGCATCGATATCACCATCAATTCCGCCACAAGGGACTATCCCAATCCTTCGGAGCTGCAGATCCGCCATCGCAGCGGCTACTACACCATGCCCGCGAAGTAAAAATCGCGACCAGACCGCCAAGTACGACTACTGCAGGATCGCGATGATTTCCGGAAATCGCGCGCATTTTTCGCAACGCTCGTTGTGACACGCAGCGCACGTTCATACGATTTTGTCCCGTAACAATGGCAACAATTCCGTTACACACAGTGTGTCGGGAGACGACCTCCGCAAATCCGGAGATGATGCCCGGACGAATCTGTGAAAAGCGGGAAGCGCGACACTACTTCCGCGCCCGCGCTTCGTGAATGTCATTGTTATTGCTGGCAGTCGCGCCTGTTCCGGCATTGGCAGGCGTTTTGCAAACCTCAATTGCAACGAAGTTGCGCGATCTCGTCCAGTCGAAATTCCTGGTCAGTTTCCAGCAATTCGTTCGCGAAAACTGAAATGCAGTTGTGCAGTTGAGGAGAGTTATGACAGCAAAGACATTCGTCAGTGGAATGCTGACGCTGCTGGTAATCGCCCTGCTGATGGCGCCCTCGTTGATGGCGCAGTCTCTGGTTTCGGGCGATCTCACCGGCACCATCACCGATCCCACCGGAGCGGTCGTGCCCAACGCCACGGTCACGTTGAAGAACGACTCGACCGGCGCGACCCGCGCCGCCACCAGCAACTCCAGCGGCGCCTACCGCTTCTCCCTGTTGCCTCCGGGCACCTACACGGTCACGGCAACCGCTCAGGGCTTCAGCAAGGCCCAGACGCAGACCACGGTGAACGTCGGCCAGGCTACCATCGCCGACGTGAAACTGGCCCTGGGTACCAGTTCGCAGACGGTGGAAGTGAGTTCCGCCGCGCCGCTGGTGCAGCCCGACAACGCCGACCTTTCCACCAACTTTAATCAGACCATGATTGCCAACCAGCCCAACGGCGGCAACGATCTGACCTACATCGCCCAGAGCGCGCCGGGCGCCACCATGAACACCGGCATGGGCTATGGCAACTTCAGCAGCTTCGGTCTTCCCGCCACCTCCAATCTGTTCACAGTTAACGGCGAGAACGACATGGATCCGTATCTCAACCTGAACAACTCGGGCGCCACCAACCTGACGCTGGGCAAGAACGACGTTCAGGAAGCCACGGTGGTGAACAACGCCTACTCCGGCCAGTACGGCCAGCAGGCCGGCGCGCAGGTCTCCTACGTGACCAAGTCCGGCACCAACGCCTTTCATGGCAACGCCGAATACTGGTGGACGGGACGCTACTTCGACGCCAACGACTGGTTCAACAAACTGAACGGCGTGCCGCGTCCCTTTGCCAATAACAACGAGTGGGCCGCATCGCTGGGTGGACCGATCAAAAAGGACAAGCTGTTCTTCTTTCTCGATCACGAAGGCATCCGCTACATCGTGCCTTCCAGCACGCCCGTCTTCGCGTGGAGCCCCAACTTCGTGACCGGGGCCCTGGCCAACATAGCGGCCACCGCGCCCAACGAACTTGGTCTTTACCAGAAGTATTTCCAGATCATGCAGGCGGCGCCGGGTTACGCCACCGGGGCCACCGCTTTCGGTGCCGGTGACGGCGGTTGCGATGCGCCCGTCACAGGCAACTGCGTCTCCCAGTACCAGGCCACTCCGGCTGAGCCGGGAACCGAGTGGATCCTCAGCGGACGGATCGATTACAACCTCTCCGACAGGGACCACCTGTTCTGGCGCGTGCGCATGGACCATGGCACCCAGGCCACCTACGCCGATCCCATCAACAACGCCTTCAGCGCGGCCAGCTATCAGCCTGCCTATGATGGACAGGGACAGTGGACACATACCTTCAGTCCCGATGCCACCAACCAGTTCATCTACGCGGGCAGCTACTACCGCGCCATCTTCACCCAGAACAATCCCGGGCTGTTTCCCTTCGACGTGATCGGCGCCGGATTTAACCTCTCTGACCTCGGCGGTCTGGTCTTCGACTTTCCCCAGGGACGCAACGTCACCCAGTATCAGATCGTCGACGACCTGTCGCTGACCAAAGGGGCCCACTCCCTGAAGTTCGGGGTGAACTTCCGCCGTTACGACATCACCGACTTCACCTTCAGTGTCCTGAATAATCCCGAAGTGCTGCTGCTGGACCAGGGCGATTTCTTCAACGGACTTGCTTTCCAGACCCGGCAGCGTTTCCCCTCCCGCGCCACCGAACCCGTGGCCCTGTGGGGAATGGGAATCTACGGACAGGATGAGTGGAGGGTCAGCAAGAGCCTGAAGCTTACCCTTGCAATACGCGGAGAGCACAACTCGAACCCGGTCTGCCAGCTCGACTGCGCCTCGCTGTTGACGGGCGAATTCAACCAGATGCTCGCCGGCGGCCTGATCACTCCCGCCACTCCGTACAACCAAATGATCCTTGCTAACCGGCATCAGCTTTACCGCGACACCGACATGATTGACATATCGCCGCGGTTTGGCTTCGCCTGGTCACCGGGCGGCAGTGACAGGACCGTGCTTCGCGGCGGCTTCGGCATCTTCTATGACGCCTTCCCGGCAGTCGTGGGAGACAACTTCATGCTGAATCCTCCCAACGTGATTACCGTCTTCACTCCCAACGCGGCCTGGGGCGATACCACTACGACCGCCAGCCCCTATCTCCAGGGAGCAGCTTCGGCATCGGCCATCCGCTCCGGATTTTCCAGCGGCGCTTCCTGGGACACTCTCAGCGCTCTGCTGGGAGCCGGCTTCAGGACTCCGAACTTCGTCAACCAGGCTGGGACCTTCCACACTCCTTACTATGAGCAGTGGAGCTTGCAGATCCAGCAGGCGCTGGGAGACCGGAGTTCGCTATCGCTGGGGTACGTCGGCAACCACGGCGTGCGTATTCCCATCGACAATGCGGGCCTGAATGGCTATCTGAATCCGATCACGGGAGGGAGCCCGTATTCCCCATTCGGCCCCACTCCGCCCACGGGTTGCGCCAATGGGTCCTGCTCGCAATCGCTTACCTTCGCCCAGCTGGCCGAGTACTACTCGGGCGGGATATCCAACTATAACGGCCTGACGGCGACTTACAGCCAGCGCCTGACCTACGGCTTTACCGTCCAGGCCAACTACACCTGGAGCCATGCCATGGATGAGGTTTCCAACGGCGGCATCAACAATACCCCGTTCAACAACGGCACGGCTCCCTCGCTGGTGTATCAGCTCAACCCCGTGTGCCTGCGCTGCAACAACTACGGCGACGCCGATTACGACGTGCGCCACTATTTCAGCGCCAGCTACGTCTGGCAGACCCCGTGGAAGTTCGGCAACAAGTTCGTCAATGGCGCGATTGGCGGCTGGACCATCTCGCAGAACTTCTTCGCCCGCACCGGTCTGCCTCTGTCGGTGATCGATGGCAACAACCTGATCTCCAACTGGGCGCCCAACAACGGCGCCAATGTGGCGCAGATCGTCAACTTCGCCGAGGGCAGCTGCGTCAATGGGCTCAGCCAGTGCCTGAACGCCGCCAACTTCACTACTGCTTCCGGAACCTTCCCCAATCAGCGGCGAAACATGTTTCGCGGGCCGGGGTTCTTCGACTCCGACTTCACCATCAACAAGAACTTCAAGCTGACGGAGAGAATGGCGTTCGGCATCGGCGCCAATTTCTACAACATCTTCAACCATCCTAACTTCGATCTGCCTGACAACAACATTGCCGATGCCGCCTTCGGCACGATCCTGCAGACCACGGCGCCCCCCACCGGTCCTTACGGGTCGTTCTTCCCTGGCCTGCCTTCGGGACGGATCATCCAGTTCCAGGGCAAGCTCGTCTTCTAGTCGCGTTGCCTCTGTTTGCTTCGGGCGGCCCTGCGGGGCCGCCTTTTCTTCGCCCTTCGGGGCGGCGGTCCCCGGCGTACCCGTCCATCACAAACGTGGCGCGGGTTTCCAAAATTGGAAGATCGGCTGATGGGGATATGTGAAAAGCGGTAAATTCTGTTGGAAAACCCTATTTCCAAATACAACATTCCGCTTTGCATTCAGCAGCTTGCGCGATTTCTCAGGTTAGTCCTGAGTGGCCACTGTATTGCGAGTACCTAGCCCGCGGGCTGGTGTGTAAGCACACCCACCCTGCAAGGTTCTGATTGGCAAGAACGCCATGCCCCGGAGGAGAGCGCTGTGGGCGTGGCCAGCAAGCGACAACGAATCGATACCAAAGAAATTAACGTCTTGAGGGGAGATATGACAGCAAAAAGACTGATCACCGGGATCCTGGCCCTGTTGGTGATCGCCGTGGTGATGGCACCGTCGCTGATGGCGCAATCGCTGATTTCCGGCGACCTTACCGGTACGGTCACCGATCCCAGCGGTGCGGTCGTGTCGGGCGCGGCGGTGACGCTGAAGAGCGACGCCACCGGCGCGACACGTACTGCAACGACCGGCTCCAACGGAAATTACCGATTTTCCCTGTTGAGTCCGGGCAACTACACCATCACCGTGACCGCCCCCAACTTCGCCAAGGCCCAGGCTGCCACCAGCGTTTCGGTGGGCCAGGCGACCATTGCTGACGTGAAGCTGACTGTCGGCGCCACGTCGCAGACGGTGGAAGTCACCTCGGCGGCTCCGCTGGTGCAGGCCGAGAGCGCTGACCTTTCGACCAACTTCAACCAGTCGCTGGTTGCGAATCAGCCCAACGGCGGCAACGACCTTACCTACGTCGCCCAGACCGCGCCCGGCGTCATGATGAATGTCGGCCAGGGTTACGGCAACTTCAGCAGCTATGGCCTTCCCGCCACCTCCAATCTGTTCACGGTGAATGGCGAGAACGACATGGACCCCTACCTGAACCTCAACAACTCCGGCGCCACCAACCTGACGCTGGGGCGCAACGAGGTCCAGGAAGCCACGGTCATCAATAACGCCTATTCCGGCCAGTACGGCCAGCAGGCGGGCGCGCAGGTCAACTACGTCACCAAGTCCGGCACCAATGCCTTCCACGGCGACGTCGAGTACTGGTGGACGGGCCGCGCCATGGACGCCAACGACTGGTTCAATCTGCTGGCTGGCGTGCCGCGTCCCTTCGCCAACAACAACGAGTGGGCCGCATCGCTGGGCGGACCGATCAAGAAGGACAAGCTGTTCTTCTTCGTCAACCACGAAGGCATCCGCTACATCGTGCCTTCCAGCACGCCGGTGTATGTGCCAACCACGACCTTCGTCAACAACACGCTGGCGAACCTGACGGCGACTGCCCCGCAGGAGGTTTCGCTGTACAGCAAGCTGTTCAACCTGTACCAGAATTCCCCGTTCTACAGCTACGCTGCCGCCAACAATAACCTCCTGCCCGGAAGCTGCGGCGATGCGGAAGGGATCATCCCCGCGTTCACCGCCGACAACTGCTTCGGGACCACGCAGGCGACTCCGGCGTTGCCCGGCACGGAGTGGATCCTGAGCGGCAGGATCGACTACAACGTCTCCGACGCTGACCACCTCTGGTGGCGCGTGCGCATGGACCACGGCACGCAGGCGACGCAGCCTGATGCCTTCAGCCCCGCTCTGTCCGCGGCCAGCTACCAGCCGGCTTACGATGGCCAGGGACAGTGGAACCACGTCTTCAGCCCCAACGCCACCAACCAGTTCATCTACGCCGGCAGCTACTACCGCGCGATCTTCACGCAGAAGAATCCGCTGGGATCCGGTTTCGAGCAGCTCGGCCAGACGTATTCGCTGATTGGAGTGGGATTCAACATCGGTGACGGAAATCTGATAACCAACTACGCGTATGCCTTCCCACAGGGCCGCAACGTAACCCAGTACCAGTTCGTTGACGACTTCTCCTGGACCAAGGGTGCGCATGCCTTCAAGTTCGGAGCCAACTTCCGCCGTTACGACATCACTGACTTCGCCTTCAGCACCATCAACAACCCCGAGGTCCTGTTGCTTAGCCAGGCGGATTTCTACAACGGCATTGCCTTTCAGACACGGGAGAACTTCCCCTCGCGCGGCAGCATGCCGGTCGCCCTTTGGGGCCTTGGCGTTTACGCGCAGGATGAGTGGCGGGTCAACAAGAGCCTGAAGCTCACCTTCGCTCTCCGGGCGGAGCACAACTCCAATCCGGTCTGCCAGCTCAACTGCGCCAGCATACTGAACGGCGAATTCAGCAGCATGGCGGCCAGCGGCCTGACCAACCCGGCCCTCCCGTACAACCAGATTGTCGATTTCGGCCGGCACCAGATCTTCCGCTCCACCGACACCCTTAACTGGGCGCCGCGGTTCGGATTTGCCTGGTCGCCGGGCGGTAGCGACAAGACCGTCGTTCGTGGCGGCTTTGGTCTCTTCTACGACGCCTTCCCGGCGGTCATCGGCGACGCGTTCATGACCAATCCTCCGAACGAAGTGAACGTGCGCGTCACCGGAGCTCCCTGGGGTGACACCACCACTCCCGCCAGCCCCTATCTTCAGGGTCAGGCCACGGCAGCGGCCATCATGGCCGGCTTCCCCGCCGGCCTGAGCTGGCAAGATCTGCACGGCGCGCTGGACGGCCTGTTCCGTACCCCGAGCTTCAACACCCAAGCCGGGACCTTCCACACTCCCTACTGGGAGCAGTGGAGCCTGGGTATTCAGCAGGCAATCGGCGACAAGACGGCTGTCGGCCTGGGTTACGTCGGCAACCACGGCGTTCGCATCCCGATCAACAACGAAGGTCTGAATGCGTTCGATCCTGGCGGAACTGCGGGATTCCCGTTGATCCCGCCCAGTGGCTGCAGCAGCCCGAGCTGCCTTGGCTCGGCGCCGTTTGGCGTGGTTCAGCAGTACAGCTCGGCCGGCATTTCCAACTACAACGGTCTGACCGCGACCTTCAATCAGCGTGTGACTTACGGCTTCACCGTCCAGGCCAGCTATACCTGGAGCCACACGTTTGACGAAGAGTCCAACGCGGGCGGCGAGCCCTATAACGGCAACTCCTCGTTCCGCTATCAGATCAATCCGTTCTGCCTGCGGTGCAACAACTACGGGCCGGCGGACTACGATATCCGCAGCTACTTCAGCGCCAGCTACGTCTGGCAAACCCCGTGGAAGTTCAGCAACAAGTTCGCCAACGGAGCCTTCGGTGGCTGGACACTGTCGCAGAACTTCTTCGCCCGCACCGGTCTGCCCTTCACGGTGCTCGACGGTAACACCGTGATTACGAACTTCGGCCCGAGTAACATCGTTGCCGACATCGTTCCGGGCGTGCCTATCCAGCAGTCATGCACGAACGGTCTTAGCCAGTGCGTGAATCCGAACGGGTTTGTGTCCGCAGGCACGACCTTCCCGATTCAGCGGCGCAACTCGTTCCGCGGACCGGGATTCTTCGACTCCGACTTCACCATCAACAAGAACTTCAAGTTGACGGAGAGGGTGGCGTTCGGCGTAGGAGCCAACTTCTACAACGTGTTCAATCACCCGAACTTCACCAACCCCGACTCCACCTTTGGGGATTCGACGTTCGGTCAGATCCTGACCACGACGGCTCCGCCGACCGGACCGTACGGATCGTTCTTCCCAGGCCTGCCTTCGGGACGCATCATCCAGTTCCAGGGCAAGATTGTGTTCTAGTCAGTCTGAAGTGCTTCGTCTCGGCGGCCCGCAAGGGCCGCCGTTTTTATTGATCAGTTGCCAGTTGTCAGTGCCGGTTAACGGACAACTGCTTCTGGTACACTTCAACCTTCGACAGGTTTCCGGTTCTGCCCCCGAACGGAACTGACAACTGACTACTGACACCTTTTCTTGAGGTCATAATGCCGAATCCCGTACAGCCAGCCATTCAGTTAACCAACACGCCCGACTATCGCGAGAACTACGCCAACAGCGTGCAGGTCCGCGTCAACGTATGGGATTTCTTTCTGGTCTTTGGCACCCTTCAGCAGCAGGATGAGACCCGGGTGGACGTCAGAAATTTTCAGGGTATCTACCTGAGCCCGCAGCAGGCCAAGGCGCTGCACACCATCCTGCAGCAGAACCTGGTGAATTACGAAAACACCTTCGGCGAGATCAAGCTCGATCCCCGCATGGGCCCGGGCGTCGGGCCGGTCCACTGAATCTCCGCCTGCACCTGTTTGTGAAGGGGCACAGCTTTAGCTGTGCCGAAAAGGGCCCGGAAGAGAGCGGCTTTAGCCACTGTGGGCGCGTACCTCGGGGCCTAAAGGCCAAGCTTGTTCCTTAGAGCCGTTCGGCGCGGCTGAAGCCGCGCCCTTTCAAGGCGATTGCAGCAACTGAGAAATTGCTCCAGCCGCTGGAATTCCGATGACATGCCCGGAGGCGCATCCCTTCAAGACAGGCATTTCCCGATTTGCAAAAAGCCTGCGCGAGTACCTGTTCGCCTACGCGCTCCTGTTCAGCTTTCTTTTCGTCACCCACGCTCCCCTGCTGCGCCTTCCCTATTTCTGGGACGAAGCCGGGTACTTCATTCCTGCGGCTCGCGATTTGCTGCTGACCGGCTCGCTCATACCGCACACAACGCTGTCCAACGCTCATCCGCCGCTGGTGATGTTGTGGCTGGCCTTCTGGTGGAAATACAGCGCCTTCACCCCCGCCGTAACCAGAACCGCCATGCTCATGGTGGCAGCCTTTGCGCTGCTCGGGTTGTGGCGCCTGGCTCGCGATGTTGCCCGGGAATCTGTCGCCGCGGCTACCGTGCTGTGTACCGCGCTCTATCCTGTCTTCTTCGCCCAAAGCTCGCTGGCGCATCTGGATATGATGGCCGCTGCGCTGACGCTGTGGGGGCTGGCAATGTACGTCGAGCGCAGACCCGCCGCGACGGTCGCATTTCTGGTCCTGGCCGCGCTGGCGAAAGAGACTGCCGTGGTAACTCCCCTGGCGCTGTTTGCGTGGGAGTTGCTGTGCCCAACCCTGGACCGTGGCAGAGGGACAGACGCGGAAGTTCTTTGCCTGTATCGGTCGAAACGGCACGCATTCTCATTTCTACTTTGCCCGATCCCACTGCTTCTCTGGTTTGCCTGGCACCATCATCGGACGGGGTTCTATCTGGGAAATCCGGCCTACCTCCGCTACAACCTGCAGGCGACGCTGACTCCCTTGCGGGTGGTGCTCGCCCTGCTCCTGCGCCTGTGGCATGTGTTCGGATACCTGAACCTCTGGTTCCCTGTGTTCTGCGCGCTGGCCGCCATGACGCTGGCTCCTCTCGACGAACGCGACGGAACGCCGCGCCCGCGGATCCCGCTGAACGCGCAGCTCGTCTTTGCCGTGGTTCTTCTGGCGAATGTGGTCGCCCAGTCTGTAGCGGGCGGCGCGGTTCTGGCCCGCTACATGCTGCCGGTGGTCCCGCTGGTCATTCTGGTCTGTGTCTCCACGCTGCGTCGCCGCATGCGGCCCTGGCTGTGGGTGGTTGCATTCACCTGCGTGGCATTCGTAGTGCAGCTCTTCGTTCCTCCCCCCTATCGCATTGCACCGGAGGATACGCTGCTCTATCGCGACTATGTCATCCTTCACAAAGTGGCCGCCAACGAGCTGTCATCCAGATATCCGCACGCGAGGATCCTTACCGCCTGGCCGGCTTCCGACGAACTCACCCGGCCTTTCTTAGGCTATGTGAAGCAGCCGCTCGATGTGGTTACGGTTCAAAACTTCTCGCCGCCGGAGATGGAGCGTGCTTCCGGGGCCACCGATCAGTTCGATGTTGCGTATCTGTTCACCACGAAGTGGGAGCCGCCTCATCCGCTGCTGCGAAGCCTGCCGTTCGGCAAGGCGATGCAGAAACGCTATTTCGACTACCACCAGGACCTGCTGCCGCAACCGGCAGCCGGACTTCTGGGCGGCCGGGTTGTCGATTATCAAAACCGCGGAAATGAGTGGACCGCGCTCATCGCGATCGAGAAAATCGAGAACGCTTCCGCTGCTCTGACCGGACGAAGGCAGCCGAATCCGGACAATCCGGAACCGGAATAGTCCGGCGTCCGGCAGGAGCTCGGGAAGATTAGCTCCGCGCGCTGCCTGAGGCTGAAGGTGATCGGACCTGCTTGCAGGTCCGATCGCTTTTCCCCAGCCTTGGGGCAGGCTTATGATGGGCAAGAGTCCTGGATGGCCTCAGGTGTGACATCACAGCCGGCAGCGGTGGCGTTCACTATCCGCGACTACCGTCCCGAGGATTTCGATCGCCTGTGGGCAATCGACCAGCGCTGCTTCCTGCCCGGCATCGCCTACACGCCGATGGAGCTGAGCGGCTTTGTCCGGAAGCGTCATGCGATTACGCTGGTGGGGGAATTCCAGTCCCCTGGTTGCAATGATGCGCGAACGGGGCAAGCCGATCGCATCGCCGGATTTGTTGTCGCTCATCCTGTTCGGCGGCAGTACGGCCGAATCCTCACCCTCGACATTCTTCCCGGGGCGCGACGCTCCGGCCTGGCAACCGCCCTCATGAGTGCGTGTGAGCAGCGGCTGCGGGCCGTGGGGTGTAAGGAAGTGTATCTGGAAACTGCAGTGGACAACGAAGCTGCTCTCCGCCTCTACAAGAAGCTGGGGTATCAGGTCCTCGGGACGTTGCCGGAGTATTACTCCAGCCATTCGCTGGATGCGTTCCAGATGGGCAAGCGGTTGTAGGACGCGTGCTACAATCGGCGCTTCCCGCGCCGGTTCCCGCGCCTGGTATGGCCGCATCCCGAC
Source organism: Binatia bacterium (assembly GCA_035516415.1). Lineage (GTDB taxonomy): Bacteria > Acidobacteriota > Terriglobia > Terriglobales > Acidobacteriaceae > Bog-257. Next base: position 17,526 of record DATJAI010000107.1, on the reverse strand, counting down.
TACAGCCCTCTCAGGAAGTATTGCGTGTCGCCGTCGATACCGGTGGCACTTTCACCGACTGCGTCTGGCTGGATCGCGGAAGACTGCGGATGAGCAAGGTCTTCTCCACGCCTGCCGATCCCTCGGAGGCCATCGTTGCAGCCCTGCCCCAGATCAGCGGCGGCACCGTGTTGCTGCACGGCACAACGGTGGGCACCAACACGCTCCTGCAACGCAAGGGCGCCCGTGTGGCATTCGTCACCACGGCGGGCTTCGAAGACATCATCGAGATCGGGCGGCAGAACCGTCCCAGGCTTTACGATCTGGCCGTCGAGCGCGTGCCGCCGCTGGTTCAACGTAGGATGCGCTTCGGCGTTGCGGAACGCGTTGCTCCCGACGGCAGCATCCTGCAGAGCCCCTCGCGCGAGGACCTGCGGCTGCTCGCCCGCGATGTGCACGCCAGCGGCGCGGAGGCGATAGCCGTCTGCACATTGTTCTCCTTCGCCAATCCGGAAAATGAGCAGCTCATCGGCCGCGTGCTTGAGGAGCCTGGCTTGCCCCTCTCGCTCTCCCACGTGGTTCTGCCGGAGTTCCGCGAATACGAGCGCGCCAGTACAGTGGTGGTGAATGCCTATTTGCAGCCGGTAATGCAGAGCTATCTGCAGCGGCTGGAAATGCGCCTGCGCCGGGGGCGGGGAAAGGGGAGAGCTTCGCGGGTGTTCGTCATGCAATCCAGCGGCGGCATCACCACGCTGGAGGCCGCGGCGCGCCAGCCGGTCAGGACTGTCCTCTCCGGACCTGCCGGCGGAGTCGTCGGCGCGGCTGCGACGGCAAAGCTCAGTGGCTTCGCGCGCGTCATCACCTTCGATATGGGAGGGACGTCCACCGACGTGGCGCTGGTTGATGGCGAGCCCCGGCCGGGCAATGAAGGCGAAGTTGCCGGTCTGCCGGTACGCGTGCCCATGCTCGATATTCATACTGTCGGCGCGGGAGGCGGTTCGCTGGCCCGTTTTGACGCCGCCGGCGCGCTGCGCGTCGGGCCGGAGTCAGCGGGCGCCGATCCCGGTCCCATCTGCTACGGCCGGGGCCTGCAGCCGACGGTTACCGACGCCAACCTGGTGCTGGGACGGCTGCAACCGGACAGGTTCCTCGGCGGAAGCTTTGCCCTCGATCTGCCGCGTACCCGCGCCGTGACGGCCGAGTGGCTGCGCGCTCAGGGATCGCGTCTCTCGCTGGAGGAGTTTGCGGAAGGAATGATCCGCGTGGTGAACGCCAACATGGAACGGGCGCTGCGGGTTGTCTCGGTGGAACGCGGATACGACCCGCGCGAATTTACTCTGGTAGCATTCGGCGGCGCCGGCGGATTGCATGCATGCGAGCTGGCCCGGGCGCTGGGCATTCCGCGCATCGTCGTTCCCGTAATTCCGGGAGCTCTCTCCGCATTCGGCATCCTGACCAGCGATGTCATCAAGGACTATTCGCAAACCGTCATGCTGGGGGTTGATGCCAGGCTTCCCATGGCAAGCCTTCGGCGTCGCTTCCAGCCTCTGGAGCAGAGCGCCCGCCAGGAGTTTCGCGCCGAGGGATGGAGCGGCAGGCTGCGCCTGGAGCGTAGTGCCGACCTGCGCTATCGCGGCCAGGGTTTCGAGCTCAACGTGCCTTTCACCAGCTCATTGCTGGCCGAGTTTCACCGTGCGCATCATTTCCGCTACGGATACAGTCACCCGCGAAGGCAGGTGGAGCTGGTCACGTTGCGCCTGCGAGCCGGAATGAAGTCGCCCCGGCTGCCGGTGCTTGCGGCCCAGCCCAATGGCGGGCCGCGCCCGGAAAACCGCAAAGTCCGGTTCCGCGGTAAATCCGTTTCCACGGCGGTCTACGAACGCGAGACTCTCGCCGTCGGCAGGAGCTTTCGCGGTCCGGCGGTGGTTGCCGAATACAGCGCCACCACTGTGGTCCCGCCAGGAATGACCTTCCGTCTCGACCGGACCGGAAATCTGCTGGTGGAAGCGGACAAGAAAAAGGCGCCCGCGGGGGGCGCCGCTGAGTTGCCGCCGAAACGCAAACGCTAGGCAACGTCCTTTTTCCGGCGCTCGCGTTCGATTTCGACGTCTTCCTGCGTGCGCTGCGTATTATCTGTCTTTGTCGCGTCGCGAGCCGCGTCCTTCGCCTTACCCCAGGCATTCTGGGCCTTGCCCTTCACCTGCTGGGCGGCGCCTTCCACCTGCGTCTCGGTGTCACCGGTCCATTCGCCGGCCTGCCGCTTGACACGTCCCGCCACGTCGTCCATCTTTCCTTTTACTCTGTCCTTGTCCATCTGTTCACCTCGTTAGAGCTATCCTGTCCTGTTAACCGACACTTCCGTCACTCGGGCCAGCTCGCCACGGCGGCCGGCAGAGCGACGAGTTCCTACACTACCGTTCTGCGTCCTGAAATGAGCTGGAAGATCAGGGCAATCACCGCCAGCACCAGCAGAATGTGGATGAATCCGCCGAGCGTGTAGCTGCTGACCACTCCTATCAGCCACAGTACCAGCAGAATTACAAAAAGTGTCCAAAGCATGCTTTCACCTCCCTGAGTGTTCACCGCTGCGAACATCTCCCGCAACGAACTACTTGGTTGGAAGGCTGTCTTCGCCTGGTGGTTGCGTGTGAGCTGTTGCTATTGGCGCTCTCCGGGCGGCGTAAATTTCCCCTTACAGGCAACCTTCTGGAAAGCGGATTGGGTTCTGCTATGCTCTCCGGAATACGTGAAAGTAGCCATCCAGGGCGAGCTCGGCTCCTTCAGTCATGAAGCTGCGGGAAAGATGCTGACGCGAGCGTCAGTGGTGCCGTGTGCCCGTTCCGTAGAGGTTTTCGACCGGGTGGAGAACGGCTCGGTTTCCGCGGCCGTGATTCCCATCGAGAATTCGCTGGCGGGATCGGTTGCCGAGCACCTCGACCTGCTGCTCACGCGCGACGTGTTTATCCATGCCGAGTTCCCGCTGCGCATCGTGCACAACCTGATGGCCGCCCCCGGAGTGCCGCTGAAACAGCTCCGGCGCGTCTTTTCCCATCCCGTCGCCCTGGACCAGTGCCGCGACTTTTTTCGTTCCCATCCCGGTATTCAGCCGGTGCCGTTCTATGACACGGCAGGCAGCGTTCGCCACATCCTGCAGGAAGAGCTGCGCGATGCCGCCGCCATTGCCCCGAAGCGGGCAGCGGAGGAATATGGCGGGCGCGTGCTGCTGGCGGGAATTGAAGACGACCGGCGGAACTACACACGTTTTCTGCTCATCGGCAAATCGCGCAGGATTGGCCGGGGCGCAAACAAAACGTCGCTCGCCTTCGCCCTGAAGAACGTTCCTGGCGCTCTGTTCAGGGCGCTCAGCGTTTTCGCGCTGCGCGATATCAGCCTGAGCAGGATCGAGTCGCGGCCCATGCGCGGTCGCCCCTGGGAGTATGTCTTCTTTGTGGACATGCTGCGCGGCACGGACGAGCCGGCCCGCAATGCGCTGCGCCATCTCAGCGAGGTTGCCGAGCTGGTGAAAGTTCTGGGAGTGTATCCGCAGGCCAGGTCCGCAGCGCGATAGCTCCTGGCTGACTGCGAACGCGGCTTTGCAACCGGCGAGCCTCGCCAGACTAAGGCTTATAGCCGCCGGTCATCCACTTGATGAAGAGATTCACTTTCGAGGCCGGCCAGGGCGCTCCTGGGGGCATCTCCCCCGACTGCAATTTGCTCTTGACTGCTTCGGCGTGGGCGTGTCCGCCGGAAGGGTTCGACATGTACGAATAGGTATGCAAATGTACGCCCATGGGTTTCATGTGCGCCACGTCGGTTGCAGTGAACAGTGGCTTGATGTCGTGTGCGAACGACACCGGGGCTGATTTCTTGGCTTTCGCTGGCATATGTGGTCGCCTCATTTTGGTGCAAATGGCCGGTAGCCTGTGTTCTCGCCCGGGCAGACGGCAACTCCGCGGGCGCAATCAGCCGGTCCTTACGCTGGAGTTTTCTGCGGGCTCGCGGCCTCCACCAGTTCGGGGCCCGCTCCGTACATCCGGGTTACGATCTGCGGACAGCGCAGGCACGCAGGAACGCCCTCCTGCCGCCACCACATACAGTTGGGCCGCAAGGCGCAAGGCGGAGCGCTGGTGACCACCGGCGGCAGCAGCTGCACAATGCGGCCGGCAAGCCGGCAGCGGCCCCCGTCAGAGTGCTGGCAGCAACTGCCTGCGCAGGACGCGCCGATGCGGAAGACTTCAGTGGGCGCAACCGGGGCGGCGCTGGCGAGGATCTCGTGCGTCGCCGGGACTGCCCGGTCAAGGTAGGCGGCTCGCGGCTCCGCCACCGTCCCCTGCACCAGCGCAAACACCGCCGCGCCCGGCATATCCGGCTGCGCGCTGGGACACAGCGGCGCAGCCTGCGTCGTCGCCCTGCCGGCAAGCGCGTCCGTTCCGATTGCTTCTTCGCTGCCCACGGCTATGCCGGAAAACCCTGGTCCTTCCAGCACTGGAAGGCGGTCAGGAATCCGCTCTGGTCGAAGGTCCCCGGACATCCCGGAGCGGGCATGCTGCCATTGGCCACGGCGTCGTGGATCGCCTGCCAGTTGTTCTGCACAGCCGTCGGGTCCCAGAGATCGAACATGAACAGCATGTGCGAGCGGTAGCAGTCGGTGAAGAACGGCTTCACGGTGCTGGCAAAGCCGCACGTCGGCGTCCCGCCGCCGTAACCACCACCACCGCTGCCGCCCAGTCCGGGATGGAAGATGATCCCAATCACGATGGGAACGTGCGACAGCTTCTGGGCGGCAGCCGCCCGCATGACAGCCGACATGGTCGATTCGGTGAATTGATCAAAGGGAATACTCCCTGCCGTTGTAGCCTTTGGCGCGCTCGGAGTTTGTGCGCCTGGCGTCGCAGGTTTCTTTTCGTCTGCCATTGTCAGCCCTCCTTTTTAGGGGCATTAGCGAAAGGGCCTAGAACAAGGGTTGTATGCCGTTCAGGCAGGTGTTCGAGTTCGACCCCGCTTCACATGTCACATGGCTCACGGTGAGGTTCACGCTCGGCAGGCCGTCCCCATGACAATTGAAGCAATTACTGGGCTGTTGGAATGTCTCCATCGTGCTACCGGCCAATACACTTGTGCCGACATCGATTCCGGCCGGGAAGCTGCTGGTCGGCGGGTTGCCATTTTCCGTCCAGGTTGCACCGGTCATGTAGTAGTTGGTCCGGATGTCGGGGCCTCCTGACAGAGCTGCGAAGTCGCTCTGGATGCTGTTGTCGATGCCGATAATCTGACTGTTGGAATTCGCATCGTTAGAGCCCGCCGAGGTAGGACCACTCAGCGGGTTAGGCGGGACGCCGAAAGTGGCTCCGAAGGGGCTGGAGCGAATGACGTCACTGGGCCCGATAGCGCCGCCAACGCCCACGATGTTGGGTGAGCTGAACTTGGCGTGGATCTGGTTAAATGGTCCGTTCGAGCCGGTGGCACAGAACAACCAGGTTCCTGTGACGGGAGTGGGCGGGTTGTTGAGGGTTTTCGTTCCGCTGGTGGAGGTGTATTCGAACTTTGCATTGGGTGCATTGCCGAAATGCTCGAAGGTGGCCCAGATCATCTCGGGATGCCCCTTGGCGCTTCCCACCACGTGCATTCCGACTAGCGCCAGGGTCGCCGTCTTCTGTCCATTCGGCACCCATTTATTGGGGTCCGTCTTGTCATAAGTCGGTATGACCGCCTGGGTGGTGATGTACTGATTGGGGTTGGCGAGCCCGGTGGTCTCGATCCATGACGATTTCACCTCGATAGCCAGCGCATTCGGATCCGGAAATGTCTCGCTGTGGGCTGAAGCAAACGCGGTGATCTTGGCCAGGTCCCCTGAGGTGGTGGGAAACTGAGTAGGAGCAGGCGTGATGCCCCCTGGTTTACCCAAGAGTGTGTCCTTGGTTCCAGTCAGGAAGTAGGCCATCACGTCGTTGACCATGGTGATGTAGTAGATGAGCGATCCATTCTGTGCTATGAGCACACCGTTGGTCACCGCCTGCCCTTCCTCAGTCTCGATGACGCCGGCGTTCACATTGAGGAAAATATCCTTGCCGTTAAGTACAAAGTGCTGGGCAATGAGCTTCGGGTTCACGGGCGCAGGCTGGAGCTTTTGTAAGACTTGCGCGTGCGCCGCCGCAGGCTTCAACAGCACTTCGTGTTGCGGGGCAAGCTTCATCAGCAACTCGCGTTGCGGGGCAAGCTCCGGCAGTTGCTGTTGTTGCGGGCCCAGCCGCTGAAGCTGCTCCTGCGGAATCTGTTTGGGGACAATCAGCTTTGGGGTGGTAATCGCTTTGCCAGTGGTGTCCAGCAGGACAAGCTTGCCGGCGCGCATAGCCGTGCTCTCTACCTCCACCTGCTTGCCGGCCTGGTTGAGCACGAGCGGCTTGCCCTTCGTCGAAACCGGGCCTGGCTGCACTTCGAACATCTGCCCCGACTTGCTCATGATTACCGGCAGTCCATGCACACCCACCTGCGCCGCCCGTATGCCAAGGAAATGAAGTCCGGGACCCAGAAGTGAGAACATCGACTGGTTGGAGATGAGCGTGCGTTTGCCGTTGGAATCCGCCGGGGTTACGGTAAAGAACTGCGGGGAAGCGAAGATGCGCCCGCCGCCTCCGCCGTAGGATGGGGGCGCCGGCGAGGTCAGCCAGAGAAACATCTGTTGCGCCCATTGGTAAAAGTCGCAGTTGTGCAGCCCCGTGTTGTTGGGAAAGGTGACGCTGTTGGCGGGGTCCACCACGCCATCCACCGCCGCCGTTCCGCTGTGAAAGAAGCCGTTAAACATCGCCGTCGAAACGGCGCAGTTTTCTGGTGCGCCGGCGACTTGCGGGTCATTGGGCAGAGTTTGCGCGCCGGCCAGCAGCGCGCTGATGCACAAGCAGGCCAGCAGCCCGACGACCTTTGTACTGGGCCGAAACACGCCGCGGAAGCGACCAAGAGAAACAACCCCAAGAAATGGTTTTGCCATAGCTCTCTCCTTTGCAGCGAATTGGTATAGGGCCCGAGTCTCTGGCGGCAAGCGTGGAGAAAAAGTCCCAGAGAGCACAAAAGCAACGCAGCGAGCTCACTGTGGGAGCGAGGCCTACAACTACGCGTTCAGCGGGAACCCAAAATGCCCAGGAGTTTGGCGATTGTGTTCCCGTTTCATTGGGAAAGCAAGCGAATTTTTTGGAAAAAGAAACGAGAATGCCCCATCAAAGTGCCGGGCAGCTAATGTGCGGATGGGGCGAGATTCTGCATGCGCCAGCGCATAACTCAATGTTGCTGCTGAGGTTCAGAGAATTGACAGGCGTCAGCGTGCCGGCGAACACGCTGGAGGGTTTTTGCCCATCTATGGCTTTTGTGTGTTTCGCTGTGGCCGGAATGTGGCATTCCGGATACCTGACCTCAAAGCCATTCCCAAAGCCGCAGGTCGCGCATGCGGGAGAGAGGTTGCGGGACTCGGCTTCAAGGAAGAGCGGCGCGGATTCGCAAACAGGCAGCAGGGCCGCCTGAAATCTATAAGCCGCGCCTGAAAATATACAGTCGTCTCGCCCACCCTTCGCGGCCTTGCGTGCTCGGTGCCATGTTCGGTTCAGCGCAGCGGGGAAGGCTCCTGACAAAATCAGGCTCCCGGAAGATCCAGGAGCCCGGTCGCCGACTCAAATGCGGTTGATTAAGTGCGTGTGGCAGTCTAGCTGATTCTGATGTGTAGCCACTGGGTTGTGGTCCCATAACCCGCCGGGCACTCCTGGTCAGTAACCTGAACCTTGAAATAGAAGGTTCCTTTCACACCGGGATCATAGCCGGTAATGACCCCGTTCGTGCTCAGCGAGAAACCAGGAGGCAGACTGCCAGCTACGACGCTCCACTGGTAATTGCCGTCGGGTGAGGTGTATCCGCCCGTAGCCGTGAGCGGCGTTGGAGCATACTGCGTGTACACCGTGCCAGGCGGCAATGAGAATGTGGTGATGTCCAGCACCGGCAGGCTGAATACGTCAAGCCGCCTATTCATCGGCGGGGCCGGAGCGAGCGAAGAATCGGTCAGCGTCACCGTGACCATGGGACTACCGGTAAAAGTCGGGCAGCCCGCGATCGCACCGGTCGCCGCATCGATGCCCAGATCCGGCGGCATGTTCGGCGAACCCCACGTGTAGGGTGGGACTCCGCCCCGTCCCAGCATGGTAAACGGTCCGTACTGGACGTGTTCAACCCCTGGAGGTAGCGACTGGGTCAAAATCGTTAACTCTGGACTGGCGAAGTAGCCGAAGACGTCGTAGATGAGATTGGTGGAAGCACTGGCAAAGGCGGAAATCTCGTTCTGATCGCCGGCGGGAACAATCGCCATGTTGGAAGTGATCGCTCCATCGGTCGCGATGATGGTCGTGGGCCTCGGCATCGGACGCTTGTAGGCCCAAATCGGGAAATAACCCAGCCCCGCGTCTGGAACGACCGTGGCATTCAGCACAAACGCCTTAACGGGTGGCTGTGAATTCCACGGCGGCAGTGTAGCCTGACATCCTCCCTGCACCTGGAGGATATAGTCCTGTTCGTTCGTGAACGAGGTGGGGCGGGTATCGGTGGCGCGACAGGGAGAGAAGGCATAAAGCGCATTACCGTGCTTGCTTCCAATGTTCGCTGGACCGAAGTAGCCATTAAGATCGATTTGCACATGGGTGTCGGTGCCGCTGGCGTACACGGCAAGGGTGCCGGTCCCAGCCGTGACGATCGCCGCATTGGCGACGGCCGTACCGGTCATCGAGTTAAGAGTCGAAGTATAGGGCATGGCCTGGTCCGAAGGCCATATCGTGAGGTAACCAAGAGGAGCGCCCTCCATTGGCGTCGCAATAACGTTCAGCGAATAAGCCACCGCCTCCGAGGGGATGGAGCAGTTCGGATTGTTGGTCACCGAGAAGTCACGACGCTCGCCATTAGCCAGCGCTGGGCCTCCCAGACCGTCCGGTGAAGGCGGATTTACGGTATTGACCAGCTCGCAGAGGTCCCGCAGCGGGTAATAGAAAAGCGCGTCCGGATTGCCGGGGCTTACGAAGTAGCCCACGACATCCAGCACCAGGTCGGTATTGTTGGTGGCAAAGACGTCAATGCCGCCACCCACACCGGCGCCCACCACGGCCGCCACGGCCTTGATCCGCCCGTCGAGCGAGTTCAGAGTGGAAACCATGGGTTGCGGCGAGCCCGTAGGCCACACCGTCAGATAGCCGAGTTTGTGCGCCGGAACCACAGTTACGTTCAGCATGTATGCCGTCGCCGTATTCGGAATGGCGCAGATGGGATTATCGGGAAGGGTTATGGTCCGCGCAACGCCGCCGGCCAGTGATGGTGCGCCGAAAGGACCATCTGGCCCTCTGGTATCCACCACCCGGCATGGACCCGTCGGGATGTAGGTTAGAGGTGTCTGTGCCCATGAAATGCAGGCCAGGAGTAACAAACACACAACTATGAAGGGAACCCGGGAACGGTTCATATTTGTCTCCTTCGATTTGTCCCCTACGGAGGGAGTCTTTCTTGCAGGTTGTTTGGAGTTCTCATTACAGAACCTCATACTCAGACTTACACTACCGTTTGGGGCTGACTATAGCTGACCTTACGGAGCGGTGTCAGTGACGGCCCGATTCGGGCCCAAAAAAAAACCACGACAATTCCCAAAGCGGGTCAAACCGACAGGCCGGCCTCACGTCCCGCCCTCGGCTGATTCCAGGGTTCTCCAGACCTGCGACATTGCGAGTGACGAATACCGCCTGCTCCGAGCGGTACTCTTCGTGGAGTGGACCGGAAACAGTCGGCGCGCGAAACCCCGCGCGACACAGCCCACAAGCGTACGTGCTTACTTTGCGGCTGCAGTCTCGCGCCTGGCCTGTACCCGGCTACTGTACTCGGCCGCTGACAGGTACGCTCCTCCCAGCAGCAGCATGCCGCTCCAGAAGGACCAGAAGATCAGGGTCACGGAAACTGAGAAGGGACCGTAGACTTCCTGGAAGTTGAGCCAGGGCAGCACGAGTATGTAGAGGTACTTGGCGGCTTCCGATACCACACCGGTGACGATGGCCGCCGGCAGCACCGCGCGCGCCGGAACTTTCCCGTTTGGCAGCACCCAGTAAATCAGAAAATAGATGCAGATGGTGGCCACGATGGCCGACGCCTTCATGAGCACGAATCCCAAACCCTGGAAAACGAAGTTCCGATCGCCGGCCACGCGGCCCAGCATGCGCAGATTCTGCGCGGTGAGCGCGATCGACAACATCGCCAGACATCCGCAGGCCAGGGCGAGGCCGAGCGAGATCACCAGGTTTCTCGCATAAGAGCGGTTCTGCCGGAAGCCCCAGATACTGTTCAGCGCCACCTCGAGCGGCATGAAGATCCCAGCGGACGTGATCAACAGCATCACCAGCGAGAGAATCTGTCCGCGTCCTCTCACGCTGGCCAGAAACTGAAGGTTGCGAATGACGAAATCCCGGTTGCTCGGCAGGTAGGCGCGCAGGAGCTGCAGCACCACGCCGTACATTGCCTGGGAGTGAAAAACCCGGCGGATGACGCTCAGCAGCAGAACGATGAAGGGGAAGAACGAGAGGATGGAATTGGCGGCTACCGAGAACGCGTAGGTGTGGACCTCCGTCTGCATCAGGTAGCGCAGCGTGGACAGTCCGTGCCGCCGCAGGCGGTGGAAAAGGCTATAGCTCTGGAGTGGCTGATTGCGGGGTTCCTGCCGGTTGTCTTCCGCCAGCAGCCGCCGGGCGGCTGTCCCTGGACGCAGGGGAGTTGCGTGCATCTCCGCAGTACCGGAAGAGTTAAGTGGCGGAGAGAGCCCGACTCCGGAAAAACACGGGGATGGGGAAACGGAGGCGGTCTCGGGCACCTTTTCCGGCTTCTCGGGACCGCTACTCATCCCACGCCATCGTAGCAGACGCGGCCTGGCACCGGGGTGCTGCCTGTACCGTTATGGGAGACAATGGAAGTTCCTCTGCAGGAAACACTTGCCAAAAGCAGAGTTCCTTGTAATCATCTTCTGCTCCCCTTCCATGTTGAAGGGAGCTTTCGGTTCCACCGAAACGCGGGTTTGGGTTGATGTTTCTGTCAGCAGTTCAATTTCAGGCATTGCACGGGTTCCAGGGATCTGCTCTGACGCGGCAGTAGCACTCCGCCGTCGGCAGCTTCAGGGAGCCTTTTTCATTGCAGAAAAGCTGCGAACTGAGCCGCAACCCTTGTTTCCCGGCGAAGTCGAGACGTCTTCCAGCCCAAGCGGGAGCATGCCGGCGTCCAGCCGTAATGCTTCCGTCAAGAAGGGGGGAAAACGTCCACGAAGCGGGGGCGAGCAGGTCTATCGTCGAAAGGAGCGGGTTGTGAGAGAGAAAGGTACAGTGAAGTGGTTTAACGGAGCCAAAGGTTACGGATTCATTCAGAGGTCCACGGGCGAGGACGTCTTCGTGCACTTCTCCGCCATCCAGGAAAGCGGTTATCGGAGCCTGAATGAGGGCGAAACGGTAGAGTTCGATCTTACCAAAGGACCGAAAGGTTTCCAGGCCGCAAACGTTGTGCGCGTTTAAGGCGCTGCCGCACGGATGCCCGGTCCGTCAGCGCCGCTTTCGATCCGGCTTCGGCTTTGCGGCAAAACCACTGGGCCCTCCCGCAGGGGAGGGTCCTCTCATTTTCCGACGATAATCGGAGCAGGAGCCAAACCGCAGTTCTTCCTGTGCTACACTCCGGCAATTGAGGGTCGGAGATGAACACCGTTCTTCGCAAGATGCTGTTCGTCGATCTCATCCGGGGGCTGAAGGTCACCTTCCGCAACCAGGATCCGAAGTGCGTTTGCACCGAGCAGTATCCCCTGCAGCGGCCGCAGGTGGCCGAACGCTATCGTGGGGCGCCCCGCCTCAACAATCATCCCGAGACCAACGAGACGCTGTGCATCGCCTGCGATCTGTGCGCTCTTGCCTGTCCCGAGAACCTCATCATTGTGGGCAGCCAGCGCAACGAGAAGACCCGCCGCAAGGAACTCACCGAATTCACCTACGACCTAAGCCGCTGCATGTTCTGCGGGCTCTGTGAGGACGCCTGTCCGGTCGATGCGCTGGAGCTGACGCAGGACTTCGAGATGGCCAACTACAGCCGTGATGGCCTCGTCTGGAACCGCGAGACGCTGGAGAAAGGCCCCCAGCCTCAGGAATACCGGCGCTAAAGGTGGAGCTGCAGGCGCGGCGTTCAGCTTGCGGTACCGCACCTCTTCTCCAGCGGGGTAAATGGGCGCGTTTTCCACCGGCATCAACAGGCGGTTTCGGCTTTTCCACAACTTTCCCAACGGCAGTCCCGCCTTTGTTATAGGAAGGTCTCGCCAGATCGGTCACACTAAATGCATCGTGGCCACCCCCGGGGACTTCGCGCGCGCGCTCAAGGAGCAGGCTGACATCGTCCGCATCGTGGGCGAGTACGTCAGGCTGCGCAAGAGCGGCGCGCAGAATTTTCAGGGTCTGTGCCCCTTTCATCAGGAAAAAACGCCGTCGTTTTCGGTTCACGCCACGCGACAGTTCTTTCACTGCTTTGGCTGCGGAGCCTCGGGCGACGTTTTCGCGTTCGTGCAGAAGATCGAGAACATTACCTTCCCGGAAGCCGTGCGACTGGTTGCGGAGAAGCTCAAGATTCCGCTACCGAAGATGAGCTACTCCTCGCCCGAGGAGGCGCACGCGGCGAAGTTGCGCGGCGGGCTCATCGAAATCCACGAGCGCGCCTGCGCGTTTTTCCAGGAGCAACTGCGCCGGCCCGAAGCGGCCCATGCGCGCGAATATCTCGCCTCGCGCGGACTGCTGCCGGAACATATCGCAGAGTTTCGCATCGGCTATGCGCCCGATTCCGGCTTTTTGCTGCGTGACGCGTTGCGGCAGCAGTTCGACGAAGAGATTCGGAGGGAGTCGGGGCTGTTTTCGTGGAAGGAGAAGGCAGTGGCCAGTTCGTCGTCGCCCGACAATGGCGCAGCAGGCGGAGACATGGCGACGGGTGATGCTGCACCAGCCACTAGCCACCAGCAACTGGCTGCTGCCTACTCGAGATTCCGGAACCGCGTGATGTTCCCCATCTGCAACGAGCAGGGCAAGGTCATCGCCTTCACCGGCCGCACACTGTCCGCCGATGAGAAGGCCGGTCCCAAGTACCTGAACTCGCCCGAAACCGCGATCTACTCCAAATCGCGCGTGCTGTTCAATCTCGATAAGGCGAAAGAGGCGATCCGGAAGCTCGATTACGCCATTCTGGTGGAAGGCCAGATGGACTGCATTTCCGTGTACACTGCGGGTTTTCGCAACGTCATTGCCAGCTCGGGCACGGCATTTACCGAGATTCAGGCACGCCTGCTTGGGCGCTTCAGCAGGAACATTGTGGTGAACTTCGATCCCGATACTGCCGGAGCGGCGGCCGCCGAGCGCTCGCTGGCGCTGCTGGTCAGCGAGGACTTCCAGATCCGGGTGCTCAGCCTCGACAGCGGCTTCGATCCCGACCTCTACATCCGCCGGAAAGGCCGGGAGGCCTACGGAGAGGCACTGCGTCATTCACCGAAGTATTTCGACTACCTCACCGAACGCGTTCGTACCCTGTTCCCAACCCGCACTCCCGAAGGCAAGGTGAAGGCGCTGAACTACCTGCTGCCCCACATTCAGCGCGTGCCCAGCCGCATCGTTCGGGATGAATGGGCAACCGAGGTCTCACATCGCCTGGGAATCGATTCTGCCGTGCTGCGGCAGGAGCTGCGTCACGCCGCCGCCTCGCGGGCGACATCGCGGATCCGGATGGGGAGTGGCGCAGGGCCAACCGACGCCGAGCGCGTGCTCATCCGCAGTCTGGCCACCGAGGAATTGCTGCCCAGTCCGGTGAGCGCCCGCGAAGGCCAGGATGCCGGCTTCGAACCCGCCCGCCAGGCGCATTTCACGCTATCACGCGAACGCCTGCACCAGGGTCTGCCGGCTGAGTCACTGATCGATGCTCTGCTCCTCGCCCATGAGCAGGGCCTCGATCGGATGTCGCTCCCGCTGGAGGAAGCCGATCGCGGTCTGCTGGCCTCCATCCTCATGGCGGAACAGGAGGCACTGACTCCGGAGTTGCTGGAGAGCGCCATCCGCTCGCTCCGCCGCCGGGCGCTGCGCCGGCAGCTCGACGATCTGCAGCATCAACTGAAAGAAGCGGAACGGCGACAGGATCCTGCCAGTACTACCCGACTGCTGCAGGAGCGGCTGCGGTTGCGCCGGGCGATGAGCGCCATGGGGGAGATTGCCTGATCCAAGCCGGAACGGATCGGAAACGGCTTCTCCCGCAGCGAAGACTGGCTCTAAGTAGTTGAATCCAGAAGCTGAAGCCAACTTGAGGCTGTAAACATCTAAATGACATCAAGGGCTTGCTTGCGGGGACGAAACTCACAAGCGGCTGACCTTCAGGCGAGAGCAGAAAAAAGCTGTGGAATTTGACGCGGTTATGCTAAAATCTGTAAGTTTCTGCATACATCCGGTACTAGCGTACCGCTCCCGCCTAGTGTGCACACATTCGACGCGCCTTCCGGTTGGCGCAGCGTAGAGGAAATTCCGCTTTGGCCCTGGACGACAAGTACGACGATATCAAAAAACTGATCGATGTGGGCAAGGAAAAAGGCTATCTCACCTATAACGAGGTGAATGATCTGATCCCGCACGACATGCATTCTCCCGATGACCTCGAGGACCTGCTGACCACCATCGGCACGCAGGGTATTGACGTTCTCGAAGGACCGAAACTCCCGGGCGACAAGAAATTTGAGGAATTGGAAGCCGGCGAGGACATGGAGCTGGACCTTTCGCCCGGTACCCTGGAGAAGACCAACGATCCGGTTCGCATGTACCTGAGGGAGATGGGCACCGTACCGCTGCTCACGCGTGAAGGTGAAGTGGAGATCGCCAAACGCATCGAGCGCGGCCAACTCCGGGTGCTGAAGGCGCTTTCGCGCTCGCCCATCGTGATCCGCGAGATCATCGCCATCGGTGAGGACCTCAAGCGCGGCGTGCGTTCCATCAAGGAGGTGGTTCTCTTCGACGAGGAGGAGATCACCGAGGAGGTCATCACCAACCGGCTGCAGGAAATCACCGCCCGGATTGACGAGCTGCATCGCCATTACAGGAAGTCCATTCAGCTGGCGGAGAAGCTGGCCGGCATTTCGCAGAAGAAGCGCCCGCGGGATTATCGCCGCTGCCACTGGGCTTTGGGCCGTGAGCAGATCATGGTCTCGCGCGCCATGCGCGGCCTGGGCTTCACCAACACCGAACGCAAGCGCCTGATCGACCGGGTCAACAAGACCGTCGACAGCATGCGCGGCCTCGACCGCCAGGCCACCAATTTCGATAAACGGGCCGAGGTCACGCGCTCCGAGGAGCAGAAGAAAGAATTCCGCCGTCAGGCCCGGGCGATCCGCGTCGACCTGGAGCGTATGGAGCAGGACGCCGGCGTCAGCTTCGCCGAACTCAAGCGCACCCAGCGCGAAATCGTGCAGGGAGATGTCGACGCCGAGTATGCCAAGCGCGAGCTGATCGAAGCCAACCTGCGACTGGTGGTTTCCATCGCCAAGAAGTACACCAATCGCGGCCTGCAGTTCCTCGACCTCATTCAGGAAGGCAATATCGGCCTGATGAAGGCGGTGGACAAGTTCGAATATCGCCGCGGCTACAAGTTCTCCACCTACGCGACGTGGTGGATTCGCCAGGCCATTACCCGCGCCATTGCCGACCAGGCCCGCACCATCCGCATTCCGGTGCACATGATCGAGACCATCAACAAGCTGATCCGCACTTCGCGGCAGCTGGTGCAGGAACTGGGCCGCGAGCCGACCTCGGAGGAGATCGCCAGGCGCATGGACATTCCCGTGGCCAAGGTGCGCAAGGTGCTCAAGATCGCCCAGGAGCCCATCTCGCTGGAGACGCCGATCGGCGAGGAAGAAGATTCGCATCTGGGCGACTTCATCGAGGACCGCGCGGTAGTTTCCCCGGCCGAAGCGGTGATCAACGTCAACCTCAAGGAGCAGACGGCGCAGGTGCTGCGCACGCTGACGCCGCGCGAGGAGAAGGTGATCAAGATGCGCTTCGGGCTGGAAGACGGCTCCGAGCACACTTTGGAAGAAGTCGGCCAGTCGTTTGCCGTGACGCGCGAGCGGATCCGCCAAATCGAGGCCAAGGCGCTGCGCAAGTTGCGCCACCCTTCGCGCTCGCGCAAGCTGCGCGCCTTCATGGACGGCGTGCACGACTAGAAGCTGTGGCCGGTGGTCAGTGGCCAGTTGGGTAGTGCCGACGTAGTGTAGTGCCGACGTCGTGTTTGGGTAGTGCGGGCCTTCAGGCCCGCGTCACACAGACAATCCAGAAACGGGGCTTTAGCCCCAGACGGGGCGCGACGAGCGTCCTGTTTCTCTTGCCCGCTTGTGGTTTGTGCCCCGGGTTCGCGTCCTTCGTTTGGACGCTGACCTGGGACGTAGAGCGAACCTTCAGAGACCGGGTAGGGCGAACCTTCAGAGCCTGCCCTGAGCGAAGTCGAGGGGTTCGCGTCATCGTTCGCATGGTGGTAGAGCGGGCCTTCAGGCCCGCGTCGGCGGCAAACAACTTGAACCAGGGCTTCAGCCCCGGCGGGGCGCGATCAGCGTCCCGTTTTTCTTTTGAGCAACTCATCCGACTGGGCGGCTCACGCGACCTGAGCTTTGTATCAGGGCACGACTTTAGGTAGTGTCCTAAAGTTGCGTTGCTGGCCTAGGAAGCCTTTTCACGCGGCAGACGATCTTTCAGGTATGCAACCAGCGGCTCTGGCCCTTTGCTTACGTCCAAAGAGACATCGGCTAATGGCTCGCCCTTCGTTTCCGGTGCTGCGTAGACGAAGCAGATAACGCAGCCGGGGCAAGTACTCCTGAGTCCAGTGATTATCTCTGTGCGGGTGTCCGGGTCAACAGAGTGGCCGATTACGACCGCATCCACATCCTCTGTTGCGGCAAGCATCACGGCTTCATCCGGATGTCGCGGGGAAATGACTTTGAAGCCCGCCATGGCGAGGATGTCGTTCCTCTCCAGCAGCAATCGAACGTTCCGACTAGTGGATAGAACGCGGTACATACGAGCGGGAACATTCTACGCCAGCAACTCTCGCAAGCTCCAGATGTGATCTGTAATGCCTGGTGCCATCGCGGGAGTGCAGCGCAGCGTCTTGTGTATCCGGCCTGGTGCCTGGTGCCCCAGGTTCGCGTCCATCGTTTGGACAGGGTGGGGCAGTTTGCAGCCGAAGGAGCCTGCCCTGAGCGAAGTCGAGGGGTTCGCGTCATCGTTCGCATGGTGGTAGAGCGGGCCTTCAGGCCCGCGTCGGCGGCAAACAACTTGAACCAGGGCTTCAGCCCCGGCGGGGCGCGATCAGCGTCCCGTTTCTGTTTGGCCGCCCTATTTAATGGTGAGGTACGTCTTGTTTCGCTGAATGTTCGCTAGGTCGCGAACAGTGTACAGTTGTGGTGTGCCAGAGGAATCTCAACTCGGATTTGACGACGGCTTACCGCTTCCCGAC
>DATJAI010000106.1:0-26602 GCA_035516415.1 Binatia bacterium | reverse complement strand
GCTGGGCAGCGCGCACTTACGGCCGCGATGCGGTCAGCCAGGAGATACGGGAAGACACGCAATATCTGGAGAAAGTCCGGGCCGAATTTCAGGCCCTGGGAGTCGCGGCCGAGGCCGAGCTGGCATACGGCGATCCGGCGAAAGAAATCATCAAGTGGGTGGAGCACAAGGGGTGCGATCTGGTGGCCATGAGCACGCATGGGCACCGCTTTCTGGCGGACATTTTTCTGGGCACCACGGCGACGCAGGTGCAGCACAGCATCAGCGTTCCCGTTCTTCTGCTGAGGGCGAAGTGAGCCCCAGGCGGCGCGGCTGGTCGTGGCTTGTGGCATTGCTGCTGGCCGGCGCGGCTGCGGCGCAACAGGCTCAGGAGAAGACCGAAGAGGAGCCGGTCGCGAATCCCGCCCGTCCCACGGTTGCCACCCCCGCTACTCTCACGCCGGTTGGATATTTGCAGTTCGAAACGGGCGCGTTGTATGGGAACGATTCTCCCGGAGTGGTTTCACAACTGAGTATCAATGAGGTCATCAAGTACTCTTTCGCCCGCTGGGTTGAAGTGATGGTATCAGCCGAGCCATTGGCGCACACCAGCGGCGGTCAGGATGAAAACGCGCTCGGCGATGTCGATCTGGGAGTGCAAGCGGTCCTGCATCACGGGGAGGGCGCGAACCCGACGGTGGCGCTCAGCTACCTTGGGCGCGTGTATGGCGGCCAGGCGCCGGACCTGGACATTGCCAGCTTCAAAAACCGCGCGCTGCTGCTGGTCAGCGGCGATATCAAGGGATTCCATTACGACACCAACTACCTGTTTGACGAACTCGCAGAGAATGGCGTGCGCCGCGCGGCCTTCGGCCAGACGTTATCCGTGTCACACGCGCTGCGGGGAAAATTTGGCGTGTCAGGTGAGGTCTGGCACTTCACTCAACCGTTCCTGAGAAGCAACGCGGTGGCGACTTTGTGGGTGTTGAATTACAACGTGTCCAGGATGCTGGTGCTGGACTGCGGCTTTGATCACGGAATGACGAGCACGTCCACGCAGTGGGAGGCATTCGCCGGCTTCACCTATCTGCTGCCGCGGCGACTGCCTCTGCGCTGGGGGCACTAGAAGGCAGCTGCAAAAAGTCCAAGGAGCAGATCCCTCGCGGGCTGAAGAGGCTGTATCGCAACCCGGTGCCGCCGCTCCGCGGCTCACGTTTATTCCACTTTTAGCGTGGGCTTACGCCCACGCCTAACAGCATCTCGCCGCTGCGCGGCTGGTCTGGTCGAATCCTGACTTGCTTGTCCCGCCCGTAATCCATTCCGCTCGCGAAAAATCTCTGAAGGCCGCTCGGGAGGGGAAAAACAAAGGGCTTAGACGCTGGCCTGACCACCCCATCTCGCACAAAATGCCTGATTGGCGAGTGGCTGATTGCTCAGTGGCTGGTGCGGAGTAGCCAATGGGCGAGTGGCTGATTGCTGCTTTCAGGTCAACTGCTCGATCTTGTCGATGAGCACGTCGGGCGGGTCTCCCTTGGTGATGAAGGCGTTGGCCAGCTCCAGGGCAGCGGCAGGAAGAGAGAAGTAGGCGGAAAGAAAGATGATGGGGATCTGCGGCCGCCGGCGGCGCATTTCAGCCGCCACCTCGCCGCCATTCAGGCCCGGCATGTAGTAGTCCAGCACCACCAGATCGATCAGGTTTTTCTCGAACAATGCGAGTCCCTGCTCACCGGTGGTGGCCGTCAGTACCCTGAAGCCGTGGTTTTCCAGCATGATCTTGCGTACACGTAATCCAATTTTTTCGTCGTCAACGCAAAGCACGACTTTCGGCTCTCGCGCCTTCATCCAGCTCACCATTGCTCCCGCGTGCTGCTCGGTACTGAACTGCGAACTGCCTTCCACTCTTATCTGCTCTTGCATCGGACCTGCTCACCCATCGGACCAGCGGAACAATCTGTTCCTTTCCACCCCAATTGGCGCTGCCATCAGTTGTATCGCAATGGCCTGCGTCGCGGTATGCCGACAAAGTCGTAGGACGTGGCGCCGTTTCGCATCAGGAAGTTAGCGGAGTTGGTGCGCGTGGCTGACGCTGGGTAGCGAGCCGCTTCGCCATCAGGTTTCGCTCTGCAGCGGCCGCCATGGGCCGCTTCGAGCGTCGGCGCGTTCTTTCGCGGATCGCACTAGACGTGGTATTTTCAAAGACTTACCGCTGAGATGAGATAGCTGACCGTGGCGGCTGCGCGGGTTTAGAGGCGCCTGGCTACCGACGGCTGGTGGTGCCGGTGCGGAATCGCAGAGTTGGCGATTTTCGCTGAGGGAAAAATGATCCGTTCCCACAAAGGAACTACCCCGATAGTACCGCTCTCGTGTTACGTCGATGAATCGGCGCAGCTCGTCGGCGATGTAGTGCTGGGCGAAAACGCCAGCGTCTGGATGAATGCCGTACTGCGCGGCGATGTGCATTTCATTCGCGTCGGCGCCAACAGCAACATTCAGGACTGCAGCGTGCTGCACGGGATGCTGAACAAATGGCCGGTGATCGTGGGCGACTGGGTCACGGTAGGGCATTCGGTCACGCTGCACGGATGCGTGGTGGAGGACCAGTGCCTGATCGGTATGGGAGTCGTCATTCTGAACGGGGCGCGCATCGGAGCAGGATCCATCATTGCCGCAGGGACCCTGATCCCGGAAGGAACCATTGTGGAACCGCGCTCGCTGTGGATGGGAATGCCGGGGAAATTTCGCCGGCACCTCAGGGACGAAGATCAGGAGATGATCCTGAGGCATGGCAGGAATTATCTAGGATACAGGGAAGAGTATCTGGCGGAGAGGAAGAGGGCTTAATCTCAGAATAGTAACGATGCGCCCCTGAGCAGCAGCGCCGAGCATTTCCAGGTCTGGGAACCGTTTTCCAAATCTTTGCCAGCCCCCGCCGAGTTGGCAACCACTTCCAACCGTTTGCCACTTCGTGGTTCACGTTGTTACCTTTGGAGCATGGAAGTACATTTGAGCGACGACCAGGAAGCGTTCATTCGACAAGCCATTGCATCGGGCAGATTCCGGGATAAAGAGGAAGCTGTGCAAGAAGCGCTGCTGCTTTGGGAAGAACGCGAGAGGCGCCGGTTGGAGATCCTGGCCTCGGTTGATGAGGCCGAGGCTTCCCTGCAACGGGGAGAGGGCCTCACCATCAGTTCCCAGGAGGAGCTCGAAGGCTTCGCGAGGGAAATCAGGGGGCGTGGCTTAGAAAGGCTTTCCCGCGAGCAGAAACCTCGCTAATGCGCAATCTTCGTGCCTCGCCGAAAGTGCAGTCTGATCTCGAGAGCATCTGGCTGTGCATTGCTCGCGAAAGCGGGAGCGCGGAGGCCGCTACTCGCGTTATCGACAACATCACTCATCGTTTTGTGCTGCTGGCCCGGTATCCCTACATCGGCCGGCAACGAGAGGACTTGCGCCCGGGCCTGCGCAGCTTTGTGGCCGGCGACTACGTCATCATTTATCGTGTTGAGGAGCCTGATACCGTGCTCATTCTCCACATATTTCAGGGCAGGCATGACATCGGCGGACTTCTGGAATGATCAGAGCTCCGCGCGGAACCCGTGATCTTCTCCCGCCCGATACCGATCTATGGAACCGGGTGGAGGCGAAGGTGCGCGAGCTTTTCACGCGCTACAACTATCACGAGATCCGCACGCCCGTTTTCGAAGATACACAACTGTTCTCGCGCAGCGTCGGGGAGGAGACCGACATTGTCTCCAAGGAGATGTTCACCTGGGACGACCGGGCGCGAGGGCAAAGCGAGAGATCGCAGTCGCTGACCCTGCGGCCGGAAAACACGGCGGGAGTGGTGCGGGCGTACATCGAGCATCGACTGGGCGAGAAAGGGACGCTGCAGAAGGTGTATTACATCGGCCCGCAGTTCCGGAGGGAGCGTCCGCAGAAGGGGCGTTATCGCCAGTTCTACCAGATCGGGGCGGAGATCATCGGGCCGCCGAGCGCAGGCAGCGAGTCGCCCGCGCGCGATGCCGAGGTGCTGGAGATGCTGGCGACGCTGCTGGACGAAGTGGGGCTGGGCGGCTGGAACCTGCAGCTGAACTCGGTGGGCTGCGCGGAAGACCGCGCGCGCTACAACCAGGCACTGCGCGAGGCGTTGCGGCCCGTGGTCCACCGGATGGATCCCGACTGCCAGCGGCGCGCCGAGACCAATCCGCTGCGCGTGCTCGACTGCAAGGTGCCTGAGGACCAGCCAATTATCGAGAAGCTGCCGAAGATCGGCGAGTACCTGGACGAGCCCTGTCGCGAGCACTTTGCCGCCGTGCGGACGATGCTGGATGCAGTGGGCGTGCCGTATTCCATCAACGAGCGCATGGTGCGCGGGCTGGACTATTACACGCGCACCACGTTCGAGTTCACGCATGGCGGGCTGGGCGCGCAGAGCGCGGTGCTGGGCGGCGGACGATACGATGGCCTTTCCGAGGCGCTGGACGGGCCGAAGGCGCCGGGAATCGGCTTTGCGATAGGCGAGGACCGGCTGATCCTGGCGCTGCAATCGCAGGGGGAGCAGGCGGCACAAGGTGCGCAGGCGTATGTTGCGCCGCTCGGCTCCGGGATGAATGTGCACGCGCTGAAGCTGGCGCGCGAGTTGCGGAGTGCAGGGATCAGCGTGGACCTGGGTGACGAAAGTTTCCGGCTGAAGAAGTCGTTTGAGATGGCGGAGAAAGCCGGGGCGAAGTACATCGTGATCGTGGGCGAGAACGAGGTGGCGGCGGAGCAGTTCGCGGTGAAGGAGCTGGCTAGCGGGAACCAAGTGCAAATGTCGCGCACCGACTTGGCGGAGTACCTGCGAAAATAGACGGGTGTCTTCGCTATCAGCCTTCAGTAACCACTCGTAAGACGTGCATGGCTGAATGCCAGGAGCCATCTCATAATGAACCGTGGTTTCCCCTCAGGGGCTAAAGCCTGGTTTTCCCACGGCTGTAGACGGCACGGCTGAAGCCGTGCCCCTTCAAAACGAATTATGAGATAGCTTGTAGTTGCTAACTGCTAATTGCTCATATGCTCGATTTCTTAGGTGACCTGAAACGAACTCATCTGTGCGGCGAGCTGCGCGCCGCGGATGCGGGCTCCCGGGTTGTGCTCATGGGATGGGTGAACAAACGGCGCGATCTGGGCAACCTGATCTTTCTCGACCTGCGGGACCGCAGCGGCATCACCCAGGTGGTGGTGACCGCCGAGGCTGGCGCCGAGGTGCACGAAAAGGCGGCTGAGGTACGCTCGGAGTTTGTGCTGGCGGCGATGGGGCAGGTGAAGCTGCGCGATCCAGGGACGGTCAACAAAAATCTTCCCACCGGAGAAATCGAAGTCGTCGCTGACGAACTGCGGCTGCTGAACGACTGCAAGCCGCTGCCGTTCACGCCCGCCGACACGGTGCTGGCCAATGAAGAGGTGCGCCTGAAGTACCGCTACATCGACCTGCGCCGCGCGGAGATGCAGCGCAATATCGAGCTACGGCACAAGGTGGCTATCGCGATCCGCGACCATCTCAACGCGCAGGGCTTTTACGAGATCGAGACGCCGTTCATGACGCGCTCCACGCCCGAGGGGGCGCGCGATTATCTGGTGCCAAGCCGCGTCTACCCCGGCGAGTTCTACGCCCTGCCGCAATCGCCGCAGCTGTTCAAGCAGATCCTGATGATCTCGGGATTCGACCGATACTTCCAGATCGTGCGCTGCTTCCGCGATGAAGACCTGCGGGCCGACCGCCAGCCGGAGTTCACGCAGATCGATCTGGAGATCAGCTTTGCCCGGCCGGGGATGGTGTTTCATGTGGTCGAAGGCTTCCTGAAGGCGGCGTTCGCGACGATAGGGTTTGAGCTGGAAACGCCGTTTCCGCAGATGAGCTACGACCAGGCGATCCGGCTGTATGGCATCGACAAACCCGACCTGCGGCTGCCCGCGCTGGCCGAGGTCAACGTGGCATTTTCGCGGGAGAATCTGCAGGGGCTGGGGTTGTCCAGTTCGCTGCCGCTGGTTGCGGTACGCATTCCCGGCGTCGGCGAGATCTCGCGCAAGGAGCGCGACCAGCTGCGGCAACTGTATCCCGCCAGGCTGGCGGAGCAGGGAATCAAGGTCCTCGATGACGAGCGGCGCCTGGAAAAGTCGTTTCCCGAAGCTATGGCCAAGGTGCGCGAGTTGAGTGGCGCTGAAGCCGGGGACTACGTGGTGCTGGTGGGGGCGGGAACGGTCACGTTGGGCGACGGAGGCGAGGGCCAGAAGCCCGCGACAGGTGCTGATGCGGGCGTCCCGTATCGCACCGGAAGCGGCAGTGCCGGGAATGCGGCGAGCGGCCGCTCGCGGCTTTCGATGCGCGAGAGGCAGGTGCTGGAAGGCGCGGGACAGGTGCGGCTTGCGCTGGCGCAGCGGTTTGCAGACCGGCACAAGCGGTTTGAGAAGAAAGGCGCGGCCAACGACTACCGATTGCTGTGGGTGACGGGTTTTCCCATGTTCGAGTGGGACGAGGCTGAAGGCCGCTGGAATGCGGCGCACCATCCCTTCACCTCGCCGCACGAGGAGGACATGGAAAGGCTGGAGAGCGATCCGGGGGCGGTACGCGCGCTGGCCTACGATGTGGTGCTGAACGGCATGGAGCTGGGCTCGGGCTCCATCCGTATTCACCGGCAGGACATCCAGGCGAAGATCTTCAAGGCGCTGGGCATGTCGCCGGAGGAGCAGCAGGCGCGCTTCGGATTTTTTCTCGAGGCGCTACAGTACGGGACGCCGCCCCATGGCGGCATCGCGCTGGGACTGGATCGCATCGTGATGATCCTGGCCGGCGCGGAGAGCCTGCGCGAGGTGATTCCTTTTCCCAAGACGGCGAAAGCGGTGGACCTGATGGTGGACGCGCCAACGCCAGTCAGCGACAGGCAGTTGAAGGAGCTAGGAATCAGGGTAACGAAGACCGGCCAGTAACAGGGAAAAGGACCAGAGCCGGCCCGCGATCACACGAAACAGGAGACTCGCACGGCCTGCTTCATACCTGAGCCAGCGAGCGCTCCAGCACGGCACGGTAGTAGCGCTCATACATGGGGATGATCTTGCTGGCGCAGAAGCGCGCCTGGGCGCGGGAGCGGGCGAGTTCACCCATCTGCTTCAGGCGCGAATCGTCAGAGAGGATTTCGATCGCGTAGTTCGCCATCGTGTCCACATCGCCCACCTTGGCCAGAAATCCGGTCTCGCCGTGGTCGATGACCTCGGGCACGCCGCCCTCGCAGGTGGCAATGGGCACGACCTCGCAGGCCATGGCTTCCAGCGCAGCCAGTCCGAAGGACTCCAACTGGCTGGGCAGGAGCATCACGTCGGCCACCCCGAGCTTTTCATGAATGCGGTCCTGCTTGCCGAGGAAGTCGACTTTGTGATGAATGCCCCGGTTGACCGCCAGCCACTCGGCGCGTGAGCGCTCCGGGCCGTCGCCAATCATCAGCAGCCGCGAGGGGACCACTTTCTGCACGCGATCGAAGATCTCGATAACATCCTGCACGCGTTTGACCGGCCGGAAGTTGGATAGGTGGATGAGGATTTTTTCGTCCGCCAACGCATATTCGGAGCGGCGCTCGAGCACCGCGGGAGTGCGCTCGTAGAGATCGCAGTTGACGAAGTTGGGGATGACCTCGATTGGCGTCTGAATGTCGAAAACCTCGATCGTCCGGCGCTTCAGGTAACTGGAAATGGCGGTGACGCCGTCGCTCTGACTGATGGAGAAGCGGGTAATGGGCAGATAGGAGGGATCGGCGCCCACCAGGGTGATGTCCGTGCCGTGCAGGGTGGTCACGTAGGGGAGATGACGCCGGTTGCGGGCCTGATCGCAGCAGAGCATCTGGCGGGCCAGCATCGCGCTCACCGAATGCGGGATGGCGTAATGAACGTGCAGCAGGTCGAGGTCATAGATTTCGGCGACCTCGGCCATGCGGGTAGCGAGCGCCAGATCATAGGGCGGATATTCGAACAGCGGATAGCGCGAGACCTCGACTTCGTGGTAGCGGATGTTGGGCTGGGGTTCGGTGAGGCGGATGGGCTGCGAGTAGGAGATGAAGTGGACCTGATGGCCGCGCTGGGCCAGCTCCAGTCCGAGTTCGGTGGCCACCACGCCGCTGCCACCGTAGGTGGGATAACAGGTTATGCCGATGCGCATGATTGTCGCAGTCCCGATCTTCCGGCTTGTCCTGAGATTGGATGGATTTGCGGGGGAAGGGATTCAGCGCCCTGTCCCGGGAAGGAAGCGGCTAACGGCACTGGCCGCCACGTTTGTTAGAAGGAGGGAAAGACGCCATCTCCGCCTTCCTTCCCCCTTTTACCGCGCGATCAGCACTCCTCGTCGATAGGCTGCCAGTAAGGTGAGCGCGTTTTGCGGGCTGCTGTGCTGCTCCGGGGTTCAAGAGCGATCGTGAAACGTTCCACAACAGGGCCCTTCGTATCCTCTTTTTTCCACCGCGCCGGCGGCTCCTCAGCAATAGCGGGAGCCGGCGCATCAAGTACTGCACTGTCGTTCGGCATTTCTCCTCCAGTTCAAAAATCAGCTACCGGCGTCAGCCATGCTCTCTCTGACGGTCAACACCGGGCATGGCGCCTCGCGCACAATGGCGTAAGCGTTCGGCCACAGCAGGCGCTCTATCACGCCGGCGGAGCTGCGCACTCCGATCACCAGCAGATCGGCGGCAAGGCCGGCGGCAACTTTCCGGATGGTCGGAACCACCCGGCCGGCCTCGACGAGCTGGGCGTGTTGCGACGGGGCATCGGGGCCGACAAGGGCGGCCAATTTCATTTCAATCTCGCGGATAACGCGTGCGCGGTCGGGGATGCCTTCGAGCTGCTTCGGATCGAGCACGTGGAGCAGCGTCAGGCGCGAGTTGTGCCTGCGCGCCAGGGTGGCGCCATATTGCGCGGCACGCCGGGAAGCAGGGCTGAAGTCCGCGGCGACCAGAATATTTGCGGGAGCCAGGGCCTGGACGGGGCGGCAGCAACCAGGCCCGACGGTCAGCACGGGAATGGGAGAGCTGCGGAAGACGCGCTCCGCCACCGACCCGAGCATCGCCCTGCCCAGACCGCCGCGGCCATGCGTGCCGAGGACAATGATGTCAATCTGTTTCTGGTGGGCAAAGTCCAGAAGCGATTGCGCTACATCGCCTTCCAGCAGATAGATGTGGTACGCCTCAGCTTTGTCCACCGGGTGGGTCCGCCGCAATTCGGTGTTGAGGGCGTCGAGGTCACGGCGGGCGGCCTCTTTGGCAGCGACGAAAGCCTCGGGTCCAGCGAGCAGAAATTCATCGCTGGGCACGACGAAAACGATGTGGACAGCGGCCTTGTAGCCCTTCGCCAGTTGCAGGCCAACCTCAAGCGCGGCATTGGAGCAGCGGGAAAAGTCGGTCGCAATGAGCACGTTCTGGATGCCCAGCCCGACAAGCGTGAGCTGTTCGGCGATCATGCTGCGACCTTTCTCCCCACGCGGTGGGGCGGTTGGCGGGGAGCACGCCATGCGCCGGAAATCCGGCGGGCGGCTTCCGTGCAGTATCTATTCCCTTTCTAGCGCGATTGGCCCTGCGACTCTGTGACGCAGATCAAATGAGAGGGTGACGGGTGGACATCTGGAGCCAGGGCGGAAGTGCATTCCCTTTCGTGAAAACGTGGAACAGGCTTTCCAGGCATGCCCCCTTCGAGCAGGCTCACGGGCAGCAGTGTCGCAAATCACTGACTATGGCCGAAGCAGGACGTCATAGTTCGTGGTTGTAAGGAGGAAAGGAAGTATGCCCGGCAAAACTGCGAGACTATGCCTATCGATGGTTCTCATCCTGCTGGTGGGCCTTACCGCGGCCGCAACATGTGCCGTAGCACAAGCCGCCGGCGAAAACATGCCGACGACGCAGACCATAACCGGCTGTCTGCAGAAAGGCCTTGAGAGCGGAGGATTCTTCGTCATCAGCAGCAACAACAAGCATTGGGAAGTCTATAACGCCGGCAACGTGCCCCTTGCGGACCACGTGGGCCAGACAGTAACCCTGACCGGCACCTTCCCGCATCGCACGGCGGCACAGGAGGAAAAGAGTCAACCCTACGAGAAGAAAGAGACCGGGACCAGGCAGCACGCCGACTTTCAGGTAACCAGTCTCCAGGTGGTTAGCCCGACCTGCGGCAAGTAGGACGGGAAGATACCCTCAGCGCCCAACAGACCGTGGTTTTGAAAGGGCGCCGTGACAGGGCGCTAGCACTTCACCACACGCAGAACCGGCGCGTGGCGGGGACCCCGGTTTGAAGCGCCGCTCCATCTGTACTCGCTTCAGCCGGCGGCACGCTGGCTCACCCGGTCTTCAGGATAACCTGCACAACAGCTATGCTGCGCTCGCCGGCGCCCTTCCGCGCTCGCGCAACGATTCAACGATGACGTACAGCACGGGGATGAAGAACAGGTTCAGCACCGTGGAGACGATCATGCCGCCGAAGACGGTGGTGCCTACGGAATGACGGCTCACGGAACCGGCTCCGCTGGCAAATACCAGCGGGGTAACGCCGAGGATGAAGGCGAAGGAAGTCATCAGAATGGGGCGGAGGCGGATGCGCGCGGCTTCCACGGCAGCCTCACGGATTGACAGGCCGCGGTGGCGCAACTGCTCGGCGAACTCGACGATGAGAATGCCGTTCTTCGAGGCCAGGCCGATCAGCATCACCAGTCCGATCTGGCAATAGACGTCATTCAACTGGCCGCGCAGGGATTGCGCGATCAGGGCGCCCAGCATCGCCATGGGAACGCTCAGCAGGATGATGAAGGGCAGCACCCAGCTTTCGTATTGCGCTGAGAGCGTGAGATAGACGAGCAGCAGGCCAAGTCCAAACAGCAGCGCCGACTGCCGGCCCGACCGTATCTCCTCCAGCGAAAGACCCGACCACGAGTAGTTGAAACCGAGGGGCAGCTTCTTCGCCACCTGCTCCATGGCCTGAATGGCCTGCCCCGAGCTGTAGCCCGGCCCGGAGGAGCCATCGATCTCGGCTGAGCGGAAGAGATTGTAGTGCGTGATGACCTGCGGGGAGGTGGACTCGGCGATGCTGACCACGTTGTCCAGCGGGATCATCTGGTTGTTATCGGAGCGCACGTAGAATTCGCGGATATCGCGCGGCCGGCGGCGGAATGGCTGGTCGGCCTGGACGTAGACGCGATAGGCGCGGTTGTTGAAGTCAAAGTCGTTGACGTAGGCCGAGCCCATGTAGACCTGCAGGGCATCGCTGATCTGCTGGATGGGCACCTGCAGGCTGCGGGCTTTGGCGCGATCGATGTTCACCACGAACTGCGGATCGTTGGCGGTGAAGGAGCTGAACAGGCCGCTGAGTTGTTTTCTGGAATTGCCCTCGCGCACCAGGCTCTGGGTGACGTTGTAGAGCTGCTCGACGGTATTGCCGCCTTCGTCCTGCACCTCGAAGGTGAAGCCGCCAAAGGCGCTGATACCGGAGATGGCCGGCGGCAGGAAGGGAATCGCCTGTACTTCGGTCAACTGGCTTAGTGGGCCGCGCAGGCGATTCACGACGGCGGCGGCGGAGTCCTGCTTGCCCCGGCGCTGGTCGATGTTGGCGAGGTTGAGAAACACCATGCCCTTGTTGGCGCCGCTGCCGGTAAAGCTGAAGCCCACCACGCTGAAGGCGCCGATAATGTCCTTCTCTTTGGCGAGGACGGCCTCGACCTGTCGCATCGCCTGGGAGGTGTACTCCACGGAAGCTCCCTGCGGCGCCTGCACGGTGATCATGAACCATCCCTGATCCTCGTCGGGCACGAAGCCGGTGGGCACCACCTTGTACACGACGTAAGTTGCGGCCAGGCCCGCGAAGAAGGCCACCAGCACCAGATAGCGCAGCCGGATGGCTTTTTTCGCGCTGGCGACATAGCGTGCCGTGGTGCGATGCAGAACGTGCTCGACACCGCGGAAAAAGAAGTTCTTCCTGGCGCTCTCGGGGCGCAACAGCAGGGCAGAGAGCGACGGGGTAAAGGTGAGGGAATTGAAAGCCGAAATGGCAATCGAGAAAGCGATGGTGAGCGAGAACTGCTTGTACAGGAGACCGGTGGTGCCGGGGAAGAACGCCACCGGCACAAAGACCGAGACCAGAACCAGCGAGGTGGCAATCACCGCGCCGGTCACCTCGCCCATGGCCGCGGAGGCGGCGACGTGGGAGTCGATATGCTCTTCGCCCATGTGCCGCTTGATGTTCTCGATGACGACGATGGCGTCGTCCACCACCAGGCCGGTCGCCAGCACGATTCCGAAGAGCGTCAGGGTATTGATGGAGAAATTCAGCAGCCTGATGAAGGCGAAGGCGCCGACCAGGGAGACGGGAATGGTGACGGCGGGAATCAGGGTGCTGCGCCAGTCCTGGAGGAAGACGAACATCACGATCATGACGCAGATAATGGCTTCGACCAGGGTTTTGAGCACTTCGCGGATGGAGTCGCCGACGAAGGTGGTGGTGTCGAAGGCGATGGCGTAATGGAGCCCTGGCGGAAAGCGGCGGGAGAGCCGCGCCAATTCAGCGCGGATGGCCTTGTCCACGTCGAGGGCGTTGGCGGTGGGCAACTGGGTGACGCCAATGCCCATGGCGTCGTAGCCGTTGAAACGAAGTTTGCCGCTGTAGTCCTCGGCGCCCAGTTCGGCATGTCCCACGTCGATGAGGCGCACCAGCGCGCCGTTGTTGCCCGGTTTGAGGACGATGTTGTCAAACTGCGCGGCCTCGCTCAAGCGGCCCAGGGCGCGGACACTGATCTGGTACATCTGGGTCGCCGGAGTGGGCTCAGATCCCACCTGTCCGGAGGCGATCTGCACATTCTGCTGCTGAAGAGCGGAAACGACGTCGGAGGCAGTCAGGCCGCGGGCGGCGAGCCGGGCGGGATCGAGCCAGAGGCGCATGGAGTACTTGCGCTCGCCGAAGATCTGGACGTCGGCCACGCCGGGAATGCGCTTCAGCGCGTCCTTGACATAGATGTCGATGTAGTTGCTGATGAAGGTATCGGTGTAGCGGTTGTTGTCGCTATAGAAGCCGGCCGCCATGATAAACGAAGTGGACACCTTGTTGACGGTAACGCCGGTAGTCTTCACCTCGTCGGGCAGGCGACCCAGGACTCCCTGGACGCGGTTCTGCACGTCGACGGCGGCGAGATCCAGCGGGCGGGTCAGCTCGAAGGTGATGTTGATGGAGCTGCTGCCGTCGTTGCCGCTGGTGGAGGTCATGTAGCGCATGCCTTCCACGCCGTTGATGGCCTCTTCCAGGATGGTGGTCACCGAGGACTCGACGGCGGTGGCATTGGCTCCGGTGTAAAAGGCGTTGACGGAAATCTGCGGCGGCGCCAGCTCCGGGAACTGGGCGATTGGCAGGAACGGGATGCACACCGCTCCCGCGATGACGATGAAGAGCGACGTTACGGTGGAGAAGACCGGACGCTTGATGAAGAAATCGGCAAACACACGACCTCAGTTCGGCACGACCAGGGTCGTGCCCCGATACAGACGGACCTGTCAACGCCCCTGGCGATGAGCCAACCGCCCTACTGTTCGATCCGGATGGGCGTGCCCTCGGCGAGGTTCTGCCCGCCGGCAACGATGACCCGATCGCCCGGCTTCAGGCCGCTGAGCACGGTGTAATCATTGCCGACGATTTCCCCCAACTGCAGCGGCCGCTGACGCGCGACCAGCCTGCCATTGTCCTGCGCGGCAACGAAGGCGAAAAACTGGCCGCTGACGCGGGTGACCGCGATCACCGGGACGGTGATGCCGGAATGGGTGCTCCACACGATGCGGGCGCGCACCAGCTGCATGGAGCGCAGCAGGTCGGCCGCCTTATCGGCCGGAGCCTTCACCAGAATCGACTGCGTGCCGGTATCCACCTGGGGCGAGATGAAGTACACGTTGGTGCGCAGCAGCACCTTGCCGGTCTGGTCTACCACCTCCACGGGCGCCCCCATTCTGATGTCGCCGGCGTGTTCGGAGGGCACCGGGATGTAGACCTCCAGACCGCTGCGCTCGTCGATGGTGGTGAGCGGCGTAGTGTTGGTGACGCGGTCGCCCACGTGCACCGGAACATCGCCGACGATGCCGTCGGTGGGCGCGAAGACGCTGTAATACCTTAACTGCACCTGCTGCTGGGCGATCTGCGCATCGAGCGCCTTCACGTCGGCGAGCGCGGCGTCATAATTCGACTGCGCCTGCTCCAGGTCCTGCTTGCTCATGACGCCGCCGGCGGCGAGGGCCCGGGTACGGTCAAGCTGGGCCTTGGCCCATTGCAGAGCCGCTTCCTTCGATTTCCTCTGCGAATCGTAGTTGGATACCGCGGCCACCTGGCGGCGCGGGTCGATTTCCATCAGTGTCTCGCCCTTCTTGACCAACTGGCCGGAATGCACACGGATGTCGAAGATCCAGCCTTCCACGTCGGACATGATGGTGGCGGAATGGCGGGACTTGATGGTGGCGACATACTCGGAAGCGTCGCCGATGGGGCGATCCTGCACCGTCTGCACCTTGACCGGCATGGCAGCAGAAGCCTGCGGCGCACCCGCATCCGTGCGGCTGCAGCCCGCCGGCAGCAGGGCCAGCCCGGGCACAATCAGGAGGAGAAGACCGAGTTTGTGTTTGCCCGCAAGCCGCGCTCGCGAGCGTACCCTGAGGTAAGTCATGCCAACCCGCGCGGTATGAAACGGCCCAGTGCAGTCGGTTCCGGCAAAGCCTTTGGTGTCAATGCTCAATTTTAACCTGAGCGGCAAAGACTACGGGTGCCGTGGCAAGCCTCGGCCCCGAATGTCTGCGGCTGGGCACATCCGGCCGGCGGAGGCCGGCGCCGATCGCATTGCAGGCTGGTTGCTGCGGCACTGCGGCGACTACCAGATGGTCTTCAACACTGGACAACGGAGGAGGCGATCATCGGCAGTGACCAGGGGCAGGTTCTCGGCGCGTGCGGTGGCGGCGATGATGCGGTCCGCGGGATCGCTGGGGAATTCGTACGGAAACTCCGCGGTCATGACCGCGATTTCGGTTGTAATCGGCTTAATCACCACATCCCGAATCAGTTCGTTGATCGTGCTCTCGAAACTACCACGCAGGCCAAGCCTGCCGCACCTGAGAAGGCCGGCCATTTCAACGACGGAGATTACGGAGATGGCGATACCGCCTGAACGCTGCGCTCTCCGGATCGCCGAATGGGCAGCTCGGGAAAGCTTTCTGCTATGTGTTTGCGCCCAGACAAAAACGTGCGTGTCGAGCAGGATCATTTCAGCATGTCCCAGTCCTCTTCAGGGAACGCAGGCTTAATAAGATCATCCGGGTCGCCGACAATCTGAATGACGCCTTCGAGCCGGCCGATGAAAGGTTTCTTCTTCCCGGCCCGCAGGAATGGAACGAGTTTCGCGCTGGGCTTCCCCCGTTTGGTGATGACAATTTCGTACCCGGTTCTGTTCACCTCATCGATAAGAGCAAGGCACTTCGCCTTGAACTCGCCTGCCGGGATTTCCCTCGATGTGAGGACGGGTTTCAGCTTCACCGCCCTTTGTGTTTTCCTGCCGGGGCCGACACCCTCCTTCCTCCGATTAACGGCGAGTTTGGCCATATGGTCACCTCCAGATGACCATGGTCATTTTAACATGGTCGGATGGGGCAGGGGCTGCATCACCACGCGGCGTCCCTCGATGGTGAAATTTCCGTCGAGAACGATGCGGATGGCCTCGGAGTAGGCAATGTGCTCCTGCTCGAGGATGCGCGCCGCGAGCGTGTGCTCGTCATCGCTCTCGAGCACGGGGACGACCTTCTGCACCACGATAGGGCCGTGGTCGAGGTTTTCATCCACGAGGTGGACGGTGCAGCCCGATACCCTGACGCCGTAGTCGAAGGCCTGCTTCTGCGCTTCCAGTCCGGGAAAAGCCGGCAGCAGCGCGGGATGGATGTTGAGGATGCGATTGGGGAACTGCTGCACGAACCAGGGCGACAGCAGCCGCATGTAGCCGGCGAGGCAGACCAGATCGACCTGATGCTGGCGCAGCGCGGCGACCACTTCGCGATCATGCTGCTCGCGGACCTTGCCCCTGGACGGGACCACCAGCACGGTGAGACCGCGGCGCCGTGCCGACTCGATGCCTGGCGCTTCCGCCCGGTTGGAGATGACGACCGCGATTCTGGCATCGAGTTTGCCCGCGGCGATATTGTCGGCGATGGCCTCGAAGTTGGAGCCGCGGCCGGAGAGCAGGATGCCGAGATTGCGATCGGGTGTGGGCACGGTTACGTTTTATCGCCCTGAATTTCCAGGCTCATCAGCGATATCTCTGAAATGCGGCGGCTGCCCGGGCGGGATTACGCTTCGGCAATTCCAGGTCGAATCCGCCGTAGCGGGCAGGCCGGCGCCCGATGGCTTCCCCGTATTTTTCTGCTTCTTCCGCGCCATATCGCAATGCTAGCACCCGTCCCCACTACTTTCCGGGTACGGCGCGTTTTCTCCTGCTTCGCCGGGCGGGAATCGGGCTACAATGAGAGGCAGAGTACCGTTCCGCCAATTGCCGCGAATCGTGGGATTTCCCGCAGCGGGGTGCTGCATCCATCCAGAGTAGCTGTCCCGCTGCTGTGACAATGTTGGTTTCACACCAGGGTGCAGGCGCGGAAAGACTCGGTTCCTGATGTTAGGTCGCGAAGAGAAAGTTTCCCAGCTCCGCCTCACCGCAGTCCAGTACATCCTGCTGGGGATCTTTCTGGTGCTTGCCTTAGGGCTGTGGCGACTGCAGGTCGCGCGCAGCGACTATTACAACAATCTCGCCGAGCAGAACCGCATCAAGCAGGTGCCGATTTTGGCGCCGCGCGGCAAGATCCTCGACCGCGAAGGCCGCATCATCGTTGACAACTACCCTTCGTTTTCCGTGCTCCTGTTGCGCGACCAGAACCGGAACCTGATGGCGGACGCGGACAAGATCGCGGCGGGACTGCATATGCCGCCCGATGAACTGCGCGCCCGCCTGAAGCGCATGGCGGCGGTTCCGGGCTATCAGCCGCTGTTCCTCAAGGACGACATCACGCCGGACGAACTGGCTTTCATCGAGTCGCATCGCGCTGAACTGCCCGAGCTGGACACCATCACCGTGCATCGCCGGCTGTATCCGAAGAACGGTTTCATGGCGCATGTCATCGGCTACGTCGGCCAGGTGAGCGAAGACATGCTGAACCAGCCGCAATGGGAGCTGTACAACCCGGGCGATATCGTGGGAATGTCGGGCGTCGAGCAGTACTACAACGACCTCCTGATGGGCAAGAACGGCTCGCGTCAGGTGCTGGTGAACAGCCGCGGCAAGGAAGTGGGGACGCTGAGCGACGTGGCGGCGGTGCCCGGCAAGCAGCTCAAGCTGACCATTGACCTCGACATGCAGATTGCCGCCGAAGAGGCGCTGGAGGGCCGGCCGGGCGCGATAGTCGCCATGGATCCGCGGAATGGCGAAATCCTCGCCATGGTGAGCCGGCCAGCATTCGATCCGAACGAATTCGCGGTGCGCATCACCCGTGACGAGTGGAATGCGCTGATTACCGATCCGGGCAAGCCGCTGCTGAACAAGGCCATCCAGGCGCAACTGGCGCCGGGTTCGGTGTTCAAGGTGATCATGGCGACCGCCGGGCTGCAGGAGGGAATTGCGCAGGACCTGGTCATCACCTGCGGCGGCGGCAAAACCTTCTACGGACGCTACTTCAAGTGCTGGATTACCGGACATGGTTCGCACGGCACGGTAGGCATCAGCAAGGCGATTTATCAGTCGTGCGATTCGTACTTCTACACACTGGCTGAAAAGCTGGGTATCGGCCGCATTGCCAAATACGCCACCATGCTGGGGCTGGGGCAGAAGACGGGGATCGATCTGCCGCAGGAAGTCACCGGAGTGATGCCGTCGGAGGAGTGGAAGATCAAGAACTTCAAGCAGAAGTGGTACGCGGGCGAGACCATCTCGGTGGGCATCGGGCAGGGCGCGGTGGCCACGACGCCCATCCAGCTGGCGCGGGCGGTGGGCGCGGTGACCAGCGACGGCGTGCTGGTGCGGCCGCATGTCGCCTTCCCCGACCAGTTTCCGCCTAACTTTCGGCAGGTGGCGCACTACGGCGACAAGACGCAGGTTCCACTGGACCATGACAACTGGATGACCATTACCGACGCCCTGGCCCAGGTGGTGTCGCCGATAGGAACCGCACCCAGCGCGCGGCTGCCGGGAATCGATTTCGCGGGAAAGACTGGCAGCGCCCAGACCATCTCCAACCAGATGAAGGCCAAGCTGGGAGGCGGCCAGAAGGCGAAATTCAAGGACAACGGCTGGTTTGTCGGCGTGACACCGCGACGCAACCCTGAAATTGTGGTGGCAGTGCTGCTGGAAGAGGGCGAGCACGGGTACTATGCCGCCCGCGCCGCCGCCCAGGTCATCAAGGCGTACGTGGAAAAGCAGAGGCGCATCGAGACCAATGTAGCCAGTGCGCAGGGGACAGCGCAGGGCACGAAGCAGGCCGAAGTTGCCGCGGTATGGCACGAGGGAGATGCCAAAAATCCCGACAAGATGCAGGCCGGACGCTTCACGGTGCCGGTGAACGGCACGACCAAACCGGTGAGCGCCGCTCCCGGGGTTGAGAGCGCAGAGAAACCGGTTCGTGGGTCCGACCTGCAGGCCACCGAGTCGCATTCCGAGATGGCGCAGCCGGAAGCCGCCACGCCGGCGCCGGCCATGCCAGCAGCAGCGGAGGACAAGCCTGAGGGAGCGCCTGTGCAGACAACTCCGGTGAAGAAACCCGCTTCGGAAGCCAATCCGCCTGCCGTGGCCCTTCCCGGGAAGCAACCGTGAGCCGTTACGTCTCCTTCCGCGACTTCGACTGGGTGCTGCTGGTACTGGTGCTGCTGATCTGCGCGCTGGGCGTGGTGGAAATCTACAGCGCGACGCTCGGCACCAAGTTTGTGGGCGTACACCTGAAGCAGGTCTACTGGATCCTGGGCGGCATCGCGCTGATGTTTGTGGTCAGCGTGCTCAACTATCAGGCGCTGCTGGAGCGCGTCCCGCTGATGTATCTGCTCTCGATCGCGTCGCTGCTGGCGGTGGAGCTGTTCGGCAAGAAATATCTGGGCGCGCGCCGCTGGGTGCAGATGGGCTCGTTCCACTTTCAGCCATCGGAGTGGGTGAAGCTGGTGCTGATCCTTGCCATGGCAAAGTACTTCGCCGATTCGCGGACGGAATGTAACGTGCAGGACATCGTCAAGGCGGGAGCGCTGGTGTGTGTGCCGATGCTGATGGTGCTGAAGCAGCCCGATCTGGGCACGGCGCTCACCTATCTGCCGATTGCGGTGATGGGACTGTTTCTGGGCGGGATGAAGGCCAGGCACGCGCTGGTGATCGTGGTGATTGGAGCGCTGCTGGCACCGGTAGCGTGGCATGTGCTGAAGCCGTATCAGCGGGACCGCCTCACCAGCTTCATGCAACCGGAGGCCGACGCCCAGGGCCACGGCTACCAGGTGATCCAGTCGCAGGTTGCGGTCGGCTCCGGCGGCATCTTCGGCAAGGGCACGGGGCAGGGCAGCCAGACGCAGGGGCAGTTTCTGCCGGTGCCGCACACCGACTTCATCTTTGCCGCCTTTGCCGAGGAACACGGCTTCATCGGCGCGATGGGCGTACTCCTGCTATACTTTATCGTACTGATGCGTCTGATCCAGAACGCTCAGACGGCCCCCGACCGGGCTGGAGCCTTCGTCGTGATGGGTGTGGTTGCGGTCCTCGCGTTCCACCTCCTCGTCAACGTTGGAATGGTAGTAGGATTCATGCCGGTCACGGGCATTCCCCTGCCGCTGATGAGTTACGGCGGGTCATCAGTACTGTTCATCTTTCTGGCGCTGGGTATTGTGATGAACATCCGTATGCGCCGGTTTGTGAACTGACGACCACGAGATCTGTTGTTGGGGGCGCCATTGCGGCGCCAGTAAAAACGGAGGCACCCCCGGGAGGCCGGATTGCGGTCTCCAAAGGGTGACAAAAGATTACGAGAGCCCTCGCGTACGAGGGCATAGCCGGCCGCAGGAGTTACAGGGCCGGACAGGATTGCAGGGCACGCTGTACAGGGCGGGGAACGGCCCCCCGGAAGTGCTCCAGCGGGCGCAGAATTGGCGCTCGTGAGGGGTGCGGGTGTGACGCCACAAACCCTGACGCGGCGCACTGGATACGGTGCTTAAGATTCCACAAAGTTCAGTGTTACGAATCAGGTCAGGTCCGCGCCCGGGCACGAGCCCAGGTGCGCCCCCGGCATAGCCACCCGTACGTTTTCCTGTCCCCTCTCGCCTGCGTCCGGTCTGAACCGGAGCATCCATGAACAAGGAACTTTATGTGTCCTCGACGCCACACGAAACCAAGGTGGCGTTGATGGAAGACGATCAGCTCGCCGAAGTCTTTTTCGAGCGGGAAAATGAATACACACTCGCCGGGTCGATTTACAAGGGACGCGTGACGCGCGTGCTTCCCGGCATGCAATCGGCGTTTGTCGATATCGGCCTGGAGCGCGACGCCTTCCTCTACGTCTCCGACTTCCTCGAGCTGAGCGGCGAGGAGGAAGAAGAGGAGGAGTTTGGGGAGATTCCGGCGCCACGGGTCGCAATCGAGCTGGGCAAGGCGCAACCCGTGCAGGAAGGGCAGCCGGCCGGGTCAGCGGTAATCGTTGGACCGGTGCCCGAGGCCGAAAGCGAAAGCTTCGGCGAAGATTTTTCCGCTTCCGCACAGGAGCAGCGCGAAGAAGAGGAGCCGACAAGCACGGAAGATGGCGAAGGCGGGGACGGAGCGCGCCGCTGGCGTGGACGCCGCCGCCGCCGTGGTGGACGCCGCGGCCGTGGATACGAGCGGGAACACCGCGCGGAAGCGGCGGGCGAAGCAAACGGAGTGACGGAGGAAGCTGCGTCGCTTCATGCGGAGCCGCGCTCGCGCCCGGAGCATCGCCCGGCGGCGCAATATCCGCCCATCATCCTGCCGGGAGAATCCATTTCCAAGTATCGCAACCTCTCCCTGACTGCGGCCGAACCGGAAGAGGCAAATGCGGCCCGGGAGCAGGAGACGGCGCCCACTCCGGTGGAGGATTTCACTCCCGTGGAGGCCAAC
Source organism: Binatia bacterium (assembly GCA_035516415.1). Lineage (GTDB taxonomy): Bacteria > Acidobacteriota > Terriglobia > Terriglobales > Acidobacteriaceae > Bog-257. The sequence continues at coordinate 5,478 of DATJAI010000106.1, read as the reverse complement.
CCCGCCACTCCCGCGCGTCCCGAGGAACTGAAGCAGGAACTGGAGGAACAAGCCACTCACCTGGATCAGGGTTATGCCCCGGCCCAGCCTAAGCCGGTGGAGGCCGCTCCTGCGACCGAGGAGCAGCAGCCGCGCTCGCGGCGGCGTTGGTGGAGCTCGCGCCGCAAGGCGTCGGAAGCCGTCGCCGAAACAGAACCGACCCGGCACCTGGAGACTCCTCCCGCCGCTGCTCCGCAAAGTTCCGGAAGTACCGAGGCTGCGGGCGGCGAAAACGCCATGGGAATCGTCCATGCGAACGAAGCTCCATCGGCTGACATCGACCAGCAGGAGCGGAGCGAGCATGGCGATAGCGGGACGGCCGCTGCCGGCTTCTCGATGTGGGCGGGGGAGCACGGCCGCGCGGAAACGGAAGCGCATCCGGAAACGCAGGCTGCGCCCCACGGCGAACACGAAGTAGAGACGCCTGCCGGCAATTACGAACCAGCTGAGGGCGGACAACACGCCGCTCCTTCCGTCGCTCCCGAGGGGCGCACGCTGGAGCACGAGGTCCTGGAAGACGAGGAAGCGGAATTTCATCCCATGCCCGACGACCTGAGCGCGATGCGTGAGGTTGCGGGCGACGAAGAACTGGTGCTGGAAGAGGAGACGCTCGACGCCGGCAACAACTATTCCGATCGCTGGGTGCCGCAGATTGAGGATGTGGACGAAGACGAAGTTGTCGCGGCGGAGATGCGCGGGGAGAAGATTTACGAGGCGGAAGAGGAGGAAGAGAACGGCGAGGAGGAAGAAGCGGCCGGTCGGGCGGAGTTGCGCGCCTCGGCACCTACCGCCGGATATCAGCAGCGCACGGCGGAGCGTCCGGGATACGAACGCCGCGGCTATCGCGACCGCGATCGCGGGCGCCGTGGCGGACCGCGCCGGGTGCGCACCCGCGGCTATCGCCATCAGCCGCTGATCACCGACCTGCTGAAGGAAGGGCAGGAGGTGCTGGTGCAGATCGCCAAGGAGCCCATCGGCAAGAAGGGGGCGCGCATCACCAGCCACATCGCGCTGCCGGGCCGCTTTTTGGTGTACATGCCGACGGTGAACCACGTCGGCGTGTCGCGCAAGATTTCCTCCGATGAGGAGCGGCAGAGGCTGAAGCGCATCGTGACCAGCGAGCGGGAGAACGGCCTGGGCGGTTTCATCGTGCGCACGGCCGCGGCCAACATCAAGGAAGAGGACCTGCGCTCCGACATCCGATTCCTGAAGCACCTGTGGAGCGAGATCAGGAGCCGCGCGGAAAACAGCAGGTCGCCGGCGCTCATCTATCACGACCTGAACCTGGTGGAACGGGTGCTGCGCGACCAGGTGAACGCCGACTTCTCGCAGATCTGGGTGGATACGGAAGACGAGTACGAGCGTGTCGTGCGCTTCGCCAACCGCTTCCAGCCGTCGCTGGTGCGCCGCATCAAGCTGTATACCAGGGACACGCCGCTGTTCGAGGAGTTCAGCATCCAGGACGAGATCAACCGCTCGCTGAAGTCGAAAGTGTGGCTGAAGAGCGGGGGCCACATCGTCATCAACCAGACGGAGGCGCTGGTGGCCATCGACGTGAACACCGGCAAATATGTGGGCAAGACGCAGCGTCTGGAAGACACCATCGTGAAGACCAACGTGGATGCCATCAAGGAGATCGTGCGGCAGATCCGGCTGCGCGACCTGGGAGGCATCATCGTGATCGACTTCATCGACATGGACGAGCGCAAAAACCGGCAGAAGGTGATGGTGGCGCTGGAAGAGGCGCTGCGAGGCGACCGCGCCCCGTCGAAGGTGCTCCAGTTCAACGATTTCGGACTGGTGGCCATTACCCGCAAGCGGGTGAAGCAGTCACTGGAGCGCACTTTGGGGGAGCCCTGCCCGTATTGCACCGGAGCGGGGTTCGTCAAGAGCGTGCCGACGGTGTGCAACGAGCTCTACATCGAGATGCGCAAGATGGCGAAGGTGCACGACAAGAACGATGTCACCGTTCGCGTGAACCCGGAAGTCGCCAAAGCGCTGAAGGCGGGCAACGGCAAGCTCATCACGGAGCTGGAAGACCTGACGGGCAAGACGGTGCTGGTGAAGAGCGACGCCAGCCTGCACCAGGAGATGTTCGACATTCACTAGTGGCCAGCGGCCAGAAATTCCGGTCATGCGGGCTTTGAAGGGGCGCACCTTCAGGTGCGCCGGTGCAATCCCTCTTACTTTCAGGTAGAGCGGGCCTTCAGGCCCGCGTTTCAGCCGCCCCTCTTAATTTATTGTCATCCCGACCTGAGCGCCCGCGCATTTTTTCCGACTCGCATCTGTTGCGAGTCGCGCGGGCGCGTAGTGGAGGGACCTGCTTTTCACCCGCCTTAACGCGACATAGTGAAATCACTATATTCGACGATGCTCCAGGATGAGCACTCGCGAGCGATACCAAATCGGAAGCCCGCAACGTATTCCAGGACATTGGCGTGCCCAACGCGGAGGAACACCTCATCAAGGCACAGCTTGTCTTCAAGATCGGCGCCATCCTGAAGCGGCGAGGCCCGAACAGGTCGAGGCTGCCGGGTTGCTGGGCATCCGCCAGCCGGACGTCTCGAAGATGCGGCGACACGTCGTTGGCTGGCATCTGTCGTCGGCTAAAGCCGACTCGTCATCAAAATGTGCGCTAGGACGCGGGCCTAAAGGCCCGCTCTAGCAAACGTAGCGCTAAGGCGCGGCTCTACCCTGCTCTACCTGGACGCGGGCCCGAAAGCCTGCCCTGAGCGAAGCCGAAGGGGCCCGCTCTACCCGGGGCCTGGCTTTTTTCATCGCTCGAAGCTGAACACGGTGCCGTCGTTGCTGCCGCCGCCGGCGAAGGTTGTGCCATAGAAGGTCCCGTGGCTGTCCTGCACCAGGCCGGCGTAGGGCGCAGCGCCGTCGGTGCAATTGGTTTGCGAGCAGAAATTGTAGAGCGTGGTCAGGGTGCCGCCGGGCGTCATCTTGAAGATGGTGCCCGCATTTTGCGAGCCGCCGGCGACGGTGGTGCCGTAAAAGTTGCCGTCGGAGGACAGCAGCAGTGCGCCGAATGGGCTGGTGCCGTCGGTGCGGTTGAAGACGTGCAGCACGGTGTAAACGCCGCTCGGGGTGATCCTGTAGACCAGGCCTGCATTGGCGCCGTTGGGAGCTCCACCCATCGACGTGGTTCCATAGAAGTTGCCGTCGCTGCCCTTGCCCATGGCGGCGTAGGGCTGGCATCCGCCGTCGCCCTGTCCGCCGAAGCTGTGCAGCGCGGTCACGTTGCCGCCGGGCGTTACGCGGTAGACAATGCCGCAGCCGAAGCTCCCGCCATTGAAAGTAGTGCCGTAGAAATTGCCGTCGTTGCCGAGCACCAGTCCCGCCTCCGGCTCTGCCGCCCCCTCGCCGCCGAAGTCGTGCAGCTTGATGGCCTGCCCGAAGGGCGTCACCGCGTAGATGGTCCCCGATCCGTTGATGCCGCCGTGGGTTGCCGTGCCGTACAGCAGGCCGCCGACGCCCGCAGTCAGCCCGGCGTAGGGTATCGCGCCGAGCGGGGTGTAGTTCAGGCTCAGCACCATCCTGAAGCTCCCGTCGGGCGCGATCCGGTAAACCGAGCCGAAGCGCCCGACTCCGCCCTTGACGGTTGTGCCGTACAGGTTGCCGTCGGCGGCCTGGATCATCGCCCCCATCGGGTCATTGCCGTCGGGCAGGATGAACTGGTTGAAGTTGTGCAGGGTGGTGAGCGTGCCGTTGGTCGTGATCTCGAAAACCGTATCGCTGCGATTGGCGCCGCCGCCGCTGGTGCTGCCGTAGAGATTTCCGTTACGCGCCAGCACCAGAGCTGCCTGCGGGCCACTGCCGTCAGCGCCGCTGAAGCTATGCAGAGTAGTGAGGGTCTGAGCTGAGAGAGCGAGTGACGCTGTCGCCAGAAGCAAAGGCAGAATCCACGTCCACGGAATCCGATGCCGGTTGCGCATGCTTCCTCCGTAAGGTCGCAGCTCGCGCAGCCGTATGAGTTCTGCGCGGTCGCCCCACGCTGTGCGGCGAAATATAGCAGCCGGTCGACGGGCAGTTGTGTCGGAAATGTCAAAGAAAGGTGAGAAGTTGGAGGGCGCGCGTGGATGGAGGTGGCCCCTTCGGCTGCGCTCGGGGCAGGCTCTCAGCCCAGGGCTAGCACCGCTAGAGCCGGCCTTCATCGGGGTTCCCAACAAGCGCCCGGCTTGCCTGTTGAGCGAAGTCGAAGGGCGCTGGTTGGGGCGGGAAGCCGACGAGGGATCTGCTTTCGATCTGTGATATTGTCGGCATGACGGCATGCGCTTCGAATGGGACTCCGCCAAAGCAGCGAAGAACCTCCGCAAGCACGGAGTTTCATTTCATGAAGCGGTAAGCGCGTTTTACGATCCTTCAGCCACGACGGGCGACGACCCCGACCACTCCGAAGATGAGGCACGGTTGGTCACATTTGGTTTCTCGTCGGCGGGACGGCTGATTGTCGTATCGCATGCCGAACGCGAAGAGGTGATCCGGATTATCAGCGCTCGTCGAGCGACGCGGTCTGAGAGGCAAATTTATGAAGAAGGCGAAATCGCGAAGTGACGAAATGCGAACGGAGTACAAGCTATCCGACTTCAAAAAGCTGGAGCGCGGCAAGTACTACGAGCGAGTCAAAAAAAGCTCGAATGTGGTGGTCCTGGATCCGGATATCGCCGCGGTGTTCCCGAACTCCGACGCGGTCAACAAAGCCCTGCATTCTCTGATCGAGGTCGGAACGATGGTGTCGCGCCTCACGTCCACTTCCAGCCGCCCGGCCCGCCTCCGCCGCTCGAACGACTGATCCCATATCCCCCCACCCAAGCAAAATCGGCCTGGGTGGGCTACCCGGCCGAGATGAATTCGCCTGACGGCAGCCTTCGAGCGGGCGCGTCCGACAACGGCGCGTCAGGCGACATGAAAATCGCCACCCAAGCAAAACCGGCTTGAGTGGGGCACCCGGCGGCCGGAGCAGCGCAACCTGGGCGCTCCACCGTCCCATTCGGATGGTCCGGCTATCCGGGAGGATAGTCCGCGGCAGGGTCGGAGGGGCCGAGGGCCGCACGCTCCTCTGCATCATGCTGAATCGACACGGCGGTCCTTCTCGCCCAGCTTTGGCGACAGAGTTGCTACTACGAAAAACGTCGGCAACGATTCGCTACCACATTCAGTCCATTGCAGCTTCAGACGGGGATGCGATGAGAAGGACTGTCGCGGCGGGCGGCGGGAGCCATCCCACGACCATGAGCAGGCTTCAGAGGAGGATGCGATGAAGAGGGCAATGTCACGCGTTGTGCTGTCGTTTGCTTTGGTGCTGGCGGTCAGTTCCGTGCTGGCGGCACAGAGTGGTACAAGCTCCTCTCCCGACAAGTCTGTGCAGAAGCGGCAGGCCAACGCCGCCAAGTGGAAGGAACGAATTCTGAAGGTGCCCGTCGGCTCTTACGT
>DATJAI010000105.1:0-27460 GCA_035516415.1 Binatia bacterium | reverse complement strand
AATCATCGTCAGGCCTCGATCAGAAAGCGGCCTTTCTCCATGATCTGCCGGCCGTCAACCCAGATGTCGAAGTGCGTTCCCACCACATCGATGTGCGTCGAGGAGTACCATTTCGCGCCCGTGTGCTCGCCGTAAGGATTGCCGAAGGCGATGTGGATGCCGGGAAATTTTTCGTCCTGCAGGATCTGTCCGATCACGTGCTTCAGCTCGATGTTGGTGCCGATGGCGAACTCGCCGACCAGATCGCTGTTTTCGTCGGTGTGGGTGTAGGCCCAGAACTCCTGCTCCAGCTCCCTGTTCTCGCTCGCGACTTCGGTGATGCGGTTGTTCTGCATGCGGATCGTCAGCGGCTGCCGCGCGAGCTCCTGGTATTTCTCGCAGAGATAATCGCCGACCACCCCATCCACCACGCAGACGCCGTTGACTTCCCCGGGCGCGGTGAAGACCTCGCCGCCGGGCAGGTTTCCCCACTTGTCCCGGCTGATGATGCCGCTGGTCTTGATCCAGCGGTAGTCGGGGTTCAGTTTCGCCGTGAAGTCGCTGCCGGCGGGATTGGTTGCCCTGATCTCCTTCGCCTGGCTGACCAGGTCCATGACTTTGCGGCTGAGCGCATCCACCCGGTTGTAGTCGGCCCGCATTCCCTCCAGCATGATCTGCCGGTTGATGTTCACCATATGCGCATGTCGCATCCTGCGGCGGTTGACGATGTCGGTCATCTGCATGCGCGACTTCAGCTCGTTGCGCTGCGCGCGCACCACAAAGATGCTGACGTCGCTGGTTTCCATGTCCCCGGCGATCTCGGCAGGAAAGCAGGTCAGCGGACGCGGTGCGAGGTCTTCCAGCACAAAGGCCCGGAAGGGAGAACCAAGCTGCAGCAACTCGTGCTCGATGCTAGCGGCGATCTCGCGGCTGGCGTTGTCGGCGATCAGCGTGACCTTGTCGCCGGGCTGAATGCGCAGGCAGGTGTTGACCGCGTTGTATGCGCCCGGAGAAAGCTCGGGATCGAAGGTGGTTCGGGTGAGATCGGTAAGGACAGGTTGAATCAATCGACATCCTTTCGGAGATGTTGTTTTGAATGGGGGTCTTCGACCAGGCGGGCAATGCTTGCCGGAGCTGCTCTAGCGGTCAATTTCGCGCCGCAGTCTGTTCGAAGACGCCGACCCGCGTCTCGCTCACAATATAGTCCACTACCTTTTTCAGGTCGCCGGTTTCTTCGTATACCTTCAACTGGCGCTCGGCGCCGCTTCCCATCTTCAGCATCTGGTGAATGTAGTTGATTTCCTCGCGGCAGCCAAGCTCGTCCACCACATCGTCGATCAGCGCCAGATATTCCATCATGAGATCGCGAACGGGCACCTCTTCTTCCTTGCCGAAGTCGATCAGCTTGCCGTCGAGCCCATAGCGCGAGGCGCGGAACTTGTTCTCGGAAATCAGGGCGCGTCCGTAGATACGGTAGCTCTTGTTGGATGCATGAAGCTTGTAAAGCATTGCCACCGTCGCCTGAATTAATGCGGCTATGGCCATGGTTTCGTCCAGGCGCATGGGAATGTCGCATACCCGCACCTCGAGGGTATGAAAATATGGATGGGGCCGGATGTCCCACCAGATTTTTTTGCCATTGTCGATGCACCCCGTCTTCACCATCAGGTTGACGAAGGTTTCGTAATCGGCCCAGTTGGAGAAGATATCCGGAATACCCGTGCGCGGAAAGCGTTCGAAGACCTTGGTGCGATAGGACTTGAATCCGGTCTGCATGCCCATCCAGAACGGTGAGTTGGTGCTGAGCGCCAGAATGTGCGGCAGGAAATAGCGCAACGAATTCATGATGTGAATGGCGGTATTGCGGTCTTCGACCCCGATGTGCACGTGCAGTCCGAACACCAGGTTGGCGCGCGCGATCATCTGCATCTCTTCCACCACCTTCCGGTAGCGCTCGTCGGGATAGATGTCCTGCCGCTTCCAGTCGGCGAAGGGATGAGTACTGGCTGCGGCCAGCCACAGGCCGTTGTCTGCGGCCAGGGTGATCATTTCGCGGCGCAGCTCGCGGATGTCCTCGCGCGCTTCTTTGATGTCGCGGCAGACCTTTGTTCCCACTTCGATGACGGCCTGATGCATCTCGGGCTTGGCCCGGTCGTGCGTCATCTGCCTGGCCCGGGGAAGGATCTCCGACTGTATGTGCGAGCGCAGATCGCGCGTCTCCGGATCGATGGTCTGATATTCCTCTTCGATTCCGATGCTCAGGCTTGGCTGGCCCATAACGTTACCCTTTGCCCGCTCGCTTACGTAATTGCCTGGATGCCGCCTCAAGCATTACCCCACCCTTCGACGAGCTCGAAACAGGATCCAGACCGGTGGGTGCCTCACCCTTCGACGAACTCGGGGCAGGCTCCAGGCTTCTTTTGCCTATGTGGGCGTCGCCGCCAAGAAACGTGCTCCAGCGATACTCGCGCAGTTCGCCGGTATGCTCCCTCGCCTTGCGGACGGCGAGTTCGGCAACGGCGCTCACGATCCAGTCGAAGTTCTCCTGTCCGACGGAGTTCACATCCGCGTCCGGCGCGGGATTCATGAAGTCGATGGCATACGGAATTCCATCTTCGCAGGCGAACTCCACGGTGTTGAGATCATAGCCGAGAGCGCGGCAAAGCGTCAGAGAATCGCGCTCCACACGCTCCAGCAGCGCGCGGTCCGTCGCAGGCGGATTTCTCACGTAGCGCTCGTGAAATGGCCGCGAAGGGTCGTAGTGCATGATGTGCACCTTCTCCTGACCCACAACATAACAGCGAAAATACTCCCTGAATTTCACCCCGCGCTGCAGGGTCATGCACAGATCGCGCGTCTGGTCGTAGGCGTTGAAGAACTCCTCCGGCGAGTTCACCTTGTACACGTCTTTCCAGCCGCCGCCGTTGAACGGCTTGAGGAACGCCGGGAAACCAACGTAGCTGAAGATGCTGTCCCACGGCATGGGGAATTGCAGGTTACGCATGGAGCGGTCGGTGGTGCCCGGCGGATGCTGTTTGTGGGGCAGCAGCACGGTCGGAGGAATCGCCACGCCCAGCTTCGCGCCCAGCGCGTAGTTGAAAAATTTGTCGTCGGCGCTCCACCAGAAGGGATTATTGATGACGATGGTGCCCGAAAGCGCCGCGTTCTTCACGTAACCGCGATAAAACGGGATATCGTGCGAGATGCGGTCGACGATCACCTGGCACGGAGACGGTTCCGCCATGCGCACTTCGCCCACCCTCGCCAGCTCGGCGTGGATTCCCGGCTCGCCCATGGAGTTGATGCGGTCGACCAGCGCGGGCGGGAACGTGGTCTCCATGCCGAAAATGACACCAATCTGTTTCACGACGACTCCTTGGCTGGCGACACCATCGTCGACTGGCCGGCGCGCATTGCTATGAGGGAAGGCCCGGGAAACGTGGGCGCATTATGACGAGATATTGTAGGCGAAAGCGGTCGCCGTGAGTAGAGCCATGGGGAAGGTGTATCGGGACCCTAGCGTGAATTTCGCTGTTGCGGATCGAGGTCTCACTTGGGCATCGGCTTCGTACCAGGGGCATGACTTTGCCCGCTATTGCACGTAATCGACCTTGAGCGGCGAGGAGAACCGCACATGCGTCTGCATGCCATCGTGCCCGATGTCTATGAGCGCCTGCTCATCTGGCTCGATGACCGCCGATGCCGCCTCATGCCGTCGAAGGTCATCGATGGTCCAGACCTGCAGCGGATAGTAGGGTGAGAGGTTCAGCTCAAGCCGTTGGTGCAGGTAAGGATCGGGTCCGGGCTTGCGCTGGCGCGAGAAGTCGGAAGCCAGCAGCAGCACGCATTCCTCAGGATGGTTCGAGTACTGCTGTGCCTCCAGAAACAGCAGCGGCTCCGAGAAAACGAAGTAGCGCCTGCCTTCCAGTTGCAGCGAGCTTTCCACCTGCAGAAAGGCGCGAATGCCCGTGGCTTCCACCTTGTCCGGATGACGGGCGGCTGTCAGCTGCTGTCCCACACCCCAGCCGGCCAGCAGGACGAACACCCCCGCGGAGATCTGGGATATCCGGCGGAAGCGCCGCCAGAGCAGCAATATAAAGGCGACCGCGACTCCAGGAATCACTCCGATGAAGTAGCGGCTGTAAAAGGCGTTGGTCTTCCACTCCGCAACCACAAACGCGGCTAGGGGAATGACCAGGAACAGCCAGCCGATGGCCTCGACGGATTGCATCGCCGGCGCAGGTTCCTGCTCACGGTCCCAGGCCACCAGCACAATCCACAGCGTGATGAGCACGAGCAGGAACAGTCCGTCGGGGAATAACTGCGAGAAGATGGCGCGCAGTTCCAGAAACGTCGGACGGTTCCAATAACCTCCGGAGAACTTGCGCGAGAACGACAGGATCAGTGGCGAGAGCAATACCAGCGGTATGATCGTGCCGGCGACGCCGGCAAGCAGCTCCGACGAAGGCCGATGTCCCGGCTTCCAGCGCAACATTTCCCAAAGCACATAAGGCACAAGGCACATCGCGAAGTAGTAATGAAAGCAGACGCCGGCAAAGAAGGCGGCACCGAACAGAAAGGTCGCCCAGTTCTGTCTGGCGCCGTTATACGTCCACGCCCAGAAGGCTACCGCTGACAGCATGAAGCAGACCGCATACGAGCGCGCTTCATAGCCGTAATAGGGCAGAAACGAGCAGGTCGCGACGGACATTGCAACCAGCCCGTGCACGCCGTCGGTGAGGCGGCGCGCACAGTCGAAGACGACCAGCAGACCGACGACCAGCGCAATTGCCGAAGGCAGTCTGGCGGCCACCTCGCCCGGCCCGAACAGCGTATCGAAGGTCCTCACCAGCATGTAATAGGCCGGAGGCAGCGCGTCCACGCCATTGCCCAGCGCGCTCCAGATGGTCGCCAGATGAGGCAAACGCGCGATGTGCACGGTGAACAGCTCGTCAAACCAGAACAGGCGTTCCGAGGCGATGTAGATGCTGGTGGCGAAATAGAAAGCGGCCAGCAGTCCCGCCGCCAGGAACGCAAGCGCGCTGCTCCGGCCGGCGTGGCGCCTGACGTCCTCCCGGCCCGCCTGGGACGACGATGATTTGACCGAAGAATGCATATCCGTCTACGCCGGCATCGCGTGGATGACTGAGGCCCAGCGGCGCTCCAGCACATCAATGCGCCGGCCATCAGCTCTGGCTGCGAGTATGACAAAAAATCCCGTATTCGCCAAAGATTGCCCGGCGCGAAGGCGTTGACGAACTGAAACCGCCAGAGGGGCCTCCGGTGCTGCGGAGCTGCCGGCCGGTCACCTGGTGTTCCTGAGGGACCGCAATCGCCAACCGCCGTCCACGGCCCCGCATCTCATTCGGCACACAAGGAGGAGTATCGCATGCAGACTGCGCACGAATTATTCATTCACGAATTACAGGACATGCTGGATGCCGAACAGAAGCTGGTGCAGACGCTGGGCGACCAGGCCGATGAGAGCTCGCGCCCTGAGCTGCAGAAGGCCTTCCAGTCGCACCAGGCCCAGACTGAGAAGCAGGTCGAGCGCCTGCGCCAGGCGTTCGAGTCCATCGGCGAGGAACCTGACGAGACCGAGTGCAAAGGCATCCGCGGCCTGGTCGAGGAACACGACAGCTTCAAGGAACAGGACCCCTCCGAGGACCTGCTGGACATCTTCAATGTCGGGGCCGCGGAAAAGGTCGAGAGCTACGAGATTTGCGCCTATCAGTCGCTCATCCGTCTGGCCCGCGAGATGGGCCACACAAAAGCCGAGCGTTTGCTCAATCAGAACCTCAAGGAAGAGCAGCAGACGCTGAAGAAGGTGCAGGGCTTTTCGAAGAAGCTGAAGCCGGAGAACCTCGGGATGGGGGAAGAAGAGGAGCAGGAAACCGGAAAGCGCGGCCCGTCTCGCAGCAGGCGGAGTGCCGGCCGGCGTGTTGCCTGAGCTCAGGGTGCCCGCACCTTCACCCACGGCCGCAGGGATGCGATGGCGCGTGGCATGACGCAGTTTTCACGCTTTGAGGTCTCCTGATACACTAGCGCTCCTGATTCCCTCACATGAACGCAAGTTCCCCTACAGGTTCTGCAAAGATCCGGCTGGTGCTGCTTTGGCACATGCACCAGCCTTTTTACAAGGACATGGTAACCGGCGAGTATCGCCTGCCCTGGGTGCGGCTGCATGCGCTGAAGGACTACTACGGGATGGTGAAGCTGCTGGACGAGTTTCCGCGGGTGCATCAGAACTTCAACCTCGTCCCGTCGCTGGTGGCGCAGGTTCAGGACTACGCGTCCGGACAGGCGCATGACCCCTTCCTTGAACTCGTCTCGAAGCCGCCTGCCGAGCTGACCGCCATGGACCGGCGCTTCGCCCTGCGCTATCTGTTTCAGGCTAACCCGGTCAACATGATCGGCCGCTACCCGCGCTATCGCGAGCTGTGGGAGCGGTATCGCGCGACCTGCGACCGCCCGGAAGGCCCGGAGCCATACTTTGTCACCCGCGACTATGCCGATCTTCAGGTGCTGTCGCAGCTTGCCTGGTTTGACGAGTTTCTCCTTCTTGATCCCGACGTGAACACTCTGGTCCAGAAGGGCGAGGACTTCACCCCGGACGATCAGCGGCTGGTCATTGCCAAAGAACGCGAATTTCTGGCAACGGTTCTGCCCGCCTATGCCAGCGCAGCGCAGGGCGGCTCGATTGAGCTTTCCGCCACTCCCTATTACCACCCCATTCTCCCGCTGATCTGCGACACCAACGCCGGCGCCGACTCCAGGCCGGGGCTGCCGCTGCCAACGCGGCGCTTCAAACATCCCGAGGACGCCACGCTGCAGATCCGGCGGGCACTGGATTCACACGAAGCGCTCTTTGCTGTGCGGCCGAAAGGTCTGTGGCCTTCCGAAGGAAGTGTTTCGGAGGAAACCCTGAAGCTGGCAGCCCGCGAGGGCATCGAGTGGATGGCCACCGACGAAGGAGTGCTGGGGCGCTCGCTCGATTATCACTTTGCCCGCGACGGCGATCATCTGCCGGTCGGCGGGGCGGAGCGGCTGTACAACATCTATCGTTACGAGAAGGGCGAGACGCGGATGCACCTTGTTTTCCGCGATCATCGCCTCTCCGACCTGATCGGGTTTGTGTACTCCGGGATGCCGGCTGCAGACGCTGCCAGTCACCTGATGGAGAACATCAGGCATGCAGCACAACCGCTCCTGGGGCAGGGGAAGAACGCCGTAGTCCCGATTATTCTCGATGGCGAAAATGCCTGGGAGTACTACCCGCAATCCGGACGCGAGTTTCTCCGCCGCTTCTATGACGCCCTGCAGCGCGATGAGCAGATCGAGCCGGTCACGATCAGCGAGGCAATTGCCCGGGAAAATGAACCGGATTTCGCCCGGCTGAACCGGCTGGTTCCCGGTTCATGGATCGACGCCAACTTCAATATCTGGATCGGCGCGCCGGAAGACAACCGCGCCTGGGATCTGCTGGCCGAAGCCCGTGATTACTATGATCGTCACTCCCATCTCGTCCCCGAGGCGCAGCGCGGACTCGCCTGGGAGGAGCTGCTGATTGCGGAGGGCAGCGACTGGAACTGGTGGTACGGCCCCGAACACCATTCCGCCAATGATCGCGACTTTGACCAGCTCTATCGCAAGCACCTCTCGAATGTCTATCACGCGCTCGAGGGTATTCCCCCGGAGGAGTTGAGCACGCCCATTGTCCATGGGGTCGTCCGCCCCAGCTACACGCCACAGACGGCCTACGTGCGCGCACGCGTGGACGGGCTGGTGAGCGGATACTTCGAGTGGATGGGCGCGGCCAGCTACACCTCGGACCAGCGCACCAGCGCCATGCATGGCAGGCAGTTTCTGCTGGATGCGGTGTATGCGGGACTGAACGAGGATTCCGTCTCCGGGCGGCTGGATTTCTGTCACGGCGTGCCCGAAGGAGCCTACCGTCTGGTAGTCAGCTTCGAGGTATGGCGCGAAAAGGCACAGCGCAAATCAGCTCCTGACTCCTATCGCCTGACCGTGGATGCGCAGGGGCGCGTGGTGCAGAGATGGGGGTTGACCAATGGCGAGGAGCGCCGGAAACTGGCGGGCTTTTCCGCCGACAACGGTAGCGCCGGCATGAATGGAGTCGAAGTCGCTCTGGACCAGATTTTTGAGATGCGGGTGCCTTTCGAGCTGATCCGGGTCCAGGAAGGCAGCCGGATCCGCTTGCGCTTCGCCATCTGGCGTGAACACCTGCCGGTGGACTCGCTACCGCTGGAGGGCTGGATCGATCTCCATGCGCTGCCGGAAAAGGAACTGGAAACCAATCTCTACAACTTCTCGCCGGCGGAGTAGAGGCAGTTGCCGGCCAGCGGCGGGACCATTCAATCTGCTGCCCGCTTCACCCGCATGCATGAACACCGCACAGCACCGAAAGGAGTGTTTGTCGGGCTCGCCACGGTAGACCTGAGCTATGTGGTCGGGAAGATGCCGCGGCGTAACGAGAAGATTTCCGTCGCCGGCCAGCAGATCGCCGCTGGCGGTCCATCCGCCAATGCTGCTGTAACTTTCGCCTTCCTCGGCGGGAACGCCACGCTGGTGACTGGGGTTGGCGCGCACCCTCTGGCCAGTGTCATACGCGAAGATCTGGAGCGCTTTTCCGTCCGGCTTCATGACCTGGCCCCCGGCCGAGAGGAGCCTCCTCCAGTCTCCTCGATTCTGGTCCTTCGCCATCGCGGTGAGCGGACTGTTGTGTCCGCCAACGCGGCGGTGTTTTCTCCGCTCAAGGCGGAATTTCATCCCCGATGGCTGCAGGGCGTTTCCGTCATGCAGGTCGATGGGCATTACATGCCTCTGTGCATTGCGGCTGCGCGGCTGGCGCACGGCCACGGAATCCCCGTAGTTCTCGACAGCGGAAGCTGGAAGGAGGGCATGGACGAACTGCTCAGGTTCCTCGACATTGTCATCTGCTCCGCCGATTTTCGTCCCCCCGGATGCCGCAGTGAAGCGGACGTGCTTGATTTCCTCTCTGAGCGAAAGATTCCGCGGATCGCGATTACCCGGGGCGCATCTCCGCTCCGTTTCCTGGATCGCGGAAAACGCGGCGAGATCCCGGTCGAGAAGGTGCGGCCTGCCGACACGTTGGGAGCCGGCGATATCTTTCACGGGGCGTTCTGCTATTACATTTGCCGGCCGGGATACAGCTTCCGTGACTCGCTGAAGGCGGCTGCGCGCGTCGCCGCTTTCTCCTGCCGCTATCTCGGTACTCGCTCATGGATGGAAGCCTTCCCCGGGTGACAGGCACGACGAGAAACCAGACAGCATCCAGGACGGGCTGCGTCAGCATCAGCCATCAAGTGCGCGCGTTCAGTCGCTGGACCCTGCCGGTGAGAGAGGGTGTCCGGATGGGAATGCCCCATATTCCGGCCACTATAATCATCGCTATGGCCATCACCCCTCCACCGCGTCAGGCGGAGCGGCATCCGTCAGGGACGCCCGGGCCGGAAATTTCCACGCCGGCGCAGAAGTACGAAGCTGTCATCGGACTGGAGGTCCACGTCCAGCTGCTGACGCAGACAAAGATCTTCTGCGGCTGCTCGACCCGATTCGGCGATCCGCCCAACACCAATGTCTGCCCGGTCTGCCTCGGGCTTCCCGGCGCTCTCCCCGTGCTCAACAGACGAGCCGTGGAATTCGCGGTGCTCGCGGCGACAGCGCTCAACTGCCGCATCAACCCGAGCTCAATCTTCGCCCGCAAGAACTACTTCTATCCCGACCTGCCCAAGGGCTACCAGATTTCGCAGTACGACAAACCGCTGGCCGAGCACGGCTACATCCAGATCAGGACACCCGGCGGCCCGAAGAAAATCGGGATCACCCGCGTGCACCTGGAAGAAGACGCCGGCAAGAGCCTGCATGATGGCCTGCCAGACAGCGCGGAATGGACCTCGATCGACCTGAACCGCTCCGGCGTGCCGCTGATCGAGATTGTCAGCGAGCCCGACATGGCCTCGCCCGACGAGGCCCACGAATACCTGACGCGGCTGAAGGAGATCATCCTTTACACCGGCGTCAGCGACTGCAATATGGAGGAGGGCTCGCTGCGCTGCGATGCCAATATCAGTATTCGCCTCCGCGGGCAGCGCGAACTCGGCACCAAAACCGAAGTGAAGAATGTGAACTCTTTCCGCTTCATCCGGCAGGCGCTGGAGTACGAGATCAGCCGGCATGAGCAGGTACTCGAGTCAGGCGGAACGATCGAGCAGGAGACCCGTCTGTATAACGCCGCCGAAGGCAGGACCTACGGCATGCGCTCCAAGGAACAGGCGCATGACTACCGCTACTTCCCCGAACCTGACCTGCTGCCGCTGCTTATCGGCGAAAAATGGCGGCAGCAGATCGTGACCCGGCTTCCCGAATTGCCGGAAGCGCGCCGCGCGCGCCTGGTCGCGCAATACGGCATTACGGAATACGACGCCGCAATTTTGACCGCTACGCGGACCATGGCCGACCAGTTCGAAGAAGCAGCCGCCCCTGCGAAGAATCCCAAGCGCGTGGCGAACCTGGTGCAGGGCGAACTGATGGGCCGCCTCAAGGCCAGAGGACTGGAGATTGAGCAGTCGCCAATCTCCATGCGGGGTGTGGCCCTGTCAGCCGACCTGGTCGAGAGCGGGGCGATCAGCGGCAAGATCCTGAAAGACCTCTACGATCTCGCCTTCGAGCGCGGCGAAGACTTCCCCGCCATCTACGCAAAGGAGAAGCCACAGCAGATCACGGATGCTGCTGCCATAGAAAAGCTCATCGATGAGGTGATTGCCGCCAATCCCAGGCAGCTGGAACAGTATCGCGGAGGCAAGAAAACCGTCATCGCCTACTTCGTGGGACAGGTGATGAAGGCGTCCAAAGGTCAGGCAAATCCCGCTCTGGTGAACGAGCTGCTGGCGAAGAAACTGGAAGGCTAATGCTGCTTCCTGCGGCCGGACGCAGGCAGTGAAACCTTCCTCATCCTGCCACCACGATTTCCGCTTTCGTGCCCTGTTTCGTGCTCACCGCCCACGCCATTCGCGGCGTATTGTGTGCAATGCCGATGCGCCCGCGCGCATCGACGATGATGATCCCTCCGTGGCCATTCAGCCGCGCTTTCAGGTAATAGAGGGCCTGCTGTGCGGCCTCTTGCGGGGCCTGTCCGTCTTCCACCCGGTCAGCGGTCCACTTCGCAAGTACCAGTTTCATCATCGGTTCTCCCCAGCCGGTTGTCGAAACTGCCGCGCTGCGGTTATCGGCGTAGCAGCCGCAGCCGACCAGTGAAGAATCTCCAACGCGTCCCGGCGCCTTGTTCAGCGTGCCACCGGTTGACGTGGCGGCGGCAATGTTGCCCTGAGAATCCAGCGCCACTGCGCCTACCGTATCGTGCGAGCGGGTGGGACCGAACTCATCCGGCATCTTCAGGTAGGCCTGCTTCTTCGCCTCGCGCAACCGTTCCACCTCGCGCGGGAGCACCAGCTCCTCATTGGGACACAGCTCGACGCCGTGCTCCTGGGCGAAGCGCTCGGCGCCAATGCCGACAAAATATACGTGGGGGCTTTCGGTCAGTATCTTTTTGGCCGCGCGGATGGGGTTGCGGATGTGTTCGACGCAACCCACCCCTCCCGCGCGCAGCGTTGCTCCGTCCATGATGAGGGCGTCGAGCTGCACCCGGCCGTCCATGTTCAGGAATGAGCCGCGGCCGGCGTCGAAGGTCTCATCCTCCTCCATCGCTACCACCGCCGCCTCGATCGCGTCCAGCGAGCTTCCGCCATGCCGCAGAATCTCCCAGCCCTGTGCCGCCGCGGCTTTCACGCCCCGTAAGTGCGCCTCCAGCATGTCTTGCGGAATGGCCCATGCCCCCCCGTGTACCAGAATTACCGGATCAGCCGCCAACTCCCCCGCCTTTCGCATAACCCTCGAACCTGTCCCAGAGGCAAACCGGAAAGCATACCAGATGGACTTTCCGGCTCCGGTTTAAGATGAGTGTGCGACAGGCAGAACTGAGGCCGGCAACCGGCCACTGACAACTGACTTCCATGATTGCGCATATTCGTGGACGGCTGATCGTCCGGCATCCCAATCAGGCGATAGTTGAAGCGGGCGGCGTGGGCTACGACGTCATCATTTCGGTGCCGACCTTTTCCGAACTGCCTCCTGCAGGCAATGAGGTTGCGCTGCACATCCACACGCATGTGCGCGAGGACGCACTGGCTCTCTACGGCTTCCTGCGCGCGGAGGAGAAACAGCTGTTTGAGAAGCTGATAACTGTCAGCGGCATCGGGCCGAAGCTGGCCATTACCATCCTGAGCGGCATGGCCACCGGCGACATGGTGGGAGCCATTCGGGCCAACGATTTCGCCCGGCTTACCAGGATTCCCGGGATTGGCCGCAAGACCGCCGAACGCATGTGCGTGGAATTGCGCGACAAGCTGGAGGGTTTCGGCTCGCCGCAGCCGGCGGCGGCACATTCGGCTGTGGAGGAAGACGTTATGTCGGCGCTGACCAACCTCGGTTATCAGCGCTCTTTGGCGGAAAAGGCGGTCGAACGTGCGATCCAGTCGGCCGGACGGGAGAACTTCGACGCAATCTTCCGCGCTGCCCTGGGGATGCTATCGAAGTAGAAGACGAATATTCCCATTTCGCCCTCGCGAGGTCCGCCCGGCGAAAAGCGAACACCGACCATCGAACAGCGATAGTATTACCCTGTGCGCGACAAGGCACTTCACTACATCCGTCAACGGGCAATGATGCGCGCCGGAGATCGCGTGGCCGTGGCCGTCTCCGGCGGGGCGGACTCGGTTGCCCTGTTGCGCGTGCTGCTGGAGCTGCGAGCCGAATTGGGCATCGTCCTCGCGGTGGCTCACTTCAACCACGGACTGAGAGGCGAGCAGGCAACCGCCGATGAGGCGTTTGTCGGCGAGCTCGCAAAGGCGCACTCGCTCGAGTTCATCGTCGGGCGAGGCAATGTCCGCGATTACGCGGTTGCCCGCAAAATCGGTACGGAAGCCGCGGCGCGGGCCTTGCGATATCAATGGCTGGCCGGAATCGCCCAGGAGCAGCGATTTGACTGTGTTGCTACCGCCCACACGGCGGATGACCAGGCGGAAACCGTCCTGCTGAAACTAATCCGCGGCGCGGGAACGAGGGGTTTGGCAGGAATCTATCCCATCCTGCTGCAATGCGAGCAGGCACAAGGCGGTCCTCATCGTTTTCGCGTGGTCCGCCCGCTGCTATGCGTCTCGCGCGCCGAAGTTCAGGCTTATCTCACCTCCATGGCTCAACTGTGGCGCGAAGACGAAACCAACCTCGACCGGCGCTTCCTGCGTAACCGGGTGCGCCACGAGCTGCTGCCGCTGCTCATGCGCGACTACAACCCCGGCATCCGTCAGGTTCTGAGCGACCTGGGCGAGCTCTCACGCGCCGAAGAGGAATACTGGCAGACGGAGGTGGAGCGGGAACTGGCCGCCCTCGCTCCGGCCGGCAGCGCGCGGGAGCCAGGGACAATCGGCGTACCGTGCGCAAACTCGAAGGATTCGACGCTGCCGGGGCAAGTTCCGGATTTCCGCATAGGGCGACAACCCGAACGACTAAACCTCCGACGTTTCCGGCTATTGCCGGCCGCAATGCAGCGGCGGCTGCTGAAGCGCTTCTCCGAACTTCAGGGGCTAACGCTGGATTTTGAAGACATCGAGGCATTGCGGCGTTGCGCTCTGGGCGAGGTAACCAGAACCGAACTTCCGGGCGGGCGCATCGCCCGGCAAAGTGGAGGATGGCTGCAGGTCTGCACCTCCGGCCGCGAAACCGTTGTTGACTACCGCTGCCTATTGCCTATTCCCGGCGAGGTCCACATCGCAGCGCTCGGGCTGACGGTGCAGGCCCTGACGGTCGCGGAGGAGTTCGCCCGCGAGATGCCCGGCGGTGACCTGCTCAGCTGCGATCTGCTGGGGCCGGAGCTCGTGGTCCGCAACTGGCACCCGGGAGACCGCTTCTGGCCGGCGCACAGCCGTTCCGGCGAGAAGCTGAAGCGGCTATTCGCCGAGAGGCGGGTTCCGCCGGCGGAGCGGCATGGCTGGACGGTCGCCCTGCACGGCTCGGAGATCGTATGGGTCCGGGATTTCCCGGTCGCCCAGGCTTACCGCTGGAATGAAAAAGGGGTTGCAGTCAGGATTCAGGTGCTCTAAATGCCTGGATCGGCTCCTCACCCGGTTCCAAAGGAAGAACGATTACCTTTAGGTCGATTTTTGTACAAGTCTTTTGCACCGTTCCGTTTAGCCGCGGGTTACAATCGGTAGTGGGCCGGAATTCGTAAATCCGGCCAGGGCGGGCAGCATCTATATGTAGAGGCGCGTCCGTGTCTGTCCCTTAAAACAGGAGTTTTCGGTGAATTCGACGGTTAAGACGGTCGTGTTCTGGCTGGTGATCGTGCTCTCCGGCGTACTGCTCTGGCAGGTCGTCAAGGGTGCGAACTCCGGCCCGAAAGAGCGCGATATCACCTTTTCGGAGTTCCTCTCCCAGGTCGATCAGGGCAATGTCACTGAGGTGACCATGATCGGCCAGGAGGTCCGCGGCAAGTACAAGAACGACAAGGCAGGATTCCACACCACCGCGCCCGCCAGCTATCCCGATATGATCAAGGAGCTGCGCGACAAGGGCGTCAATATCACGGTGAAAGATGCGCAGGGCGGGGGCTGGCCGACGTGGCTGCTGAATCTTGCGCCCTTCATTCTGCTGGGTGCGTTGTGGTTCATCATGATCCGCCAGATGCAGACCGGCGGAAATAAGGCGCTGTCGTTCGGCAAAAGCCGTGCCCGCCTGCTCTCCATGCAGCAGAAGAAGGTGACCTTTAAGGACGTGGCCGGCGTGGACGAGGCCAAGGAAGAACTGAAGGAAATCATCGAGTTCCTGCGCGAAGCGCAGAAGTTCCAGAAGCTGGGCGGCCGCATTCCCAAGGGCGTGCTGCTGGTTGGACCTCCGGGAACGGGCAAGACTTTGCTGGCGCGCGCTGTGGCCGGCGAGGCCAACGTGCCGTTCTTCAGCATCTCGGGCTCGGATTTTGTGGAGATGTTCGTCGGCGTGGGCGCAAGCCGCGTCCGCGACCTCTTTGAGCAGGGCAAGAAGAACGCCCCCTGCATCATCTTCATCGACGAAATTGACGCCGTGGGCCGTCATCGCGGGGCAGGGCTCGGCGGTGGACACGACGAGCGCGAGCAGACGCTGAACCAGTTGCTGGTCGAGATGGACGGCTTCGAGTCGAATGAGGGCGTCATCCTGATCGCCGCTACCAACCGACCCGATGTGCTCGATCCGGCGCTGCTGCGCCCGGGCCGCTTCGATCGCCGTGTGGTGGTTTCACGTCCCGATGTTCGCGGGCGCGAAGAGATACTGCGCGTCCACACCCGCAAGATCCCAATCAGCGACGATGTCGATCTTGGCGTCCTGGCCCGCGGCACCCCGGGATTTTCCGGCGCCGATCTGGCCAACATGGTGAACGAGGCGGCCCTGAATGCCGCGCGCCAGAACCGCAAGACCGTGCTGATGTACGACTTCGAGCAGGCCAAGGACAAGGTCCTGATGGGCGCCGAGCGGAAGTCGATGCTGCTCTCCGATGAGGAGAAGAAGGTCACCGCCTATCACGAGGCCGGCCACGCTCTGGTCGCGGCGCTGCGCGAACACTCCGACCCGCTCCATAAGGTCACGATCATCCCGCGTGGTATGGCGCTGGGCGTGACCATGCAGTTGCCCATCGACGACAAGCACACCTACACGCGCGATTACCTCGAAACGCGGCTGGCCATCATGATGGGCGGACGTGTGGCCGAGGAACTGTTCCTCAACACCATGACCACAGGCGCGGGCAATGATATCGAGCAGGCGTCGGACCTGGCGCGCAAGATGGTTTGCGAATTTGGCATGTCATCGCTGGGGCCGATTACCTTCGGCAAGAAGGAAGAGCAGATATTTCTTGGCCGCGAGATCAGCCAGCACCGCGATTTCAGCGAGGAGACGGCGCAGAAGATCGATGAGGAGGTCCGCCGCTTCGTCGATGACGGCTACAATTCGGCGCGTCACATCCTGGAAACCAACCGGCCGGTGCTGGAGAAGATCGCCATAGCGCTGCTGGAGCGCGAGGTCCTCGATGCCAGCGAGATCCAGATGATCATCGAAGGCAAGGAACTGCCGGCCCGTGTGAATCCCAACGCTCCGCCTGCGAAGGAAGATGTGCAGCAGGTGCTGAAACCGATGCCCGGCGGTGCGAACGTCCAGCCCGGCGAGCGGCCGGCGCAGGCGTAGGACATGTAGAGCGGGCCCTCCGGCTCGCGTGCCAGGCCTTTCCCTGACGATAGCGGCGCTGAGGCCGCAGACCTCAGCGCCACTTCTATTTTTGAGCCTCGTTGGCGTAGGCCTGGAGGCCTGCTCTCCTCTCCAGGAAAAGCGAGCGGGCGTACATGCCGGATTGTTGTGGGAAGAGACAGGGCGGCCCGATAGCCGCCGTGACGAAACCTGCTTCGCAAGCGCAATCTCCGCATCTTCGGACGAATCGCGCGGCTGCCGGACAGGGATCCGTTTACTGGGTAATTGTCTTTACCTCATCGCCCACCTTGAAGCCCGAACCCGAGACCGGAGACCCAACTGCGGAGATTTCGTCCACATCCGTCAGGCGAATAACGCCGACATCGGAGGTCATCTTGCGGATGACCTTGCCGGTCGATGGATCCTTGATCTCTTTGGTGATGCGCTTCACCGTGAGTTGATCGCCGACCTTAAGACCAGCCTTCGACCCGATATTCAGGACGACCTGGCCGCCGTCCACCGCAGCCACGAGGCCCTCCACGCTGATGGTGCGCGCCACCAGTTTAGGGGCATCAGCAACCAGATCGGTGCTGAGCTGGGTCACTGCTGCGTTCACGGCTTCACCCAGGATCGTCTGCTGGAAGTCGCTGCTGCCAAAGTCCACGGCCCCACCGCCCCAGCCATGCCACCCGCCGCCTCCGCCAAGCAATGACGTGCTTTCGCGCGAGGACTCGCCCTTGCCGGTGGCAACACCCATGATTTCGGCGGTGTCAATGTTCACCAGGCGCGCGTCAACCTGCACCACCGCCTTGCTATTCTTGTGGCTGAAGCCGCCGACGCCGAATCGGCCCCCCCAGCCGCCTCCGCCGCCGCCGATATTGGTGTTCTTGTTGTCGTAGCCGAACTGGGTAACACTGCCCACAATGATGGCATCCACCCCCAGAAGCCGGCCGATTTTCGCCGCCGAGTTGGCATCAGCGCGGTCGCTGTTGGAAAAATTCTGCTCCGCAAGGATCTTGTCCATGGCCCTGCGCTCGATCACGGAGTAGGTGCCGTCCTGAACAAGGTGACGCACCAGCAGATCGGATATTCCCTTGCCGACATCGATATTGGTGCCGAAGGCCGCGGCAGATGCCGATTGCACGGTCGCATAGTCAAAATCGAAGATGGCGACGCGCTTCTTGCGTCCTCCCGGCGCGGGAGTGCTGGTGGGCGCGGAAGAAGCGGCGGGCATGGCATTCGCCGATGTCTGGGCGTCCGCGGGAATGATGAAGAGGGAACCCACGATCAGGATGGAAAACAGGACCCGAAGCATACAGTAATCTCCCTGCAATTGAAGTGACGAATGGTTTTGGCTCTGGCCGGGAGAAATTCGCCCTCCAGCCAGCGACAGTACCCCTTTAGCATAGAGGCTCATGACGGGTACCGCAGGCGACGCACAAGTGTCCCGCGCAACCCTTATCGCATATCGCGCACCTGCGGCTGAAACAGCGATATGGTACACCCACTTCGGTCGGAACACACAATTTTGTGCGCAGACGCGGGCAAAACTGGCCGTATCGGGAACAGGTTCCTTTCTGATTGGGATGACAGCGAGACGCCGCACCGTTAATCTCGAAAGATGGCAAGAGCTGTCCCTATCGGCACACGCGGCGAAGTGGAAAGGCGCGTGGAATTTCAGCACACCCTGAGCGCATGGAAGCCGGAACTGCCGCCGGTGCTCTCGACCCCGCACATGATCGGCTGGATGGAGGCCGCCGGCTTCGAGGCGCTGCTGCCCTTCTGCGAGGGCGACGAGGTCAGTGTGGGCACGGCCATCAACGTGGTCCATCGCGCAGCCACCGGCATCGGCACCAGCGTCAAATGCGAGGCCGTGCTGGAGTCCATCAACGGACGCTTTCTCACCTTTCGCGTAAGCGCGCACAACGGGAATGAGGTGATCGGGTATGGAACCATAGGGCGGGCCTTCGTGAGCAGGAGCCAGTTCGAGCAGAAACACAAAACGTCCAGCCCGGCAACGGGCGCTTGATCCTGTCAGGCACGAGCGTACCCGGGACGCACTGCCTTTGCTGTTCAGCTACCGGCGATAATCGCAGCTTTTTGCGAAACCATCTGGCGCCCGGCACATCCCCAACTTTGGGAAGCGCAGAGTCAGCCTGGGCCGCAAAGGCCTTGGATCGTGGCCTGCATCCCGATCACAATAATTTTGAGGAGTGAATCATGCCGGCCAGACTGAACTACGCAGTAGCATCCCACGGTGTTCTTGAAGCCATGATGGATTTGCAGAAGCACGTCAACAACAGCGGGCTGGAACCCGGTCTGCTCAACCTGGTTGACCTGCTGGTCTCGCGCATCAACGGCTGTGCGTATTGCATTGACATGCACAGCAAGGACCTGCGCGCGGCGGGAGAGAGCGAGTTGCGCATTGACCTGGTGAGTGTGTGGGAGGAGAGCGATCTCTACAGCGAGCGCGAGCGCGCTGCGTTTGCCTGGGCCGAGTCGGTCACCAAAGTCAGCGAGACCCACGTGCCCGACGAGGTCTTTACCCTTGCTCGCAAGCACTTCTCGCCGGAGGAGCTGGTGAAGCTGACCCTCGCCGTCGTTGCCATTAATGGCTGGAACCGCTTCTCCGTTGCCTTCCGCGCCGAACCCGGACACTATCGTCCAGCGCAGCACGCGGTCGAGAGGAGTTCGGCGGCGTAACGACATGTTGATCCGCTCGCGGGCTGAAGCCCGCATGGAACGGCAACAACAAACGCCATGAACGCGGGCCTGACCCACCCAGGGCGCCAAATGCGGCACAATCCGGGAGCCGGGTGAAGGCCCGCACTAGCCGAGGTACGGTGCGAGCGTCGTCAACAGTTACACTGTGAGCGATGGCCCGCACCAGCCTGCTGGAATACCTGGACAACTTCCGTCGCCATGCGCGCGAGGCAGCCTGCGTGCATCGCCGGGGCTATCGCACCGAGCGCTGGACCTACGGCGATGTGCTTGGCGGCGCGCAGCGTTTTGCCCGCGAACTGGAGACCCGCGGCATCGGCAAAGGCGACAAAGTCCTGATCTGGGGCGAAAACTGTGCCGAATGGGTTGCGGCCTTCTTCGGATGTCTGCTGCGGGGCGCCATCGTCGTTCCCATCGACCGGATTGCCGCTCCCGATTTCGCGCAGCGCGTGGCCCAGCAGGTTGAGGCGAAGTTGTGCGTCGGCTCGGCCCGGAACGAGGTACCGGGGATCGCATGGTTGCATCTGGAGGGGCTGCGCGAGGAGATCGCGGCCCACCCCGATTCGCCCGTCACTCCGCCTGCCCTCGCGCGCGACGACATCGTCGAGATCGTCTTCACCTCGGGCACCACGGCAGAACCGCGCGGCGTCGTCATCTCGCACGGCAACATCCTGGCAAATCTCGAACCGCTGGAGCGCGAGATCGGGAACTACCGCCGCTATGAACGCGTCTTTCATCCTCTGCGATTTGTGAACCTGCTCCCGCTCAGCCATGTCTTCGGGCAGTTCCTGGGGATTTTTCTTCCGCAACTGCTGGCGGCCACCGTGATCTTCCAGGAGTCGCTGAATCCGTCGGAAGTTCTCCAGGTCATCAAAAAAGAGCGCGCCTCGGTGGTCGTCGCGGTTCCGCGGCTGATGGAGTCGCTCAAGGACAAGATCGAGCGCGACATGGAAGTGGCGGGGAGGCAGCAGTGGTTCCAGCGCCAGTTCGCCGCCGCCAAAGACGAGCACTTCGTGAAGCGCTGGTGGCGCTTCCGAAGGATTCACAACCGCTTCGGCTGGAAGTTCTGGGCCTTCATTTCCGGCGGCGCGGCCCTCGATGCCGGTACAGAGGAGTTCTGGCGCAGGCTGAGCTTTGTAGTGATTCAGGGCTACGGGCTCACCGAAACCACTTCGCTCATCTCGCTGAATCATCCCTTTCGCAGCAGCCAGCGCTCCATCGGCAAAGTACTCGAGGGCCGCGAGATCAGGCTGGACGAAAGCGGTGAAATTCTGGTGCGCGGCGCTAACGTTGCCGCCGGCTACTGGCAGGGCAAGGAACTGAAGCCGGTCCTGAACGAGGAGGGCTGGTTCCACACCGGCGACATCGGCGAACTGGACGCCGAAGGCAATCTTTACTTCAAAGGCCGCAGGAAAAACGTCATCGTCACTCGCGAGGGGATGAAGGTCTATCCAGAGGACCTGGAGGCGGCGCTGCGGCGGCAGCCGGGGGTCCGCGATTGCGTCGTGGTTGGCCTTGATCAGGGCGGCAACGCCGAGCCTTGCGCCGTGCTGGTGCTGCGCGACTCACTGCCCCGACAGATCCAACCCCGGGACTCGTCGGGGGCTATGGATGCGCAGGCTGTAGTCAGGGAAGCCAACCGGCAGCTGGCCGATTATCAGCAGATTCGCCGCTGGCTGGTGTGGCCGGACGAGGACTTTCCCCGCACGCCCACGCAGAAGCCGCAGACCGCCGTAATCCAGGCGGCGGTGCAACAGCACCTTGCCTCTGACGGGGCAGGTCCCGCGGCGCAAAGCGCGCTAGCCGACCTCATCGCGCGCATCACCGGGCGCAGGATGGGCACCCTCGCTCCCGGTGCCAGCCTGGAAAGCGACCTCAATCTGAACTCCATGGACCGCGTAGAGCTGATGAGCGCGCTCGAAGATCGCTACCAGGTTGATCTCGACCAGGCGGACTTTACCAAAGTCAGCACGGTGGCCGATCTGGAGCGTCTGCTGCGCCAGCCGGAGAAATCGCCGTTCAGCGGATACCGCTATCCGCGCTGGGCGCAACGCTGGCCCGTTACCTGGATTCGCGAGGTGGTCTATTACCTGCTCTCGTGGCCGGCCACAATGATCATGGCCCACCCGAAGATCGTCGGTCGCGAGAACCTGCACGGCGTCAGGGGCCCGCTGCTGATCAGTTGCAATCACGTCACGTACGTCGATGTGGGATTTGCGTTGAGGGCTCTGCCGCCGCGGCTGCGCCGCAAACTGGCGGTTGGAATGTGGGGGGAGTTGCTGTGGGAGATGTGGCGCCCGCCACGGAGCTGGAATCCGTTTCTGCGCCTGTCCTACAAAGTGGGATACTACCTCGTGGTCGCCCTGTTCAACGTCTTCCCGCTGCCGCAACAGTCGGGAGTGCGCGAGAGCTTCGCGTACGCGGGCGAGTCGGTGGACCGCGCCTACAACGTGCTGGTCTATTCCGAAGGCCAGCGAACGCCCGACGGCAGGCCAACCCCCTTCCGCTCGGGCCTGGGCATGCTGGCAGCGCGCCTCAATGTTCCGGTGCTTCCCATGCGCATTGACGGGCTGTGGGAGATGAAGCAGAAGGGCCACAGGATCGCACGTCCGGGACAGTTGAGGGTTGTGATCGGCAAGCCCATGCGCTTTCCGCCGCAGACCCCGCCGGACGAAATCACGAATCAGGTCGAGCATATGACCTGGACAATGTGAATTCATTACTCCTCACGGATTCGGCTTCTCTGTCTTTGGCTCAGGACTGTCGGCATTATAGGCCCGTGTAGGCAGCAGGAACTGCAAACCGAAATATCCCACAAAGTAGGGCTGAGTATGGCTCGCGGACTCGAGGCTGCGACCAGCCATGAGGAGCAGGATGATGGGATTGTGGAGGCGGTAGCGCATCCCGGCGTCGAGCGTCGGCTGGCTTAAATAGGGATTGTACGTGCTGGTGTTGTAGAACTCCGTATCGATTTCCAACCGCTTAAACGTGTGGCCCACGACCAGGCCGGTGAGCCATCCGTTCGGACCGTCATGGACAAAGCTGTAGCCGAGTTCGAAATTTGCATCCAGCGGACCGAACTTCCTGGCAAATTCGAATGGCAGGAGGAACGACTGGCTTGCGGGAGTGATACCGCGCTTTACCGAACCGTTGGGATTGTTGACGAATCCTTGCGGGAACGTCCCGATCGACCATCCCCCCTCCCCGGCATCGTAAAAGCGCCACTTGACGCCGAAATTCGATTGCCCCAGGCCATATTTCGGTTCACTGCCCTGCTCCCACACGCGCAGCCAGGCATTTTCGTACGTCAGCTGGATGCGCTTGCCGACGCCAAAGTTAATGTCCAGGTCCGGCGTGTGGCTGGCCGAATTGCCGCTATAGAGAAGAGGAATGTACCCGATATTGATCTCCCAGTTTTTGGGACCGGGAGTTCCGGGATCGTTGGTGAAGTAGGGCGGGCCTCCCTGAGCGAATGCGCAGCCGCCAACAGCCAGAATGAAGAGGAAGATCAGGATTTGCAGGCGACGCATCATGCACAAGAGCTGCCGGAAGGGCACACAAACCGGAATGAGTCCATTCGGGCGAATGCAGCCGAGGACCGCTCAGAAAATCTTCATACATCTGTGTCTGTGTGTCCAATTGCGCGAGGCGGAAACAGGGTATCGACCTAGCCGGGCGTGCGCTGCGCCCACGGCCGCAGGCGCGGCAGCCAGCGTGGCACATTGCGGCAATATTCCTCATAGTCGGCGCCGAACATTTTCCGCAACGTCGGTTCTTCGTACAGGTGGACCACCAGAACCACAGCCAGCACAAAAATAATGGCGATCGTGATCGCGGCGGTGTTGGCGCGTCCGAAGATTACCCATAATCCGAACCATCCAACCAGGAAGCCGACATACATCGGATTTCGCACATAGCGATAGAAGCCCACCACAACCAGACGCCTCGGAGGAGCCACCGGCGCCGGAGTTCCGCGGCCTGTCCACCCGAAGTCCCATACGCAGCGCAATGCCACCCCAAAGCCGAGGGCGGAAGGAACAGCCGCAAGCCAGCGCCATCGCGCGAGGCCGGCCAGGTCAGGCCGAAAGCCCAGCCACTGCGGCAGCAGCCAGAACCAGAGCGCCAGGAAGGCCGCGCCGACGGCCAGCGAGGCAACCGCCCCTGTCCAACTGCCGCCATCGCGGATGCGCTGAGGAGCGGCACCTTCGCTTGCCATTGGAGCGCCTCCGGCGCCAAGTATGCGCTCCGGCTGCGGCAGCCGCAACAGAAAAGACCCTGTGTTCCACAGCTCCAATGTGACGCGGGTCATAGCCCGCGCGCCGCAAAAGTGATACGAATATCCGTTTGCGGGTACGCGGTTAGACAGGCGTCCAGAGCTTGCGTCCCGCGCACCTGGCGACAGGGCGGTCTGGAATGGAAGGGACGTTCATGCGCGATGCGGTCCTCAAACTGTGGCCCGAGATCGGTTGGATCGGCTCACCCGACTTGCGAGAGCAGGTCACGCGAACCTGGGAGCGGGCGCTGGAACTCAGCCCTCTGACGCCCGAGGACCTGGACCGTATCCCGTTTACGCTGTTGGTGCCAGACTGCCCGACGACCTTCATGGAGCACAAGCGCTGCGTGGTGCACATCGCGCGCAAGGCCGCCGAGAGCATGATCGAATTCATGGGTCGCGCGTTGCCCATCGACCTGGATACGGTGATCGCCGGCGCCATCCTTGCCGACGTGGGCAAGCTGCTGGAGTACGAGAACGTGGACGGCAAGACGCGGCAGAGCAGGCGCGGCGAGATGCTCCGGCACCCCTTCACCGGAGTCGCCCTGGCGATGGAATGTGGTGTGCCGGACGCAGTCTGTCACATCATCGCGGCGCATGCCGCCGAGGGCGACCTGGTGAAACGCACCACCGAAGCTTACATCGTGCACCACGCCGATTTCATGGCGTTCCTGCCGTTCAGGAACCTGGGAAAGTAGGGAGGCGATAGATGGCGACTACGACAGCTCCGACGAAGGCTACAAACAGGCCAACCATCACTGCCACAATGTCGGAGTGGGCGTCGGGCCTGCGATTCGAGCACCTTTCGCAGGACGCGGTCTATCAGGCCAAGCGCTTCCTGCTCGACAGTATCGGCTGCGCGCTGGGCGGATATCGGCAGCACGATGTCGCCCTTGCGCTCGCGGTGCTGGACGAGATTGCCGGTCCGGGCAAAGCGACCGTCATCGGCAGCGGCAAACGGATCGATCCGGTCTCCGCGACGCTGGCTAATTCGCTGATGGTCCGCTGCATGGACTATAACGACATTTACTGGAAGCAGGATCCTTCGCATCCCTCCGACATTTTCCCCGCCGCAATCGCGGCCTGTGAACGCGCCGGCAGCGATGGCCGCGAGCTGGTGGTCGGGCTGGTGCTCGGACACGAGTTCGAAATGCGGCTATGCGAGGCGGCTTTCCCCGGTATCCGCGAGCGCGGCTGGCATCACGCAACCCTGACCGCGTTTGTCTCGCCCATTGTCGCCGGCCGGATGCTGCACCTGACTGCGGAGCAGATTCAGCACGCCATCGGCATCAGCGGCAGCGCGCGCGCCAGCCTGGGCGCGGTGACAGCCGGCAGGCTCACGATGATGAAGAACACCGTCGATCCTCTGGCCACACAGAGCGGCATGCTGGCCGTCCTGCTGGCGGAGAAAGGCTACACCGGCCCGGAGCATGTTATCGACGGCAAGGAGGGCCTGGTCCATTGCCTGGGGCCGGAGTGGAAGCTGAACCTGCTCACCGACGGACTGGGGGAGTCCTGGCGTATCACGCAATGTGGGATGAAGGCGTTCCCTGCCGAAGCGCTGACGCACACGCCCATCTCTGCGGTGCTGGCGCTGGTGAAGGACCACGGCCTGGCGCCTAACGACATCGCGAAGGTTCACATCCGCACCACGGCACGTGGGGCCGACATCCTGAGCGATCCCAGCAAGTACGATCCGCATACGAAGGAGACGGCTGACCACTCGCTGCCCTACGTGATCGCCGCGGCCATCGCGGAGCGTCAGGTCACGCCCCTGCAGTTCACGCCGGCAAAGATCATGGACCCCACCATCCGCGCGCAGCTCAGGAAGATCGTGGTCACCGCCGATTCCGAGATCGAGAAGGTGTTTCCCGCACTGCAGCGGGTGATCGTCAGGATCCATACCATCGACGGACGCGAGTTCATGCAGCAGCTCGACTATCCCAAAGGCGATCCGCGCAATCCGCTTACGGACAAAGAAGTCGAGGAGAAATTCGAAGCGCTGGCCGGGCCGGTGATGTCGCGCGAGACGCGCCGCCGGGCGTTGGACGCCATCTGGAAGCTGGAGAAGCAGTCGAGCGTGACCGAGCTGATGAAGCTGTTCAGGGCGGACCGGGAGTCTGCGGCAGGAGGCCGCTGATGCCACAGACCATCGTCGAAAAGATCGCCCAATCCCACATGGCGGAGGGACCGGATCGCCCGCTGCGCGCCGGCGACTTCCTCTCCATCCGGC
This sequence comes from Binatia bacterium, assembly GCA_035516415.1. Taxonomy (GTDB): domain Bacteria; phylum Acidobacteriota; class Terriglobia; order Terriglobales; family Acidobacteriaceae; genus Bog-257. The sequence goes on along the minus strand of DATJAI010000105.1, from coordinate 1,946 downwards.
CCTTTCATGTGATGACGCACGACAACACCTCGGCGGTGATGAAGAAATTCAACGCCATAGGCGCGACGCGCGTGCACGATTCCGCGCAGCCCGTGTTCACTGCCGATCACGATATCCAGAACACGGACGAGTCGAACCTCGCGAAATATCGCAGCATGGAGGGGTTCGCGCGTGAGCACGGCATCGACTTCTATCCCCCAGGCACGGGTATCGGACACCAGATCATGGTGGAGCAGGGTTACGTGCTGCCGGGTACGTTCGTCGTCGCCTCCGATTCACACTCGAATATGTACGGCGCGCTCGGCGCAATCGGCACGCCCGTGGTGCGCACCGACGCAGCCGCCATCTGGGCGACGGGCGAGTTCTGGTGGCAGATTCCGCGCACGGTGCAGGTTGTGCTCGAGGGCAGGCTGGGGCCGGGCGTCAGCGGCAAGGACGTGATCATCACGCTGTGTGGCCTGTACAACCGGGAAGAGGTGCTGAACGCCGCTGTCGAGTTCACAGGACCGGGCGTGACCTCGCTCAGCATGGACGCGCGCCTGACCATCGCCAACATGTCCACGGAGTGGGGCGCGCTGGTGGGCTGGTTCCCCGTGGACGAGATCACGCTGGATTATCTGCAAGCGCGTAAGCGTGAGTTGCGCGCGCGGGGCATCGCTCGAATTCCGCAGGGACAATTCTCGGATTGGCGCGCGAATCCGCCGGCTCCAGATCATGACGCGGTATATGCTGCGCGCATAACCCTCGATCTGGCGGAAGTCACGCCGCACGTCTCAGGGCCGGACACCGTGCAAGTGATGGAGTCTGTCGCGCAAGTTGCCGGCAGGAAGATTGCGATCCAGAAGGCATACCTTGTCTCCTGCGTGAACTCGCGACTGGAAGACCTGGAAGCTGCCGCGAAGGTATTGCGGGGGAGGGAAATCGCCGATGGCGTACAGTTCTATCTCGCAGCGGCCAGCCGCAGCGTGCAGGAAGAAGCCGAGAAACGGGGCATCTGGCAGGTGTTTCTCGATGCCGGCGCGCATCCGCTGCCCTCGGGATGCGGGCCGTGCATCGGGCTGGGCACCGGACTGCTGGAGCCGGGCGAGGTGGGAATCTCGGCGACCAATCGAAACTTCAAGGGACGCATGGGCTCGCGCGATGCGCAGTGCTATCTGGGCAGCCCGGAGGTGGTGGCGGCATCGGCGATAGCGGGATACATCTGCGGCCCAGGACAGCCGCAGGTTCGCAAAATGACGCGCCGCTTTGGAGAGTTCGCTGCAGCTTCGACTGCGGCGGAGAAGGTCAGGATCCTGCCGGGATTTCCGGCGAGCGTGCGCGGACGGCTCGTGTTCCTGCCGCAGGACAATCTGAACACCGACGGAATCTACGGCAAGGACTATACCTATCGCGAAGATATGACGCCGGAGATGATGGCGCGCGTGGTGATGGAAAACTACGATCCGCAATTTGCAGCGCGGACGGCGGCAGGCGATGTGGTCGTCGGCGGCTTCAACTTCGGCACAGGTTCGAGCCGCGAGCAGGCGGTGACCGCGCTAAAGTGCAAGGGCATTCCGCTGGTGATTGCCGGAAGCCTTTCGCAGACATATCTGCGCAACGCGTTCAACAACGGCTTTGTGTGTATTGAGACGCCGGAGCTCGTGAACCGGCTGCGCGCGAAATTTGCCGGCGCGGTCGCGGGCGGGGAGAAGACGATCATCCCCGGCGGGATGACCGAGGTTGACTTTGCCGCGAGCACGATCCGCTACGCAGGCGAGGAGTTCGCGTTTCCGGCGCTGGGCAGTGTGCCGCAGTCGCTGGTAATCGCCGGAGGGGTAGAGAACCTGGTCAAACAAAAGCTGCAGACGAGGACGGCCGCGGCGCAGGTTTGACTTCTGTCAGGGCACTTCAGTCGTGCCGGTAAGGCTGGTTGAACGGAACGGCTGTAGCTGCTGAGATGCAGGGGC
>DATJAI010000104.1:0-32760 GCA_035516415.1 Binatia bacterium | reverse complement strand
GCCGTGCCAAGGTGAGCCGTTCAGCACATCGTCGTAGTGGTCAAGGATTCGCTGAATCGCAGACATTCTCTTTCTCCTTCTAACCATCAAAAATGATAACACAGGTTAGGCAGCGGAGGCAGGGGCAGAAGAGGCGGCGGCCCTAACCAGCGCCGGGGATTCTACTCATGCCGGTTAGGCACGGCGGCCAAGCTCGTATAGAATTTCTGCCGCAGGATTTTACTCTGAGGAGGGATGATGACGACCATTCGAAAAGGGGCAATTCTGATCGCCGTGCTCGCAATGTGTCTGACGACACTCAGCGCGCAGGAGGCGGCAGCGCCGTCCGGGTCCAAAGCCGCCAAATCGGCTCAGGCGCCCGCCATGCCGATGCCGAAGCCCGCACCGGAAATGACGAAGCTGATCAAGATGATGGCGGGCAACTGGACCGTGACCGAGAAGCATTATCCCAATCCCATGATGCCCAATGGCGGCAGCGGCAAGGGTACGGCCATGCTGACCCCAGGACCTGCCGGACTGTCGATGATGGAGAAGTATCACTCGTCGGGAGCAATGGGAGAAAATTTCAACGGCCTCGGCGTGTTCTGGTGGGATTCGAAAGCCCAGGTTTACCGGGGCATGTGGTGCGACAACATGACTCCGGGTGGCTGCGATACCAGCGGCACGACGAAGTGGGAAGGCGATAACCTGGTGGGCACCATGGAAAGTGAAATGAACGGGCAGAAGATGGCCTCCCGCTTCACCTACTCCGACTGGAAGCCGAACTCGTTTGTCATGACGATGGAGATGGGCCCGGACGTCAACTCGATGAAGAAGGCAATGACGATCACCTACACGAAGGTAGCAAAGGCCGGCGCAGCGGGGAAGGCGACGCAGCCGTGACGCGAGCCGCAGCCCCATAGGGAGCGAACGGACGTCCTGTGGGGCCTCCGTTTTGGCGCACCGCCAGAAATCGCCTGGGAGGCCGCATGGCATGCAGTAATAGACCGAAACGACCTCTGGCGTGAATCCCGCTACATGTTGTCCGGCGTGCACGTGGACGGATTCGGCGTGGTTGGAGCCGGGGGTGTTGGCGGGGTGAGCCAGGGCACGCGGGTGAAGTCGAAAAAGTCGAGAAGGTCCGGCTGCGCGGCATCGCGCTGCGTCAGATGAGCGCTTCCATTGATGAAGCGGTTCTCGACGAACCTGATGATTGCGGTGTGGTCCATAGGCACGTGGGAGACGTAGTGCCGGCGCACAAACGGCGAGATCACCAGATTGGGCACGCGGAAGCCAAGCTGGGCGGCGAAACCTTCCCTGGCAGGTGCGTCGCCGGGGTTGGCTCCCGGATCAGTCGGCTTGAGGTCACAATGAAGGGTGGGCATTCCCCCGGCCGGCAGGCAAGGGTAGTATCCGTCAGCGTTAACGGCGATTGTGCTGATGTCGGGGATGGTGCCCAGCCCGCTGTCGGTGTTGTCGTTGGAGTGGTTCGGCACCGGAGGAACATGATCGAACGGCCCTCCCGGTTCGTCGTAGCTGAGGAAAAACACCGAACTCTGCCATGAAGGGCTTTGCATGAGGGCGTTGATGAGGCTTGCGACCTGCTGTTGCCCTTCGAGAATCGATTGTCCGGAGCCTGGGTGCTCGTCGCCATGGCCGTAAGCCGCTTCGATGAAGGCATAGCTGGGCAGGGTGTTATTGGCCACATCGGTCATATAGTGGTCCAGCGGCGCGATGTGGTTGATGTCGATACAGAAAGAGTTGCTGGCGTCGCCCACAGCCTGTAGCGAGCCGATGGTTGGCGGATTGCACGGCAGGTGCTGCGGGTTGCCATACAGGTAGATGTTGGAATACGAGAAGTCGGAGAAAGTGGTGACGGGATAGTCGCTGGAGTGTCCGCCCTGGCCGCAGTCGCCGTCATTGTCGGTGCAGCCCCCCTCGGTAATTGAGTAGTAGATCTTCCAGGAGACACCGGCCTGATCCAGTTCCTGGAAGATGGTGGGGATACTGAGGGTGTTTGTAAATCTGTCGTCGACGAAGGGATCGCGCACCAGACCCTGGGTGGTTCCGCCGGTCATGGTGGCAATGCGGTTGGGCGTGCTCTTGCTGGAGACCGGCGAGAACCAGCGGTCGGAAATCGCGAACTGGGCAGCCATGAAGTAGTAGTAGTTTAGATAGCCCTGGTCGTAATAACCCATGGCGCGCTTGCCAACCAGATCGGTAAATTCCCCGTCACCCGAACCCGATTTGGCGAAGCCCTCCGCGGTGTGCACGAACCCATCCATCAGGATGGGACGGTTCAGAAGAAAATCGTAACGGTTGACGTCGCCGTAGCTTTCCAGCCAGGCGGAGCTCATGTCATCAATGCAGGTGCTGTTGAACCGGAAGAGGCCGAAGGGCTGACCTTCGTCGTCATAGTTCACGAAGCGCGAGAGCTTGTCATCGATACCGTCGACCGTGTAGGTATTGCCGTCATCGCCAACGTTCCAGTTGTTGCTTTGCCGATAGGGGTTGAGCATACCGAAATAGGTGTCGAAGCTGCGATTTTCCTGGAGCATGAAGATGACGTGCTCGATGCTGCCGAGTGAAGCCGGCTGTACGGTAACGGTAGCCTGCGCTGTCGCCTGCTGACCGCCTGCTCCAGTTGCGGTAATGGTGTAAGTGGTGGTCTGGGTCGGGGTCACGGTAGTGCTGCCGGCCGGCAAAGTGACGGAGCCGATGCCATTGTCAATTTGCGCCGACGTGGCGTTGGTGGAGGTCCAGGACAACGTGGAACTCTGCCCGGCATTGATGGTGCCCGGCGTGGCGCTCAGAGTGACGGTGACCATGGGATTGCTGGAACCGCCAGATCCGCCAGAATTGCCGGAGCTGCCGGTGGGGATATTCGACGTGCCTCCGCCACACCCGGCCAGGAAAGTAGCGAGAAGCAAAACAAAGGCTGAAGCAGGAACTCGGGTGCGAAGCAGAGACGGGAACATGATCACGGCACCTGTACGCACAATGGACGCATTCTGGACGAGAACTGTTGTGTGCTCCCGGAGTTTTTGATGGAGGCGCAACATAGCTGCTGCCCGGAGTAGCTGGATGTGTACTCTGTTTCTGTCCGGCAGGTACAGTCGCAAAGCAGAAGCGTGAGAGGGCGGTCGTTGGGTCAGGCGATGCAGGAGTTCCGCGGGCTATCTGGTTGCCGCTGGCCAGTAGATGGGCCAGTGACGCTCGCTCGCAATCGGCTGCAGGTCGGAATTGGGGTTCACGCAGAAGGGATGCCTGGCCATTTCCAGCATCGCCAGATCGTGAAGCGAATTGCCGAACGCCATGTCCACGGGTTTCGCGATGAGTTCGCGAACTGCGAAAGCCTTCAGCTCGTCGGTGGGAACGCGGATGAGGCTGTCAGTGGCGCAGCCGTCCTCGATGCAGACGCAGGCGGCGATCACATGATCACGCGCTATGCCAAAGTGCGCGGCCCCAACCTCTACCAGCCAACTGTTGGTGGAGGAAACGGCCCACAGCTCGCAGCCCCGCTCCGCCAAACGCCGGGTCAGCTCCTGCAAGTCGGGAAAGATACGAGGGCTGACGATTTCATCAAAGAACTGCCGGGCGGAATGCTGCAGGAGCTGGTGCGGCAGGCCGCGATTCATGGTTACCATCTCGCCGCACATCCGCTCTTCATCCACAAGTCCGGCAGCGTATTCCCTGTAGCGTGCCAGCGCCCATTCGCACACTTCCGGACTTACCAGACCGCGCTCGATCTCCCAGTAGAAGAAGTCGGCTCCAGCATCGCCGCTCCATAGCGTCCCATCGCAGTCGAAGACGGCAATTGAGGGCCTGAGCTCGAGTACCGACTGGATGAACTGGCTGGCGGACGGAGGAAGATCCGGTAAAGTCAAAACCGCTTCTCCGAAAAAATCGCCTCGGTGCCGGCGAGGCGCACATAATCTTCCGGAGTGTCGATGTTGATACCGAGCCGGGGATCGTCAACGGGAAGGTACTGAATGTGCGGCTGGTACTGGTGCTCGACATCGCGGGCGGTAGCGGTAACGGGGACATGCAGGAAGGCTTCGATCATCTCGCGGCCGACGAGAATGGGATGGCCATGAAGGACCTGCTCGCCGCGCCGGAACTCGGGAACCACGGCCCAGATGCCCGGAGGGGCATAGAGGAAGGCGTCGCGCAGTTGCTGCACGGTGCGAGGCAAAACCGGGGGCCGATCGATTAATGCCACGAAAGCCGCGTCGCGGCCACGGTTCAGGACCTCCTGCAGACCGACGTGCAGCGAGCTGAACTGCCCCCGCTCGGGCTGACGATTCACCGCCACAAATGCCCCGTGGGTATAGGCCACCGGGGTGATTGCCGGAGCGTTCCTGCCGGCAACGACAATCACCAAATCGGTGTACGGCTGCAGCAGGTCGATGCTGGCGCCCAGGAAGGTGTTGGCGGCCGGCGTTCCTTCGGCGACGGGCGGCCAGGGCAGCAGCGCCTTGTCGCGTCCCATGCGACTGGAGGCGCCGGCGGCGAGGATCACGCCGCAGATGCCGGGCGAAAGAGTCATAGAACGAAGATATCAAATGCAGAGTACGGCGAGCGGGGAGAACCGCCTGCCAGCGGCGGGGTCGGCGGCAGCGCGGTGTAACTGAGCGGCCTGCAGTTACATGTGGCATCAGCACTCAGCACCTGGCGAACAGGAAGCGACAGGTGGCGGATGGCAACTCCCCGGTGCCGGGTGCCAAGCGCCGAGTGCCAGCTGCCAATTGCGCAGTGCCGACCGACGCTGACACAACTGACATCTGAGGGTGAATCTCCGCTGTAGCCAGCGGCCATGCCGGACGCACGAGGTACGTTGTCTTCCCCTTGCAGGGTCAGACACCCCGGCCGACACGTCACCCGCTTGGCAGGATAGTGCCAAAAATACAGGAGTATGCAGGCGGAAATCGACTTGCAGAGCACGAAGGTAACCTGGCAAACCGGAATGGGAAGATGGTCGGGCCCGCAGGCAAGGGAAAACGCTTGTCAGTACTGTTAAGTTCATTTATCAAGGTCAGTTACACAACACCCTGCCGGTAAGCGGAGAGCTGAAGACGGAGAGGCGACTGAAGCGATGAGGACAACGATTTGAGTCTGGAACAGCGCTGGCGCGACATCCGCACCGGCTTCGGGCGGCCCTTCTGGGTGGCCAACCTTAGCGAGCTGTTTGAGCGGCTGTCCTATTACGCGGCCTTCGCTTCGCTGGCGCGATATCTGCACGAGGTGCTCCGTTTCCCCATCGAGCAGGCCGGCACGCTCACGGGATTTTTCGGCGGGCTGGTGTGGTTTCTTGCGGTTTTCGGGGGAACCCTGGCCGACCGCATGGGCTTTCGCCGCGCGCTTTCGCTGGCCTACCTGATCCTGAGCTGCGCCTACTTCCTGCTGGGCTCGCTGAGCGCACCGTGGCTGGCGCCGGTGCGCCAGAGCGTTCCGCTGCTGGCGCTGGCGACCTTTGTGCTGGCCATTCCGGCGCTGGGCATCGCCCTGGTCAAGCCGAGCGTGGTGGGCACAACCGCGCGCGCCTCGAAGGAAAATGTCCGCTCCATCGGCTACTCCATTTATTACACGCTGGTGAACATCGGCGGCGCGGCGGGCCCCTATGTCGCGTCCTTTGTGCATCGGCGCATGCGGGTGGAGAACGTTTTTCGCGTGGCTGCACTCAGCGTTTTCCTGATGTTTGTGGCGGTGCTGCTGTTCTTCCGCGAACCGCGACGGCATGATGAGGCGGAGACGACGAGCCTGGCGCAGGCCGGCAGGAATTTCTGGACAGTCGTCACCAACCCACGCTTCATGCTGTTTCTGGTGATCTTCACCGGCTACTGGATCGTGTACTGGCAGGAGTTCATTACCCTGCCGCTCTACATCCATGACTATATCAATGCGCGCGCCGACACCGAGCTGCTGCTGGTGACCGGGCCGCTGGTGGTGATCTCGCTCACGGTGGCGATCAATCTGCTGACGCAGCGGATTCACGCCTTCACCGCCGTCATTCTCGGCACTCTGATCACGGCGCTGGCCTGGATCATCCTGATCGTGAGGCCAACGGTGACAGGCGTAGTGCTCACGCTCATCGCGGTCGCGCTCGGCGAGATCACGCAGTCGCCGCGCTATTACGAATACATCTCGCGGTTGGCGCCCTCGGGACAGCAGGGAACGTACATGGGCTTCGCTTTCCTGCCGCTGGGTATCGGATCGCTGATCGCCGGACCGATCGGCGGTTTTCTGCTTCACTATTTCGGCGAGGTAAAGCACCAGGCGGGAGTGATGTGGTGGGTAATTACGGGCGTGGGCGTGCTGACGGCGATTCTGCTGTGGGTGTATGACAGGCTGATAAGAACCGACTAGTAGATCACGCGTGGCCAAAATCGGGTCAAGTAAATGCGCGCGGCAACCTGCCTCGATTGTGCCAGGTGCTGATTGCTCGTGCTGCCTTTTATGAGCAAATCTCCCGCTTATGTCGCCGAACATATCCGCCGCGTGCTGCTGGATGGCGCGTCGGCGCCACACACCGAAGAGGTCCGGCGATTCTTCAGGCAGGAGGTGAAGTCGCGCGGCTGGTACACCGCCGAGCTGCGCAAAGTCGCGGTGCGCTTCCGGCGGACAATCGTCGCTCAAAACGGCCCGCCCTTCCTGCTGCAGGTTGCGGACCGGCTGTTCAGCGGAGACGTACTGGAAGAGAAAATCTTCGCCGTCCTGATGCTGCAGGGAATTGTGGGAGAGCTCGGCAAGCCGGAGTTCAGGCTGTTCGAAAGCTGGCTGGATCGCGTAAGCTCCTGGGCGGACGACGACGCGCTGGCACATTACCTGCTCGGACCGATGATCGCCGCCGATGCGAGGTTGCTGGCGCGCCCACTGCGCTGGGCGAAGTCGAAGGGCCGCTGGCATCGGCGCGCCGCGGCGGTCAGCCTGATCCACAGCACGCGCCGGCACGGGAACTTCGACCACGTTCAGCGTGTGACCGAACTGCTGCTGGGCAGCGACGACGACATGGTGCGGAAGGGAGTGGGCTGGCTGCTGCGCGAGGCGGCCAAAGCCAATCCCGAGCAGACGGTCGCGTACTTGATGAGCATCCGCGATCGCGCGCCACGACGGGTGCTGCGAACGGCGTGCGAGACGCTGCCGGCGATGACGGGAGAAAAAATATTGGGCAAGAGAACAAAGGCTGCCGGCATTCAGTAACTGTAATCTGGCAGCCGGCGACCGCAGCTCAAGCTGCACCACATCCGCAAATCTCACAGCCAGGCGCCACGCGGATTGCGAGTTGCTTCGGCCTGGCAAGCCGGCGCTTTCATTTACAATGAACTGCAATGAATCTCCCCGAAATTCAGGCGGCGCTGCGCGATGGCGGGCACGAGTGCTGGCTCTTCTACGATCATCATCATCGCGATCCCATCGCCTACCGCGTGCTCGGCCTGCCGGCCGGTATGATGGTCACGCGGCGATGGTTCTATGTGGTTCCCGCCATTGGCGAGCCGGCCAAGCTGGTCCACCGCATCGAGAGCCATCATCTCGACTCGCTGCCCGGCAGGAAGATGGAATACTCGGCGTGGCAGGAGCTGTGGCAGGAACTGGAAGCCATGCTCAAGCCCTACCACGAAGTCACGATGCAGTACTCGCCCAATAACCAGATCCCTTACATCTCGCTGGTGGACGCGGGCATGCTGGAGCTGGTGCAGAGTTTCGGCAAGCAGATCGTCAGCTCGGCGAACCTGGTGGCACTTTTCGAGGCGACGCTGACCGAGGCGCAGATGGCCTCGCACTTCAAGGCCCGCGACGGCGTGGACAGGATCACTGCGGCCTTCTTTCAGGAAATCGGACGGCGGGTTCGCAACGGCGGCACGCATGAGTTCGGAATGCAGCAATGGATTCTGGAAGCCTTCAAACGCGAGGGCCTGATGACCGAGGATCCGCCGAACGTGAGTGTCAACGCGCACAGCGGAGATCCGCATTACGAGCCGACGTCGGCCACCTCCGCGCCCATCCGCCAGGGCGACTTCGTGCTGCTCGACATCTGGGCGAAACGCGTCGAGCCCGACTCCGTCTATTACGACATCACCTGGACGGGAGCGGTGGGCACGCCGAGCGACAAACAGCGCGAAGTATTCGAGATCGTTCGCGGCGCGCGCGATACCGGGATCCGCGCGGTACAACAGGCCTTCGACGGCGGCCACAAAATCTGCGGCTGCGAGGTGGATCGCGCGGTGCGCGAATTCATCGACGGCAGGGGATGGGGCAAGTACTTCATCCATCGCACCGGGCACTCCATCACCGGCGACATTCACGGCAATGGCGCCAATCTTGATAATCTGGAGACCAGGGACGATCGCGAGATCCTGCCCAACACCTGCTTCTCGGTCGAGCCCGGCATTTACCTGCCGGAGTTCGGGGTGCGCAGCGAGATCAACATGATGATCCGCAACGGCAGGGGCGAAGTGACCGGCAGGGTGCAGAACGAACTGGTGCTCATCTGATGGCCAACCCGCAAAACACAGCCACCATGCAGCGCCCCGCCAAGGCCGCGCCGCAAACCGGCTCCATGCCCACCATTGCGCCCATTGCCGCGTGGTTGCTGCCGGGCCTCGGACACATCATTCAGCGCCGCTGGATTCGCGGGTTGCTGCTGATGGTGGCCATCTGCGGCATGTTCTTCGCCGGCCTGGGCATGCAGGGCAAGGTGTACGCCCCCAACACCGGCGATCTGCTCGACATCCTGGGATTCGTCGGCGACCTGTGCACCGGCTTGCTGTATTTCGCGGCCCGCATCATGGACTGGGGTATCGGCAACATTCATCGCGCCGTGGCCGACTATGGCACCAAGTACATCGTGGTGGCCGGACTGCTGAACATCATCGCCATCGTGGACGCCTACCACATCGCCATCGGCAAGAAACAATGACCTTCGAACTCTCGCACTTCAACGCCGCCCTGCTGTTTGCCGTCTGCGCGTCCATTGTCTTCGGCATCACGCAGCGCAACAGCCCGCGCGACATGGTCCGCTACGGCGCATACTGTTTCGCGCTGTTCGTCGGAGGCGTCATTCTTGCCGCGTGGGTGATGTGGGCAATCAAGCACTAAAGCCGTTGCACCCGGTGAAAGTCGGGCAGCCCAGCCCGGGATCCCCGCATTTTGCGCGAGATGGGTGGCTGGCAGCTTGGTACGTTTTGCCTGGGTAGAGCCGCCCTTCAGGCCGGCGTCTCAGCCGCTTGGGAAGAATTCGGGGCTTCAGCCCCGAAAAGCAGCCCACAGTGATGCGGGGCTTTCCTTGCTGCGAAGTGACCACCGGCAACTGCCAACTTCTCTCATGGCAATTGGCTCCGCCCCTGTCCAAAACCAGGGTACCCCCCTCCCCCCTTTTTGCCTTCGTCCAACTCGCAGTCACACTGCCTTTCTACGCGGCCGCATCATATTCCCTAGCCGCATTTCTGAGAACCACAATCCAAAGGCAAAGGGGACAACATGAAACCGCCAGGCAGGTGGAAACCATTGGACGAGATCGAGGCTCGGCAAAGGAATACCGTCTGGCCGGACACGTTGAGAAATGGTGCTCTGGTCGATGCTTTTGTGTGGAGAGGTTCACCGAATGCAACCTATATTCAGCGAATCGCAACCGCTCTCTTCGGGCTGCTATTTTTGTGTCCCGCTGTTTTACTTATGCGGTTTGGCTTCTTTGAGGTGGGTCCTGCACTTTTTAGACTGCTTATGTTTCTGTTAGCTTCCATGGTTAGCTATTGGCTGTAAGTTACTGAGGAATGCTTTCCGACATTAGACCTTAGTTGAAATCCGCGCGGCACCGCGATGTGTCCCGGCCGGGTGCCCCACTCATTCCGGGTTTTGGAATGAGTGGGACTGATTTGGTGTCAACATAAATGGTTGGCCGATCAACTCCTCTCTCCCACAGATCCACAAACGGCGGCGAATGTGTGGGAAAACAGATCACCAGGGCTGGCAGCGCCCGTCACAGCGAAGTCATACCGTCCATTGTAGCCTTGCAGTGTGACAAAGGGCCTAACCCGGTTTTACGGCGGGTGCCCCAGCTCTCGCGGTTTTCGAGACCTGGGTAAATAAGGATCATTCTATGAAGGTCGTCATGGTCAGTTTCGATTACGATCTGAATGCAACGTGACCAGCGACGGCATCAACACCTACAGCTACGATGTCGAGGGCAGGCCGGTGACGGCGGGCGCTGCCACGGGCCGTGTACGACGCCTTCAACCGGCGGGGTGGCCCAGGCAAGATCGTGAGGCTGCCCCGTCTAGGCCGGTTTTGCCTGCGCGGGGATTTTCATCCCAAATCACAGCAGGCTTTCGAGGTAATCTCGACCCAGATTCCTGACGCAACTCAGCGCCATCGCACGACTTATCCCGAATCACCCCGAAGTCAGAAGCAAATCATTCCCGGTGCATTGTCCGTCTGCGGCTCCTGCGGCACACTCAGCACCAGTTGAGCCGAACCCTCGGAGCGGTTCTATCCGGTGCAGCGAATTTCGCCGGCGCCTGATAGAGGGCACTCTGAGACGGCCAATCCAGATCACTTGTGAGGAGACAAGATTATGAAAAGCACAATGATGTTGTTCGTCTGCATGACTGCCCTCGCGGTGGGTGCGTGGGCGAAATCCGGACTGGCCAGTGCTCGCCCCGGAGCCTCGGCGATCGGCTCGCGGCAGGCCAGTGCGACCATGAAAACCAGCGCCAACGCCAGCGCCCGTGCCAATACGGTTGGCGTTACCAGCATTGTCGGTCCCACGGCCGGGGTCGGCAGAAAGACTCCTGGCCAGACCCTGGGCCTGGGCTCAGCCGCGCGAAAGTAGGCTGGCGACGCTCACTCTTCCGGCAGGGCGGTGCAACCTCGCCGTCCTGCCCGGATTTTCAGCTTGGTAGCCTGGGCACCCAGTGACAGGCACAAAAACCGCGGGCCCCCCTCCTTGTCCGCTCACTGCTTCCTTCCGAGATGCTGCCCGAAGCGAAACGTGATGCCGGTCGAGTAGCGGAAGGCGTTGCTGTTGTAGTCGAAAGCATGAAAGATCCCGTGTTGCACCACCACCTCACAGCACAAGCGGTTCAGCAGATATTCCGCCTGGACGGGACGCACGAAGATACCGTGGCCAAGTGCGATGTCCAGCCCTCCGCCGACTGCCATGGCGAATTTGGTCTCGGAGCCGCTGACGGTGCTACCGGCACCCGCCGAGCCGCAAGTGGCCGGCGGGGTGCAGGTTGGCAGAGTCAGCTCCATATCGCTCACCCAGTTATGCTGCACGCCGAACAACGACTGAACAAAGGGCGCATAACGCGAGTGGCGATAGGTGAAGTGCGGCCCGAACAAAAAGCTGTAAGAGTGCGCGGTCTCTCTGTCGACCCCCGGAGTGACGTACGGCGGAGGAGGGTAAGGCACCAGGAAGTTGGCGGCGACGTAGTGGCCGGCAAAGTCGCTTGTGATGCCAAACCAGCGCTTCAGGAAGACAGTGGTCGAGGTGTCCCAGCCGCTCGAATTGCTCCCAGATGGGAGAAATGCGCTGCCGTGAGTGAAGGAGTAGCCACCGAAGGTCTCGAACCTCTGCGTGTCCTGTGCGGCGACCGCAATCAATAAAACGCAGGGTACAAGAAGTAGAGCTAGCCATTTGCACCTGGGGTTCAGAGCCGGGCACTCCTTTCGTCATCGCCAGTATGACGTTCAGCTCTGCCGGAAGCATTGGCCCTTTCGGTAAAGAAGTGTTTCGCGTGCCCATTGGTTGTCGGTTGTCAGTTGTCAGGACAAACAAACCCCGCTCAGGCGAAACCGGATTGAGTTGAGGCTACCCAGTTGTTAGCCGATTGCTGCTAGCTGACTGCTGACTACTGACTGCTGACTACTGACTGCTGACTGCTGACTGCTAGTCAAAAGGCCCCGCATTGCTGCGAGGCCTTTGTCTTTGCTCTTAGCTAGTTGCTAGTTGCCAGCTGCTGCGAGATCCTTCGACTCAGGACTAAAGTCCCTCGCTCAGGATGAGCGCCCGCGGCTCGGACGCCGCGGATTGCGCGCTCAGTACATCCCGCCCATGCCGCCGCCGCCGTGAGGCATCGCCGGTTCCTTCTTCTCTTCCGGAATCTCCGATACCAGGGCTTCGGTGGTCAACATCAGAGCTGCGATCGAGCCTGCGTTCTGCAGGGCGGTGCGGGTGACCTTGGTCGGATCGATGACGCCGGCCTTCACCAGGTCGGTGAAGTGGCCGGTCTGGGCATCAAAGCCGAAGTTGGGGTCCTTCTGGTCGCGGATGCGGCCGACGACAATGGCGCCCTCTTCGCCGGCATTGCCCACGATCTGGCGCAGGGGCTCTTCCAGGGCGCGCCGCACGATGTTGGCGCCGATCTTCTCGTCGCCCTCCAGCTTCAGCGCCTCGATGGCTTCGCCGCAGCGCATCAGCGCCACGCCGCCGCCGGGAACGATGCCCTCCTCCACCGCCGCGCGGGTAGCATGCATCGCGTCCTCCACGCGGGCCTTCTTCTCTTTCATCTCGGTTTCGGTGGCCGCGCCGACCTTGATGACGGCAACACCGCCCACCAGCTTCGCCAGCCGCTCCTGCAGTTTCTCGCGGTCGTAGTCGCTGGTGGTCTTCTCGATCTGGCTGCGGATTTCCTTCACCCGGCCTTCGATCTCGCTGGCCTTGCCCTTGCCTTCGACAATGGTCGTGTTGTCCTTGTCGATGGTGATCTTCTTGGCCTGGCCAAGGTCCTGGATCTGGACGTTCTCCAGCTTGATGCCAAGATCTTCTGTGATGGCCTTGCCACCGGTGAGGATGGCGATGTCCTGCAGCATGGCCTTGCGACGGTCGCCGAAGCCAGGGGCCTTCACCGACGCAACCTGCAGGGTGCCGCGCAGCTTGTTGACCACCAGGGTCGCCAGCGCTTCACCTTCCACATCCTCGGCGATGATGACCAGCGGCCGTCCGCCCTTGGCGATCTGCTCAAGCAGAGGAAGCAGGTCCTTCATCGAGGAAATTTTCTTTTCGTGGATCAGGATGTAGGCGTTCTCCAGCACCGCTTCCATGCGCTCCGGATCGGTAACGAAATACGGCGAGAGGTAGCCGCGGTCGAACTGCATGCCCTCGACGACTTCGAGCTGCGTCTCCATCGTCTTGGCTTCCTCTACCGTGATGACGCCATCCTTGCCAACCTTCTTCATGGCCTCGGCGATGATTTTGCCGATGGTCTCGTCATTGTTGGCGGAGATGGTGCCGACCTGCGCGATCATCTCGCCGGAAACCTTCTGCGAGAACTTGTCGAGGGCCGCGCCCTTGCGGTTGCCGTCCTCATCCAGGGTGCCGCAGACGGCGGTAACGGCTTTCTCGATGCCGCGCTTCAGGGCCATGGGATTGGCGCCGGCAGCCACGGTCTTGACGCCTTCGCGATAGATGGACTGCGCCAGCACGGTTGCGGTGGTGGTGCCGTCGCCGGCAACATCGGAGGTCTTGGAGGCCACTTCGCGCACCATCTGCGCGCCCATGTTCTCCAGCGGGTCCTTCAGTTCGATTTCCTTGGCGACCGTGACCCCGTCCTTGGTGATGAGCGGCGACCCGAATTTCTTCTCGATCACCACGTTGCGGCCCTTGGGACCGAGGGTGACCTTCACCGCATCAGCCAGAACATTCACGCCGCGAAGAATCGACTGACGGGAATCTTCACCATGCAGAATCTGTTTTGCCATTGTGTATCTTCTCCTTCAAAGTCTTGATGAACTCGAGTAGTCAGTGGCCAGTGGCTGGTTAAAACCCTGCACTGCTCTGACCTGATTTCCTGAACTCGTTTCGAACTTCTGTTGACGGCGTTTTCAGTCGGCTGGCCGTGGTCGCCGGTTTTTCAACTGGCCACTGGCCGCTAGCCACTGACCACTACTTCTTCGACGCCGCGTGCTCCTTGGGCTTGCCGGCGCCTTCCAGAACGCCGAGCACTTCTTCCTCGCGCATGATCAGGAAGTCTTCGCCGTCAATCTTGATTTCGGTGCCCGCATACTTGCCGAACAGGATGCGATCGCCGGCCTTGACATCGAGGGGGAAAGTCTCGCCCTTGTCATTGGTCTTGCCCCGGCCAACGGAGATCACTTCACCTTCCTGCGGCTTGTCTTTGGCGCTGTCAGGGATGATGATTCCGCCACGCGTGGTTTCGGCCTCCTCTACGCGGCGAACCACGATGCGGTCGTGCAGGGGAGTCAGCTTGGTAGCCATTCGAAAAGCTCCTTTCAATCTGCCTTGGGTTAATTGCCTTGACGCTTTGCCGCCCTGAATTGCGGGTCGGCTGTTGATGAACCTTGGAGTACAGCAAGGCTGCAGGAGGCAGAGTCTCTGTTAGCACTCTGTCCTGACGAGTGCTAATGATAGGGTAACTAGGCTACTCCTGTCAAGCTGCGGTGGCCCGCCATTAGTCCGCGTAAACCAAGCTAAGTGCTTGCAAATAATCGGCTTACACTAACTTCGAATGCATCGCGTCCGCGGCCTTGTACCGCCTGCTCCATCGACTTTGGCGGCCAGCGCCGCAGCAAAGGTATCCATGGAGACAGGGCACGCATCTATGCCGAGTAATTCGCAATCGTCTCCTGCTTTTCACGCGGCGTCACTGGTGAACTTTACAGTTCCCATATCGGTGAGTTTGGCAGCATAATCGGGAAAAGGTCAGGTGCGACCGTGCCAGTCCTCCGTGCCATTCGAGCCCCGTCGAGCTTCACGCTGCGACGCAGGAGCGTAGTGTCAGTTCTGGCCGCAGTCCTGTGCTGGCCCATCTTTGTCGCTGCACAGGTTTCATCCACCCCGCCGGCAGACCAGCCGCAAACCGTCGAGGCGGCAGCGAAGAAGCCGGCTTCGCCTGGCGCCGGCCAGGCCATGGCTGCCGGTCCCGCGACAAGCGACATGCAGACGGCAGGCTCGCAGCAGCCGTCAGTCAGCCCGATTACCGAAGCAACCCCGCCCGCTCTGAAATCAACGGTGGCGGCCAAGCCCGATCCGAACCTTGCCCCGAAGTACAACGTCACCCTCATCGGCCGCCGCAACGTCGGAAGCGGGCTGGACTTCTACTCTCTCGACCGCGAAATGGCGTTGGGACGGCACTTGGCGCAGGAGGTCGAATCGAGCGCGCGGCTGGTTACCGATCCGGTCGTGAATGAATACATCAACCGCATTGGGCAGAACCTGGTGCGTAACTCCGACGCCCGCGTCCCCTTCACCATCAAGGTCCTGGACACCGATGAGGTAAACGCCTTCGCCCTGCCGGGCGGTTTCTTCTATGTCAACAGCGGACTGATTCTGGCAGCCGACAACGAAGCCGAGCTCGCCGGCGTCATGGCGCACGAGATCGCGCACGTCGCTGCCCGCCACGCCACAAAAAACATGACCCGGGCGCAGATCTGGAACATGGCTTCGGTGCCGCTCATCTTCATCGGCGGACCGGTCGCCTACGCGGTCAGCGAAGTGGCCGGGCTGGCCGTGCCTCTGGGTTTTCTGAAATTTTCCCGCGATGCCGAGCGTGAGGCCGATCTGCTTGGCCTGGAATACGACTACGCCACCGGCTACGATCCCCAGGCTTTCGTGCAGTTCTTCGAGAAGCTGAATGTGGAAAAGAAGAAGCCCAATCTCGTGGCCAAAGCCTTTGCCACTCACCCCATGAATGTCGAGCGCATTGAGGCGGCGCAGGACGAAATCCGCAAATATCTGCCCGACCGCAGCGAATATATTGTCGATACCAGCGAATTTGAGGACGTGAAGGCGCGTCTGCTGGCGCTGGAAAACGGGCGGCGGCTGCGCGGCGGCAGGCAGGATCCCGGCCGTCCGGTGCTGCTGAAGAGGGCAAGCTCCAACGATACGGCTTCCGGAACCGCGAGCCAGGATTCCAGCAACGCCCCTGACCAGAAGGACGACGGGCGTCCCACGCTGAAGCGGCAACCCAGCACCGATTCAGACTGACGGCGCTCGCCACGCGACCAGGGTTTCCGGAAAAAACGTAACCCGGCAGCCGGTCACCTCGCCGGCGTGAAACAGTTTCCTCAATTGCTTCGCGGTGAGCAGCTGCAAATGATGGTAGGGGAGTTTCCCCAGGCGACGAACCAGGCGTCGCTGCGCCGTCTGCGGGAGGAACTGCACGAAGGGCAGATGGTAATGGGGTTCCACCGGATACCAGAGGTTGGGCGTGGTGATGAACCAGCCCTTTCCTACACGCTGGATCTCCGCGGCAAACCGGCTGACATATTCGTTTCCCGGCAGATGTTCGAGGACCGCGTTGGAATAAACGATGTCGAAGGACCTGTCGGCAAACGGCAGGGCGCAGCCGTCAAACACCACGGCCTGAACTCCGGGGAAGCTGGCGCGATAATCCTCTGCCTCTGCCAGTGAGATGCCACCGCCCACGATCCGGGAATGATATCGGTAAGCTGATTCGAACTGCTGGGAAAGACCGAGCTGCGTCCCGGTTGCACCTACGTTGAGGATGCGCATCTCCGGCGTCGGGCGCATCAGGCGCAGGAACATCCGATGCTTCTGCTCCCGCGATCTTTTGTGCAGGGAGACGAGCAGCCGGTTCATCGCAGGAACAATTCTATCGCTTGGGGGGCCCGTGTCTCCGCAACCCGCGACGCCATGCAGTTGCATTGCGGCGGCAGGTCCCTTTGCCTAGAATGAGTCCCATGCCACGCCGCCCGCTGCTCATTCTGGCTCTGTCGCTGATTTCCGTCGTGCTCGCCGCCGGTGACAAGAAGGACGAAGGGCCTCAGTCCTCCACCACCTTCGTCGTGCTCAAGGATGACAGCGGAAAGCCGATCCGTAATGCCGCCGTCGTCCTGCATCCGGTAGGGAAGAACGGCAGGCAGATGCGCGCCGGATTTGAGTTGAAGACCGATGCCGAAGGCAGGACGCATTTCGACGGCATTCCTTACGGTCTGTTGCGCGTGCAGGTTATCGCCCACGGCTTCCAGACCTTCGGCAACGACTTCCAGATCAATCAGCCCGAGCAGGAGATTACCGTCCGTCTGAAGCGCCCGCAGCAACAGTACTCGATTTACGAAAAACACGACGGCACAGCTCCGCCGAACCAGAAGCCGTATTAGAAGCGCTCCTGCCGGCTTGCATCTCAGCTCGTATCGGGCAGTGCGGGGCCCCCAACTCGCGCCGCGTTTGCGCGAGCTGGGGTGGTCAGAATCCGTTTTTTCACCGCCGTTCATCCGTATAACGTTCAAGCTGCCGCGCATCGTATAATCGACAGGTTTGGCTATGACTACCACACAGACCGAATTGCGCCTGGCCAGACGGATGTCGCGCCTGGGAACGGAAACTGCCTTCGAAGTGCTGGTTCGGGCCCGCGCTTTGGAGCGGCAGGGAAGAAGCATTATCCATCTGGAAATCGGCGAGCCTGACATGGACACCCCTGCCAACGTGGTCGATGCGGGTGTCACGGCGCTGCGCCAGGGCTTCACCCATTACGGTCCGGCGCAGGGGCTGCCGGAATTGCGCGAGGCCATCGCGGCGGAGGTCTCCGCCTCCCGCGGCATCAAAGTCAGTGCCGACGAAGTCGTAATCGTTCCTGGCGGCAAGCCCATCATCTTCTTCACCATGCTCGCGATGGTGGAAGAAGGCGACGAGGTCATCTATCCCAACCCCGGATTCCCCATCTACGAGTCGATGATCAACTTCCTGAGCGCCAAGCCGGTGCCGATTCCGCTGCGCGAGGAGCACGACTTCCGGCTGGATATCGATGAGCTCGCCGGCCTGATCACCAATCGCACCAAACTCATCATCCTGAACTCCCCGCACAACCCCACCGGCGGCATCATCACCCGCCAGGATGTTCTGGACATCGCCCGCGCCATCGGCGATCGCGACATCATGGTGCTGAGCGATGAAATTTACAGTCGCCTGCTCTTCGAAGGAGAACCGTACAGCATCGCCTCCGTCGACGGTTTCCGGGAGCGGACCATCATTCTGAGCGGCTTCTCAAAAACCTATTCCATGACCGGCTGGCGGCTGGGCTACGGCGTGATGCGGGCCGATCTTGCAGCCCAGTTCGCGCGCCTCGCGACCAACTCCACATCGTGTACCGCTACGTTCACCCAGATGGCGGGCATCGAGGCGGTGCGCGGCGACCAGAGCGAGCCGGAAAAGATGCGCCGGGAGTTCCAGCGGCGCCGCGACGTGTTTGTGGGCGGGCTGAACCAGGTCAAGGGCTTTTCCTGCCGCATGCCGAAGGGCGCCTTCTATACGTTTCCGGATATCCGGCAGACAGGCTGGCCCTCGAAGAAGCTGGCCGACGCCCTGCTGGAAGATGTGGGCGTCGCCGGACTGTCGGGCACGGCGTTCGGAGCCTATGGCGAGGGCCACATGCGCTTCAGCATCGCCAACTCCGTCGAGAATCTGCACGAGGCCCTCAATCGCATCGAGGATTGGACGAAGAAGAATCTGTAGTGGGAAGAAGAATCTCTAGTGGGGTAGAGCGGGCCTTCAGGCCCGCGTCTCGTATTAATAAGAATTGTCATCCCGAGGAGCCCTTCAGGGCGACGAGGGATCTGCTGTTCGCTGGCAATGGGACGGCACTTCGCGCAGGAAGCAGATCCCTCCTCGGGCTAAAGCCCTCGTCGTGATGACAATCTTTTGATGCAAACTGCCTGCATGAGTTCGGTCGCGCGGTTCGCCAGGGTTTTGCTGCGCTCTCGCGCATAACATCCGATTCGAGAGCTTCCCGCAAGAGGAAAAATGCCGGACCGCAACTTCCGCGTCTTTGCCACCGCCGATATCGGCGATGCCGCCTTCAATCGCCTGCGCGAGCGCGGCTACGAACTGGAAATTTACCCGCATCCCGAGCCGCCGCCCAGGAGCCTCATCATCGAGAAGGTGCGCAGCGGCATCGACGGCCTCATCACTACTCTGCGCGATCCTATTGACGCCCAGATCTTCGAGGCAGGCAACGGCACGCTGAAGGTTGTGGCGCAATATGCCGTCGGCTTCGACAATATCAACCGCGCTGACGCCAACCGCTACAGGATTCCTTTCACCCACACGGCCGATGTGCTGACCGAGGCCACGGCGGAGTTCGCGCTGTTTGCCCTCGCCGATCTGGCGCGCAAGCTGTGGAGCGCCGAGCATCTGGTGCGTGAGAACAGGTGGGGCTACTGGCACCCCTATCTGCCGTTTCTGGGCGACGAGATGACCGGCAAGACCATCGGCGTCATCGGTACCGGGCGCATCGGACAGGCGGTGGTGAAGAAGTGCATCGGCTTCGACATGAACATCCTCTGCTACGAGGCCTTGGGCCCGAACCAGAAGCTCATGGCGGCGGTGCAGGAGCTGATGGAGCTTCGCTGCCGGCACGGTCTGCAACGCGAGCCTACTTCGATCAGGTACGTGCCCATGGAGGAAGCGCTCAGCCAGAGCGACTTCATCAGCATTCATGTACCGCTGCTGCGCGAAGGCGAGAGCGAGACGCCCACCTGGCACCTCATCAACGAGCGCACGCTGCGCACCATGAAACCCACCGCGTATCTGGTGAACACCTCGCGCGGTCCGGTGGTGGATGAGCGCGCGCTGGCCAGGGCGCTGAAGGAAAAATGGATTGCCGGAGCCGCGCTCGACGTCTATGAGAAGGAGCCCCTGCCACCGGACTCGCCGCTGCGCGACCCCGAGATCGCGGACCGCTGCCGCCTCTATCCGCATTTTGCCAGCGCGGCCAGCATCACGCGGCTGTCGGTCGATCCCACCCGCGGCATGGCCGGCCGCTGCGTGCAGGGCCTCATCGACGTGCTGGAGCAGAACTATGGCGGCGACATAACGCAGATGCCGTACGTGGTGAACAAAGAGGCTTTCCGGTGAAGAGCCGCCGGCCGACTAGTGGCTAGCCGCTAGTTGCTAGCGGCTGGTTGCCAACTGCTTCTCCATCGCCGCGACCAGCGACTGAAACACCTTCGCGCCGTCGGTCATGCCCAGTTCCGGCTCGCTGGCACGCTCCGGATGCGGCATCATGCCCAGCACGTTGCGTCCCTCGCTGCATATACCGGCAATGTTCTCCAGCGATCCGTTGGGGTTGGCGTCAGGCGTGATCTCACCCGAGGGAGTGCAGTAGCGGAAAACGATGCGGTCCTGGTTCTTCAGTTCGGCCAGGGTAGCCTCGTCGCAGAAGTAGTTGCCTTCCATGTGGCCGATGGGAATTTCCAGCACTTCGCCCTTCGTGAGCTGCTGCGTGTACGGAGTGTTGGTGCTCTCGACCCGAAGGTGCACCGGCTTGCAGACGTACTTCAGCCCCGCGTTGCGCATGAGCGCTCCGGGAAGCAGGCCGGCCTCACAGAGGATTTGAAACCCATTGCAGATGCCGAGCACGAGCCCGCCTGCGGCGGCGAACTTTCGCACCGATTCCATCACCGGCGAGAAGCGCGCGATGGCGCCCGTGCGCAGATAGTCGCCATAGGCGAATCCGCCGGGCACGACGATGGCGTCGCAGCCCTGCAGCTCCGGAGAGTCGTGCCACAGGAACGTCACCGGCTGCCTGGCTACCTGCGAAATCACCCACCAGGCATCGTGGTCGCAGTTGGAGCCGGGAAAAATGATGACGCCGAATTTCATCGCAGCAGGCTCTCCGTGCGGGACGTAATTCGAGTGTAGCATGGGTCTTGCGCCTTGCCGGGCGGGCGGGCATCCAACAGGTAATGCGGTTTTCACAGCACATCAGCCTCACGGGAGAGGCGTTGCGGCGCTGGTTCGTGGCGCAATGTTACGACTCGCTTGCCGTAGGCGCGCTGTGGTGGGCCGGCCTCCGGTATCTGCACGTCCCGCTTGCGCCCTTCTGGGCCATTCTCGCTGCCGGACTGCAGTTCATCCCGCACTTCGGGCCGGTGCTGGCGTTTTTCGGGCCGGCGGTGACCGCACTCTTCACCAACGGCTTTGAGGGACTGCTCTACGTTCTGATTCTGTACGGCGTGGTGGTGGTGACCGACGGCCTGGTGCTACAGCCGATCATCATGCGCCGTACCGCCCGCGTTCCCATCTGGGCGTCGCTCATCGTCCCCATCGTGCTCAGTCTGTTCTTCGGATTCTGGGGATGGCTGCTGGCTGCACCGCTGCTCGCCGTCATCTTCGCCTACCGCGCGCATGCAAGGTCGCGAACACAGCCGGTCCTCCGCCGGCAGACGCCTCCGGGGCAGGTCATCACCGGTGGACAGTTGATCTCGCCGGGAGGTGCGGGCCCTCAGATGCCGCCCTCGAATCCGCGATAGCTGCGATATTCATGCGCCCGGATGCACCAGCATCCACCCACCCAGCGCGAGAATGATGGCGGCGACAATCCTGCGGAAGACGTTCTGCGGGATGCGCCGCAGCATCCACTTTCCCGAGAGCGTTCCGGCAACAACCCCGGCAGCCGCGATCGCCGCCAGCGGCCAGTGCGCCAGCATCTGACGGTACTGCAGCGCCGCATACACCGGCATGCGAAACACATCCACCAGCAGCGCGATGGCGGTGGCCGTGGCGACGAAGGCGTCCCGCTGCAGACTGAACCCCAACAGGGCGGCTGAGCGGATGCCGCCCTGATTGCCGACCAGTCCGCCGAAGATGCCGGAGAGCGCCCCTGCAATCCAGCCGGCACGTCTGCCGAATCGCATGCGCGCGGCAATTCCCGTGATTCCGGTGATCCCGGCGAAGACCAGCAGAGCTCCGAGGATATAGCCGAGAACCGCGCTGCGCAGCCAGATGTGCAGAAGCGCGCCGGCCAGACCACCGGCCGCGCTGGTGATCCCAAAACTCCATAGGACATGCCGGTCAACGTGCCGCCGGATCACCGCGAAACGCAGCGCGGTCCCGATGAAGTGCGGGATCGAGACCAGCGCGACCGCCAGCCTGGTGCCGATCCACATCGCCAGCAGCGGTGTCAGGATGCTGCCGATGCCGAAGCCGGAGATGGCGGCAATGGCACCGGCAACGATTCCTGCCAGGGTGAGGAGAATGGCGTGGTCCACGGCGCTTGCAACTGTACATCACGCACCGCGACCTGGTTTTGGCCTGTTTTTGCACATCTTCCTCAGGCCGCAGCCAACGACACGAGCGAATAGAATGGATACAGCACATCAGGGTCCCGAATGCCGCAATCTGAATTCGTCCATCTTCATCTCCACACCGATTACTCGATGCTTGACGGCGCCTGCGAGATCGAGCGCCTCGTAACCCGCGTCAGGGAACTCGCCATGCCGGCGGTCGCCGTGACCGACCACGGCAACATCTTCGGAGCGGTGGCGTTCGTCAACGCGGCCAAAGAAGCGGAGGTCAAACCGATCCTCGGCTGCGAGCTCTACATCTGCAAGAAGGACGATCATCGCGCAGCGCCGGAGGGCGACAGCTACAACCATCTCATCGTGCTGGCCGAGAACGACCAGGGCTATCGCAATCTGGTGAAGATCGTCTCCGAGGCGTCGCTGCACGGCTTCTACTACAAGCCGCGGGTAAGCAAGCAGTTTCTCGCCGCGCACACACAGGGACTGATCGCACTCTCGGGGTGTCTGAAGGGCGAGGTGGCGGAGAACCTTGCCGAGGGGAAGTATGAGGCCGCGCGGGAAGCTGCCGCCACCTACGGCGACATGTTCGGCAAGGGTAATTTCTATCTCGAGATTCAGGATCAGGGTGTGCCGGAAGAGAAGCGCATCCAGCCCAACCTGCTGAAGCTGGAGCAGGAACTCGGTCTGCCGCTGGTGGCCACCAACGACAGCCACTATCTGTGCGAGGAGGACGCCCACGCCCAGGACGTAATGGTCTGCATCCAGACGGGCAAGTCCATCAACGACGCCAACCGGCTGAAGTTCCACGGCAACCAGTTCTATGTAAAGAGCGCGGCCGAGATGGCCAAGGTGTTCTCCGGTTACGAGCGCGTGCTGGCGCGCACGCTGGAAATCGCCGAGCGCTGCAATGTGCGCCTGGAGAAAATCCACGACCCGTTTCCCCAGTTCGAGGTGCCGGCCGGCTACTCGCTGCCGGACTACTTCGAACACGTCACGCGCGAAGGCTTCGCCAGGCGGCTGAACACTCTACGCGAGCTGCAGACAATGGGGCGCCTGAAACACCCCCTGGACGACTACGAGAAGCGCCTGACGCGGGAAATCGAAATCATCCGCCAGATGCAGTTTGCCGGATACTTCCTCATCGTCTGGGACTTCATCCGCTTCGCGAAGGAACGCAACATCCCGGTCGGGCCGGGCCGCGGATCGGCGGCCGGATCGCTGGTGGCCTACGCGCTCGCCATCACCGACATCGATCCGCTGCAGAATGAGCTGCTGTTCGAGCGCTTCCTCAACCCTGAGCGCATCAGCCTGCCCGACATTGACATTGACTTCTGCATGAACCGCCGGGGCGAGGTCATCGATTACGTCACCCGCAAGTACGGGCGCGATCAGGTGGCGCAGATCATCACCTTCGGCACCATGGCCGCCAAGGCCGCCATCAAGGATTCCGGCCGCGCCATGGACATTCCCTACGCCGAAGTGGACCGCATCGGCAAGATGATTCCCTCCACCCTGAACATCACCATCGACCATGCGCTGAGGGATTCGCCCCCACTTGCCGCCGCCTACGAAAACGAGGCGCAGACGAAGGAGCTGATCGATACGGCCAGGAAGCTCGAAGGTCTGGTGCGCAACGCCGGAGTGCATGCCGCCGGGGTGGTGATTGCGCCGCAGCCGCTGATCGACCTGGTGCCGCTGCATCGCACCAAGAACGACGAAATCGTCACCGCCTACGACATGAAGGCGGTGGAGAAGCTGGGCCTGCTGAAGATGGACTTCCTCGGGCTCACCACGCTCACCATCATCGATGACGCGCTGCGGCTGATCGCGCAGACGCGCGGGCAGCGGCTGGATATGGAGAAGCTGGCCCTCGATGACCAGGCGACTTACGAGAAGGTCTTCCACACCGGACTGACCTCCGGCGTTTTCCAGTTTGAGTCGCACGGCATGCGCGACGTGCTGCGCCGTTACAGGCCGACGGCGGTGGAGGATCTCACGGCGCTAAATGCGCTGTACCGGCCTGGCCCGATTCAGGGCGGCATGATCGAGGATTTCATCGAGCGCAAGTGGGGACGCAAGCGAATCGAGTACGAACTGCCGGAGCTGGAGCCGATCCTGAAAGAGACGCTCGGCGTCATCGTGTATCAGGAGCAGGTGATGCAGATCGCGAACCGTCTGGCCGGGTACTCCCTGGGCGAGGCCGACCTGCTGCGCCGCGCGATGGGCAAGAAGGACCCGGAAGCCATGGCGAAACAGCGCGAGCGCTTCGTGCGCGGAGCGACCGAACGCGGCTTTCACCCGAGGAAGGTGGAGAAGCTCTTCGACCTGATGGAGCAGTTCGCCGGTTACGGCTTCAACAAGTCGCACTCGGCCGCCTACGCGCTGCTGGCCTATCAGACGGCATACCTGAAGACGCATTATCCGGTAGAATTCATGGCCGCCCTGCTGACCTCCGTCTCCGGCAGTACCGATGATGTGGTGAAGTACATCAA
This sequence comes from Binatia bacterium, assembly GCA_035516415.1. Classification (GTDB taxonomy): domain Bacteria; phylum Acidobacteriota; class Terriglobia; order Terriglobales; family Acidobacteriaceae; genus Bog-257. The sequence continues at coordinate 8,290 of DATJAI010000104.1, read as the reverse complement.
CGAGTGCCGCGAGATGGGCATTGCGGTCGAGCCGCCGGACATCAACGTCAGTGACGCCTATTTCACTCCTCACGGTGAAGCGATCCGCTTCGGCCTGGCGGCGGTGAAGAATGTTGGTCATAACGCCATCGAATCGATTGTCGCCGCGCGCAGGAAGAATGGCGCCTTCCGGTCGTTCTACCAGTTTTGCGAGAACGTCGATCTTCATCTGCTGAACCGGCGGGTTATCGAGTCGCTGATCAAGAGCGGCGCCATGGATCCGCTGGGACGGCGCGCGCAACTGATGGCCGTCATTGACAGCGCCATGGAACACGCGCAGAAGACCCAGAAGGATGCCGAACTGGGCCAGCACGGACTGTTTGGCGTTTTTCAGCAGGACCAGGAGAACCACGCCGCCGAGAAGCCGCTGCCCGCCATCCCCGACTGGGACGAGCACCAGCGGCTTGCCTTCGAGAAGGAAATTCTCGGCTTCTTCATCACCGGACATCCGCTGGAGAAATACCAGGAGAAGCTGCTCGATTTCCACGCCCTCTCCACCACCGAAATTGCCGAGCTGAAATCGTCCACCGGCAAGGGAGAAATCCTGATTGGCGGAATGCTGAAGGGCGTTCGCGTCGCCAAATCGAAAAGGGGCGACCTGTACGCGCAGGGGCAGCTGGAAGACATGAACGGCTCGGTCGACATCATCTGCTTCGCCGAGGCCTACCGGCGCCTGGGCGAAAGGGTGAAGCTCACGGTGCCGGTGCTGATCCGGGGCAGCGTGCGCGTGGAAGAAGGCTCGAATCCCAAGGTGATGGTGGATGACATCACTCCGCTGGAAGACGCCAAACCCAGGCTGCCCGGCCATCTGCGCATCAAGGTCGCGCTGGAAACGGCCACCCCCGCCACCATCGATGGACTGCACGCCCTCTGCCGGGAGCGCCGGGGCGAGGCCCGCGTCCTCTTCGACCTGGAGCGCAAGGGCGACTTCACGGTGGTAATGGAGGCGGAAGGCTATAATGTTTTGCCGGACCGGGCCTTTATCAGCCGCGTGGAAGAGCTGTGCGGTCGCGGCAGCGTGCGCGTGGTGGACTGAGTCCGGACCACAATCGCCGTGGCCAAAGAAACCGAACTCTCGCCTGCGCAGTCCGGAATGTTGTCCGCGCTGGACTTCTGGATCTGCACCGCCGAAGCCGTGTATCGGGCTGCAACCGGCCGAAACGATTCCAGGATGGAAGCTGTCTCCAAAGCGCAAGAGGAGCTGGAACGCATCGAGGAACAGATCGCGCAGCTGCAGGGCGCTGCTGCCGACAACCAGGATGCGCTGAAACGGTTGCAGGCTCTCCACGAGCGGGTGGAGGCTCTGCGGCGCCAGATGTCAGGACAACTGACCCCCTGGGAGCGGACCGAGCTGGCGCGGCACCCCAACCGCCCCTATCCCCTGGATTACATCGAGCGGATCTTCCCCGATTTCAGCGAGATTCACGGCGACCGCGGCTTTGCCGACGATCCCGCCATGGTCTGCGGCATGGCACGTTTTCGGGGCAGGGAAGTGCTGATACTGGGCACCCAGAAGGGACGCGACACCAAACAGCGACTGCATCGCAACTTCGGGCAGCCCCATCCCGAGGGCTATCGCAAGGCGCTGCGGGCGATGAAGTTCGCCGAGAAGTGGGGACGACCGGTGATTTCCCTCATCGATGTGGTGGGCGCCTATCCCGGCCTGGGTGCCGAAGAGCGCGGCCAGGCCGAGGCCATTGCCCACAACCTGCGCGAGATGGCGCGCCTCGCGGTCCCCTTCATCGCGGTCATCACCGGCGAAGGCGGCAGCGGCGGCGCGCTGGCCATTGCCGTTGGCGATCGCGTGCTGATGCTGGAGAACAGCATTTATTCCGTGATTTCGCCCGAGGGCTGCGCCTCCATCATGTGGCGGGATTCAGGCAAAAAGGACGTCGCCGCAGCGGCGCTGCGCATCACCGCGAAAGACAATCTGGAGCTGGGCATCTGCGATGAAGTTCTTGCCGAGCCGCCGGGCGGCGCCCAGCATGACTACGATACTGTGGCCAATACCGTGGCGGACGCCATCGGGAAGCATCTGTCGGAACTGGAGCAGATGCCGCTGCAGGCGCTGCTGGCCGCGCGCTACGACAAGTTCCGCAGGATGGCGCAGTATTTTGAGACCGAACCGGCGCCGGCGCAGGTCTGAAATCGCCGATCTTTCGGATCTCCAGCCCCCGATCGTTTATGAATGTATTCCGTTTCCTGCCAGAGAAGTCCCGCTCATGGCATCTGCTGCTCGTGTCCGTGCTTCTGCCAATCTGCCTGGCGCCGGGGCTTCACGCCCAGGCCCGGGCGGAGTGCTCCGTCATCCGGTCACAGATTCTGAAACAGACGGTGCGTTATTGCGCGTTTCTGCCACCCAGCTTCGATCAGGACAAAGCCCGCCGCTATCCCGTGCTCTATTACCTGCACGGGCTGGGCGATAACGAGCAGTCGCTGCTGAATTCCGGTGGCTGGGACATCGTTTCGGAGCTACGCAACACGGGCAAGATTGGCGACTTCGTGATACTCGCGCCCAGCGGCGGGCACACCTTCTACCTCAACTCCGGGAACGGCAAGTTGCGCTATGAAGACTTCTTCCTGAAGGAGTTCATGCCGGAGATGGAGAAGAAATATCGCGCCGAAGGGACACGAGCCAAACGCGGAATTACCGGGATCTCGATGGGCGGTTATGGCGCGCTACGCCTTGTCTTCAGATACCCGGACGAGTTTGCCGCCGTCAGCGCGCAGATGCCCGCGCTCATCACGAGCCTGCCCGCGGACATGAGCTCCACTGCGCCCGGCTCTCCCGGAGCGCTGTTGGGCGACGTGTTCGGCTCGCCCTTTGACCGCGCCTATTTCGATCGCAATAATGTCTTCCACTTTGCGCGCGCCGACAGCGCCGCCAGCCTTAGACGCCTGAAGATCTACTTCGATGTGGGCAACAACGACGATTACGGTTTCGAGGCCGGCGCCGAAGAACTGGACCGGCTGCTCACCTCGCGCGGCATTCCGCACCAGTTCCATGTCTATCCCGGCCGGCACGATGTGCAATTCGTGATTCGCCATTTCGGCGACGTGATCCAGTTCCAGTGGAACGCAATCGGAGCAGGACGCCAGTGATGCCGGGCGTTGTCGCCGGGTTTGCCGGAGGTTGCGCAAAAGATGGGCTCACTTCCGCAGTTGCCAATATTTGTTTTCCGAAACGATAACGGGAAAGCTTGACTTCGCGTGCACCTCAGACTTTAATGTGGCGGTGCGTCGTTGGCTGTTCATTGTGCTGGCTGTGGTGGCATTGACCGCCATACTTTACGTCACGATTTCGCCCGACGTGGATCTCGATCCCACCGTCAACCGTGCATGGCAGCGGGCGCTGCTGCTGCTCTGCCTCTTTGCCTGGCTGGCGAAGCTTTCCATTCGTTTTTCGACCATTACGTGCTTGTGGCGTTTTCCGCACTCTCCCGCGCTCAATCCGCCCGTTGCCGGGCGATCGGGGCGGAGCAGCGACTGTTCCCTTCTCTGCTGATTCTTCCTGTTGTCCGCAACGCTCCAATAGCAGGAGCCTGGAACTCACCACCTCAAGCTGTGACGGGAACGGTCATCATGACAAGCAGTCAGTCGAGCCGATACACCCGGAGCGCTGAACGCTCATCTGCTCCGGTTGTTCTCTCTGTCGGCCGGAACACCGGGTTGCCGGTATTCTGCTCGTCCTCACTCCGCGACGCGGGATACACACTGCAGCTCGCCTTCACGGCGGATGAGGCCCTGCGGAAGATTCACGAGGTGGGCGTGGACATCGTGGTTTTTGGAGAGGGTATTGACAGCGGGGAACGGACGCGAATGGAAGGTGCGCTCCAAAGTCTCCGGCCAAGGCCTCGCATCATCATGCTGTACGACATCAGCATTGCCCGGGCTGAGCAGGCGGATGCAGTGTTGAACATCAAGGGCGATCCGCAGGATCTGGTTCGCACGATTCGTTATCTGCTTACGGGAACGTGTTAAGCCCGATCGTAGCCAGCCTCAGGCCCAGGTACATGTACCGGAAGCCGCTTCCCGGAAGAGCCTCTTCCGTGCATCACAGCGCTGGCACACAGCCGAGCAATCCTGTTACAGTTGAGGCGAAGTACCAATTCCTGACGTCAGGGGTTTCCCGCTTCATCCGCGCCTCTTTCGCTGACGTCGCCGGCGGCAACGGCTGCTGGACTGGCTGTTCGTGAATCTCCCGGCTCGGCAGTTCTATTGTGTTCGATCGACGCTCCAGACTCCTTAGTGCGGTCACGCTGCTCCATGATCTCGGGGTGACCTGCGTCGCTTTCGTGGTCGCCTACCTTCTGCGCAGTCTGCTGGTGCACTCCCAGTTCTTCAGCAAAAAGCCCATTTATCCTTTCGCTCATTACCTTTCGCTGATGGCCGCTTTCCTGGTGGTGTGGGCGGTTGTGGGATACTTCTCCAGCTTCTACCGCGACCTGGAACTTAGCAATCCCGTCCAGCTCATCCTGCACATCGTCAGCCAGCTTGCCGTCGTGCTGGTCGTCATCTATGCGGGCCTGTATGTGCTTGGCAGGGGGGACATCAGCCGCACGTATGTCCTGCTCATCGGGGTGGTAGATTTCGTGCTGCTGGTGCTGGGGCGCACCTCTTCCTATTGGGGCGTCTCGGTAATGCGCGACCGGCTCGCCCGTTATCACTATCTGCTGATTGTCGGTTGTGGGCCCCGCGCGCGGGAAATGGCCACCCTCATCGAGGAGGGCCGGGCCATGGGACTGCGGCTGGTGGGCTTCATTGATCCGGCGTTCGGCGAAGGCTCCGCGCCCAATGTCGGTGGCTATCACGTTTATCCGCTCGCTTCCGCCGGCAGCATTCTGCAGAACCATGTTGTCGATGAGGTCGTTTTCGCGGTTAATCTGCAGGAGCTTGCCCGCCTGGAGCCGATGATGCAGCACTGCGCCGACCTCGGCATCCGCACCCGGGTGCAGCTTGAATTTCTGCCGCCGGCATACTCCCGCATCTATCTGGAGAACTTCCGCGACGTCCAGCTCCTCAGTCTCTCCAGCGCCCCCGATAGCGAGCTGCGCCTGTTCTTCAAGCGCGTCTTCGACGTCGCGCTTTCTGCCGCCGCGCTGGTCGTGCTGTCGCCCCTGCTGCTGGTCATTTCGGCCATGATCCGCATCACCTCGCCCGGCCCGGTGCTGTTCCGGCAGACGCGCTGCGGTCTCGGCGGCCGGCGCTTCACGCTTCACAAATTCCGTTCCATGATCAACAACGCCGAGCAGCGCCGCGCCGAACTGCACCAGCTCAACGAGCTCGATGGCCCGGTATTCAAGATCACTGACGATCCGCGCATAACGCCGGTGGGCCGGTGGCTGCGCCGCTTCAGCCTGGATGAGCTGCCGCAGTTGTGGAACATCTTCCGCGGCGATATGTCGTTCGTCGGTCCCCGCCCGGCCGTGCCGGAAGAAGTGGAGCAGTACGAGGACTGGCAGCGGCGGCGGCTGCGCATGCGGCCTGGCCTCACCTGCACCTGGGTACTGGAAGGCCGCAGCCATGTCGACTTCAACCGCTGGATGCAGCTCGACCTGAAGTACATCGATAACTGGTCGCTGTGGCTGGATACGAAGATCTTCCTGCGCACCATTCCCATAGTGCTCTCCGGCCGCGGGGCGTACTAGAAATCACCTCATGAGCTGTTTGAGCGGTGTCAGGGCACGACTTCAGTCGTGCCGAAAAGCTCTGTTTAGAGGTTCAGCCAGCTTTAGCCGGCGGAACAACGGTAGGCCGGGGCGCCGAGCATTCGCCGGTTTCGAATGATTGGGTCCGCGATGCTCAACTGAGCGATTCCCAATCGTCGGCATCGATGTGCGCTTGAGCCAGGATGCTGCGCAACGTGCCAATCGGGATCTCGTGCTTGCGAGGCACAATCGCGATGTCGGTTGCATCTTCAGTGTGGCGAACAAATTTGATGTGGCTGCCCTTCTGACTTGCCTCCGCGAAACCTGCGGCCTCCAAACGCCGCTTGACCTCGCGGAATGGCAGGGGCCTAAGACGCCCCAATCTCGACCTCGATGGTCCGGATCTTCGGTGGTCGAGTCGCGTGCGGCGGCTCAAAGTAGAGCTCAAGAGCTTCTTTCAGATTAGCCAACGCCTCCTCTTCGCTCTCCCCCTGACTGGCCACATCTACATCAAGACACTGCGAAACATACCAATCCCCTTCGCGCCACACTGAGACTGAAAACGAGCGTTTCATCAAGCTATTCTTGCACAGGATGGCAGTTGTGGTGTGCCCACGGGTGAATTGCCGGTAATGGCGCTGGACATCAGTTATTCGCGTTCGCGCTCCCGCGCATTCCAGGAGCTACGAATGAGTGGGGACTCGTCAGCAGGCAGTTGGAATTCTAATTGGGCGTGATCTCGAAGACCACGCCGCAGCCGCCCTGGCAATTCGATGATGTGCCGCCCGTGCCCGTGGTGCCGTAGAGATTGCCATCAGCGTCGAATATCACGCCACCTTGCGGATATGACCCATCGGTGCAGGGGTAGCCACCGCTGCAAAAGTCGTACAGTGAGGTGTATGTCCAGCCGTGGTTTGACGGTGACAACCTGAAAACCTCCCCTGCGCCGTAACGACCGTCACCGTATGCCGTGCCGTAAACATTGCCGGCAGCGTCCATAATCAGGCTCCCGTAGACGCCGTCGCCCCGCGCTCCACTCAGGGAGGCAAGCAGAGTAAAAGTCCAGACGCCGTTTGAAGGAGCCAGTTCGAAGACAGTGCCGCCGTTGCCCGATCCCCTGTCAACGGTACCCCCATAAAGATTTCCCGTTTGGTCGAAAATAAGGCCGGCATAGGGGGAGGCGCCGTCGCTTGATCCGGTGAAGCTGTAGATAACGCTCTCCGCCCAGCCGCCGTTTGACGGCGTCAGCTTGAAAACCGCGCCCTGGTTTCCGCTGCCACCATAGATCGTTGTGCCGTAGAGAGTACCGGATTGGTCCACGGTCACGCCGGCATAGGGATACTCTCCGTCGTCGTTACCGCTCGTGAAGGCGTGCAAAACGGCTTCAGTCCAGCTCGGCCCCGATGGCGTCAGCTCATACACGGTTCCGCAGCCGCTATTGCTGCAGTTTTCGTCGCCGCCGGAGACAGTTGTACCGTAGAGATTACCTGCTTGATCGAAGGTCAGGTCGCCGGAGGCCGGAAAGCCCCCATCGCGGCCTCCCGTGAAGCTATAGAGCACTGTTTCCATCCAGCCGCCGAATCCTGCGCTGCGCGCGTTCGGTGGAACTCTTAGTCTGAAGACCGCCCCGCAGCCGCCCGCTCGCGAGCATCCTCCTCCTCCCAGCGAAGTCGTGCCGTACAGACTGCCGTCCGGACCAATAATCACTCTGGCTTCGGGGCTTCCCCCATCATTGCCACCCTGGAATGTGTACAGCGGTGTGACTACCCAGCCGCCATTGGTGTTGCGAAGGCGAAATACCGTGCCGTAACCGGCACCGCCGCCCAGAGTCGTTCCGTAGAAGTTTCCTGCTGCATCCATGGTCAAGCCGGCAGCAGGCGCAGCCCCGTCCGCTCCACCTGTGAAGTTATAGATCACTCTGTAAGTCTGCCCTTGCGCCGCTGAGCTAGCCGCAACCGCCAGGGCAAGCACCATCGAGGTTGAAATCGCGGTCCTTCGGAATAGACTGCGCATCGCGGCTCCTTCCCTGAGAAGGCCGGGGACACTGTCTCCCCGTGTCGAGATTGTGCCTCCGTGCATGCCCTCCGTCAATCGCCGGGTGCTCCGGCCTTCGCGAATTTTCGAATGTGTGGGACAGGAGCAACTCGCCTAAACTAAAGCTGGCGGCTACTCACGCGCACTCCTTCAATGGTCTCCATCACCATCGTCACCTGGAATTCGGCGCAATATCTCGACGAGTGCATCGCGGCTCTTGCCGGCCAGGACTATGCGGAGCTGGAAGTTATCATTGTCGATAACGCCTCGGAAGACGGCACCCGCGGGCTGCTCGGCGGGGTCGATCCGAGGTGGCGGGTCATTCATAACGACAGGAATGTTGGCTTCGCTGCCGGGCAAAATCAGGCCATTCGCGCCTCGCGTGGCGAGTGGGTGCTGTGTCTCAATCCCGATGTCGTGCTCAGCCCTGATTTCGTGACGCAACTGGTGCGCGCGGGCGAAGCGCATCCCGAAGCCGGCTCGCTCTGCGGCAAGCTGCTGCGCTGGGTAGAGCAGCCCTTCAGGGCTGCGTCCGCGCCCAAGAATGAAGGTGGTCGGGGGGGGGGGGG
>DATJAI010000103.1:0-18048 GCA_035516415.1 Binatia bacterium | reverse complement strand
AGGCCATGCCGCACTCTCCGACGGAAGCCGATCCGCGTTCGGTCGTCGCCCGCTCAAAGTTGCAGGAGGACCCTCGCCTGAAGACCATCTGGGCGGGCTATGCGTTCTCCATCGATTACCGCGAGCGCCGCGGTCACGCCTATATGCTCGAGGACCAGACCTTCACCGAGCGCCAGAAAGCCAATCCCCCGGCCATGTGCATCAACTGCCACGCTTCGCTGGTCACCACCTTTCTTCGCGTGGGCGATGGCGACATCACCAGGGGCTTCAATACCATCAGCGACACCCACATGACCTACAAACAGATCCGGCAGACGGTGAAGCATCCGGTAGCCTGCATCGACTGTCACGATCCGAAGACGATGCAGTTGCGGATCACGCGTCCGGCATTTATTGAAGGCATTCGCGCCCTGAAGGCGACACAGGGCGTGCAGAATTACGACGTCAATACCATGGCCACGCGCCAGGAAATGCGCTCCTACGTCTGCGGTCAATGTCACGTTACCTACTACTTCCAGCCGCCCAACAAACGGCTCACCTTCCCCTGGGCAAAGGGGCTGAAGGTGGAGGACATCATTGCCGTGGAGGATCAGGTGAAGATCACCGAGTGGACGCATCCCGACAGCGGTGCGCAACTGATCAAGCCGCGCCATCCCGAGTTCGAGATGTGGAACCAGGGCGTGCATGCGCGCTCCGGCGTCGCCTGCGCCGATTGCCATATGCCGTACATGCGGCAGGGTGGACTGAAGATCAGCGATCATCAGATCAACAGTCCGCTGCTGAAGATCAACCGCTCCTGCCAGACCTGCCATCACTTCCCCGAAGAAGAACTCAAGGCCAGGGTGGAGGACATCCAGGACCGCTTCTTCAATCTGCGGAACACGGCGCTGGACGCGCTGGTGGATCTGATCTACGACATCAAAGCCCAGAAGCAGAAGGGGGCGACCGACGCGCAACTGGCGCAGGCGCGCGACGCCCAGCGCAAGGCACAGTTCATGATCGACTTTGTGATGTCGGAGAACTCCATGGGCTTCCACGCACCGCAGGAGGCGATGCGTATTCTGGGTGATGCCGTTAACCTGTGCCGCCTGGGGCAACTCACTCTGCACGGCGGCCCGGCGCCCAGTCACAATCCTCCGAATATCGAGAATGTGGCGCCTTCGCCGGGACCGGCCGTTGCGCCTGGCAAACAGGTGCGGGTGCGGGGTAGCGGGGTCCGCGGGTAGTCAGCGTCAGTGACCAGTGGTCAATTGAGCGCCGTCAGTGTCCAGTGTCCAGTGCGTCCCCAGAGCCAGCTTTGGCGGCGAGCTGGCCGACCCAGGGAGAAAGTTCGGCCCGATGATATAGCACATTAATGCTATATCGTTGCGCAGGCTTGGATCAGCGGGATCAAACGGTTGTCTCAGGGTGAGCTGGAGCGGCGATTAAACGGGGTTATGGGCCAGCATATGGATCTTCTCGCTGGAGATGGCCTTGGAGGACATTTTGCGTCTGCGACGGTTTATAGGTCAAATTGTGCAAGACTTTGCACACTCGCGCTGCGGTTCTCGCTGCCGGGATGATAAAACTTTAGTGCCTGCCTGCGGGAGATCCGGATTTTACTTCTGACCACTGGCCACTCACCACTGGCCACTGAACACTGACCTGCCTACGGCTCCACCGTCTTCCGGCTCCGCTGGTAGAAGAAGGACACCGCCAACAGGATCGCGCCCAGCACAATGAAGGCTACGATGCGATAGCCGCGCTCCAGCGCCGAGATGTCGTAGAAGAAGACCTTCGCCGCCGTGGCCGCCAGCAGCACAATCGCCTGCCAGCGCAGAAACGCCGAACGCTTCCAGAAGCCGATCAGCATCAGCCCGCCGCCATAGACCATCCACACGGCGGAATAGGTAAAGTCGCGCGCAGTATTCAGGGCGCGCCAGTCTGAGGGAGTGATCCCGTAACCGGCCACGGGCTGAAAGTAGTCCGTCACCTCGAAATGCAGGGCGACCAGGGCCAGTGCGTTGAGCGCCAGGATGGCGCCGGCAGCCCATTGACGATTGAGTTCGCCACCTTCCGCGACCGCGTAGTACGCCAGCACGGCCAGGGCGGCGATTGCCGCCAGGTAGAGGCCGAAGCGCGGATTGAAGATCAGGCTCTGACGGGCCGCGGAGTCGACGCTGATCAGGTGCTCAACTCCCAGCGCGAGCGCCACCACACCGAACCACCGCAGCATCGGCATCCTGGCGCGATGCGCGGCCCAGAACAGCGCGCCGGCTTCCACCAGCCATCCCAGGTCAAGCCACTGCCGCTCCAGCCGGATCGGGATGGCGACGGTGAGGAAGCCGATGGCAATGGCCAGATACAGCGGGTGGGCCAGGGGACGATCCCCACTTTCCAGGCTGCGCAGGCGCAGGGAAAGGCCAAAGTGCAATGCTCCCGAGGCGATCATGATCCACACCAGCTCGATCCGGTAATCGCGATCCATCATCAGGTAGCAGGCCGTGAAATAGGCGAGCGAATTCAGCAGCGCGATAATCGCCACCACGCCCGCGTGGTTGCGCGAGAGGGGCTTGCGGCCGGTAAAAGGCGCAAGCGCGAACAGTACGAAGAAGAAGCTGGCGAAGGCCAGCGTGGGGGTGAGCTGCGATGGCGTGTAGTAGGTCGTGCTCCAGGCGGCGAAGAGCAGCACGGTGCCGAAGAAGCTGCCAGCCAGCCAGGCGGCGCCAGTTCCGGATGGCGACGATCCACAGCGTGCCGAGATCGAGCAGCGCGACGTAGATGAGCAGGGCAATCTCGTGGTTCTGGCCGGTCGAGACCAGCACCGGCGTGAGGAATCCGCCGGCCAGCGCAAAAGCTGCAAGCAGTTCGGCGTTCTGGCGCAGCGACAGCGCGGCGCTCAACATGGTAACCATCACCATGCCGAAGAAGGTCAGCGTGGGCGCGACCAGATGGTAATACTGCGACGCTGCCCATAACGAGAGATACAGCGCGCCGAAGGCAATTGCCTTCAGCGAATAAGCAAAGCCGGCGTACCCTTTGGCGCGAAAGCGCTCGCTCCAGAAAAGCAGCCCGATTCCCGCGAGCAGCCCGACCGTGACCTGTGTCGCCGGCCCAATCCAGTTGTTTTCAAACGCCAGCTTGAGGAAGTAGGAGAGCCCAACCAGAATGGCCACAATGCCGACGCGATTGAGCCATTGGCCGCCGATGCGCGCTTCCAGCGAGGCGTCACGCGCGGGGCGCGGTTTCGCGGCCCTACGTGCCGGAGGCGGTATGAACGGGGGCCAGGCTGGTTGGGCGGCGGGCGGCGGAGCCGGGGCGGATGCCGCAGCGGGAGGCAGCAGGGCCGTCGCTTCCACCGGAGCGGCGGGCGCCACGCTGATGATCCCGGGCGGAGCAACGGGTTGCGGTGCTGTGGCGACAGTCTCGCCCCGGCGTTGCAGAGTTGTTTCCAGCTGGTAGACCCGCCGCGTGAGCGCCGCCACCTGCGCCCGCAGCTGCTCCAACTCCTGCTGTAGGGGGGAATCAGCCACGCTGTGTTGGTAGCAAGCGTCGGGCGGAAAGTCAAGGAAGGAAGCAGTCAACCCCAGCAAGCTGCACCCGGCAATCACCATTCGCATTCGCCATTCGCCATTTACTTGCCGTCCGCCAAACGTTGGCTGACGGCTGATTGCTGATTGTCTCCCGGCAACTCTCGCTTCACAAATGCTTGATAAATTGCTGGCTATCTCGTGACAAAGGCCTCTCAGCGCCGGACGTATCCTCGCCCCAGTCTCAGGACACTTCTCGCCGGAAAACCGGCGAGCAACTCTTCCGGGCCACGAACCAGCCACTGATCACGAGATCGGAGGACGAAGGAGAATTGCAATGTCAGAATTGATGGACGGCATAGGGGTCCCGCTTAATCGGCGGTCATTCGTCAAAAAGGGACTGATGGCCGCGGGCGCTGCGACCATGGGCGCCGGGTTGCTGTCACCCTCGGTTTTCGCCACGACCATCTCCGGCGAGCGCAGCCGCCACCTCACAAAGCATGGCAGCCTCACCAATGGCGATGCTGCGCTGCTACGCTTCGTTGCTGCGCTCGAAACCCTTGAGGCCGACTTCTGGATCCAGTACAACGAACTGGGCGGCGTTCAGGACAGCGAAGTTCCCGGCGGCAGCGGGAACCAGGCGTACACGGAGAAGTTCGAAGCACTCGATGACGACTTTCCGCAGTACATTCACGACAACACCGACGATGAGATCACCCACTTCACGTTCCTGAACGCGTACCTGGTTTCCAAAGGCGCGCAGCCGGTGGATATGGAACAATTTCGCACCTTGCCGGGCAGCCAGGCTACCGGGGCCAGCGGTGCCTTGCGACTCACCAACCTGATGCAGCTCACGCTGGACACCAGCTGGTATACGCGTTATCGCGACGACGCGCACAATCCGGATCTGGACCCCAATTTCGTCTTCCTCCCGGCGATCCCCGGCCTGGCGCACGGGCAATTCACGGCAATCCCCAGGACCGATGACGACCTGGCACCGGATGCTCACCTGCAGGCGATTGTCAGCACCGCCGCGTTTCACATGCCCACCATCGAGCAGGGGGGGAACAGCCTGTATCCCTCGCTGGCGCAGCGGGCCAGTGACGTTGAGGTGCTGCGGATCCTCATCAGCATCGGGCCGACCGAGACCATGCACTTCCAGACCTGGTCGGACATAGCCGGGGACGCGTCCTCCGATCCGATCGCTCCCTTCACCGATCCGACGAACGGGCTGTTCTTTCCGAACCTCAATGCGCCTCCCCTGGGAGGAGAAAAGTTCAGCACGAACCTGATCATGCCGGAGCCATGCCCATTCCTAAGCCGCGATCTGCCGATTGTTTCGGTGATTCGTCCCACAGAGACCAATGGCGCGGCCATGGGAGCGCTGAACTTCCTTACGAGGATGGGTCTCTTCCGCGGCCAGTCGCAGGGGTTCTTCGATTTCATGACGCAGCTCGCGACCGCGGCCGATGCGGCGCAAAGAGAGGGTTAGGCCGTCCACAGAATCACAACGCCGCAAAACCTGGGTGCCCCATTTTGGCTGTCTTTGGCCAGGGTGGGGCAGTTTCGTTTGCGTGTAGATATGGCGCGCCCCGGCCTAGGGCACAGGATCGCTCCCCCCGGCAAAGCGGAAAGCGCACACCAGTTCCGGCTGAGTGCTGTTAGAAGGTGAAGGCCACCCCGCCGCGTACGCTGCGCGCCGACTGCACCAGATAAACCGTGTTCCCGTCGGGGCCGATGATGGGCACATAGCCCTCGGCCAGCAGGTTGCGGATGTCGATGAGCGCCTCCATGTTCCCTGGCATGCCGTGGAAATGCGGGAGGGGCTGGCGGAAAAAGAGATTGAAGAAAGGATCCGTCTGTCCCGCGGACGCGTTGAACAGGTCTACGGGAAGCAGAGCCTCGCCGCTGGTCCAGCGGTAGGAGGCAATCCATCTGGTCCTGCAGCGCGGCAGCGTGCCATTCAGCTTGAGTGCCGCCGAGTGTCTCCAGCTGTGGTCGACGCTGGTTCGCACGGCGCTCCAGTCGATGTTCGGCTGCTGAAGTTCCAGCACACCCCCGTAAGCATAATCCAGGGTCGCGGTAATACTGTTTGACAGCCTGCGCTGGAAGACAAAGCGGACGCCCTGAGCCCGCAGTTCGCCACCGTTGTAGCTGAAAGTGCCGGAATAAACGTCAGGCAGGATATCGCCGGTGTCGACATCGATATCGCCAACCCCGAGCAGCGCCGGGTCCTTGATGCGATCGTTGAAGTAAGCGAGCTGCAGTTTATTGGCCCCGAAGCGCTGCGAGAGGGAGACCTCATGATGGTGAGCATTCTCCAGCAACGGCTCTCCATCTACCATGGTCATGCGGGGCGCCGTCTCCGTAAGATCGGCTGGGGCCGAATCGAACCCTTTGCTCGCCCTGGTATTGGGTTCGGATGTGGCATAGCGGTATTCGAGGATAGTGTGGGGGCCCAGATGCAGATCGGCAATGGCCGAAGGACGGAAGGCATTGACCTCGCGCCCCAGGAACTGTATGGCCTGGCCCTCGCCGCCCATCTGGAAATCCAGCAGGTCGCCCACCGAGAAGCCATTGGAGTAGGACATCGCGATGGCGTCGAGAGCTCCCCCGTGGGGGACGGTATCAGGCGCGGAGAAGCGCCGCACGATCAGGCCGACCGACTGTCTCCATCCGTCGCTGTCGGTGCGAGCATAGGACGCGCGCATCACACCATCGGGCACGCCGCTTCCATAGCCGAGATTTCCTGCAAATGCCAAAGTCCCGCTGTGGAAGAGCGACTGCTCGATGTTGAACACTGTACCCAGATCCGAAGCGCTGCCATACCCCTCGCTGGCGGCTCCCGCCATCAGCGCCAGGGTTCCCTTCAGCGGCTGCCCTTCCTGCTGGGTTTCCACCATGATTGCAGTGTCGCCGTCAAATCGCAGGACCGGACGGTTCGCGGTGGAACGTAGCGTCCAGGTCCAGCCCTCGTCCCCGGTATCGGCCTTCTTGAGCGGGGGCAGCATCCGGACCGCCTCAAACAGCGTGCTCAGGGTGATGTTAAGAACTTTGCTGGCGCCGGCGGCAAGCACGACGTCCTCGCGCAGGGTGGGCAGGAACGAGGGAGCGGAAACCTGCACAGCGTAGTTTCCGGGAACCAGCCCCGCGACGGTGAAATATCCCCGGGCATCCGTATATGCGACCTGCGATTGTCCCGCCGAACCGGCGAGCTGCACCGTGGCGCCCATCTGTGGAACGCCAGCAGTGTTCCTCACATAGCCCGAGATTGAGCCCGGATTGGCCCCGGCGGACGCCGCCAGGCCCAACGACGCGACTACCACAATGGATGCCAGTATTCGGGTCACTTCCAAAACCCCCTGCCAGAGGTCCCCGGGATTATGTTGCGCAACGCAACGCGCGTCCGCAGCTGGCAGCAGACGGCTTACTCAACAGCAAAACGTACGCTGGGCGCAATCTGCTGCCTGGAAACATTGTCGTCAACTTTCACCGTCAGCCTGTATAGGCCCGGCGGAAAGCTGTTCAGGGCCAAACTCTTTTCCAGCGTGATCTGGTCGCCCACCCTGCCCATGGTGTCGGTCGATTCCGTGGAATGCAACACCGGCTGGTTGTTGGCGAGGTTCACGATCTCGTAATCGATCTTGGCCGACGGCTTCCTGGTTTTCTCGTCCTGCTGGAGATTATAGACCTGCATCCACAGACTCATGCGCTGATCGTGCTTGAAAGTTGCCGGCTTGCCATCAGCTCCGTCCAGATGGGGATAGGCCAGCTTGGTTTCACCGATGACGAAACTCCCCGCACCCACGTTCTTGCTGGCAACCTTCTCCATGCGGTCGGCGAGAATCAGCGATGAGGCAGCCAGCCTGTCGTCCGTGTATTCCGGAACCATAATGCCGTGGCTCCAGGTACCCACCCGGTCACCGTTTACGTCCTTCACCACGACATCGATGCGGTAGCGTCCGGGGCGCAGCGGGATTGCTTTCCAGTAGAGCGAGGAGTGCTCCATGGTCTTTTCCAGCAACTCCTGCGGTACGTCCACCTGAACGGTATCTTCGAAGGTCTGTGCCACCCGGCCGGTAATGCCCGTTACACGGCCAAAGATGTTGACCGTGCCACGCTGAATGCCATCTTTCGAAGCGAAGGTGATGTCCTTGTTTTTCACCTGCAGCGTCACCGGAACCAGCACGGTGTCAGCCGTCACTTTCACATAATCGGTGCGGACCTCAAAGGGCATCAGGTTGACATTGATCTTGTGGCTTACTACTTCTTCCAGGTCCTTGAACTTGATGGGAGGAGGCGCCTGCACCTTGGCCAGTGTCTCCAGCTTGTCGAACTCCTTGCTGTTCTGCAAAGCCTGCATGGGCCCGGCGTTGGCCGCGAACGGGTTCATGCGGTCAGCCCGGTTACCCAGGCCCATCTGCTCGTAATAGGTTGAACCACCCGAAGTATGCAGAAGCGCGTCTTTCTCGTTGGGATCGGAGGTCAGGTGATAGTCGCCGCACATGCAGGGGTCGACGAACTCCAGATTGACTTCCTGACCTACTCCTTCGAGGTAGCGGTAACGCCAGGTCTCGAACGGATAAGTGCTGGTTTCGCCGCCGCCTTCTTCCAGCGGACGTTCATAGGTGCCGCCCGCCGGGTGCGATTCGATCTGGTCCGGGGGTCCCCAGATGATGTAAATGCGGCCGCGGTCCGTCTTCCACCCGGGAATGCCCGCGCCAAAGTGCTCGTTGGCGTAGGCGATGCGGCGATAATGCTCTTCCTTGTATTCGTTCTCGGGAGTATCGGGAGTCGGATCGCGGCGCAACCAGAACTGCTCGATGAACTGATCACGCTCCTCGTCGTTGGAAAGCTGCTTGAAGGCCGCTACCTCCTCCGGCGTGATGATATAAGCCACGTCCTGCTTCAGCCACTTCTTGTAGGTGCTGCTCAACTCCTGCTTCAGGGCCTTCGAATTCTCTTTTTTCTGCTTGTCGCTCAGCGGGCGCTTGAGCGGATCGGCAGACTGCGCCGCAGGTTGCGCCTGAGTTGCCGTATCAGTTCCTTTGGCGGTTTGACCAGCAGCCGGAGCGGATTTGCTGTCAGAAGGCGTAGCAGAAGCTTGCGCCGTCGCCAGGGAAGGAGACAGAGCAAGAAGGAATAAACATACAAAAGACCACAGGAACGCAGGCAACTTCATCGGTACAACGCACTCCTCAGAGAACACTTGGGGCTAATAAATTGTATGTTCTGCCCCACGTGAAAGCAAGGTAAACGGGCCGAAATGCGTCAGATAAGCACGATTTTTAGCAGCAACTCTGGAAGGCAACGCTTGCAAAATGAGAAAGCGCAAATTCGTCAGTCGACTCTGTCGGGTCGCAGCCGGCTACTTGCGTTCCAGCCTGCCGCCTGATTGGGCTGGAGGCCCTGAAGGCTATCAGAATCAGCAGGATAGCTGGATGAACCCAGAAAGCCGCTCTCCTCGCAGCCGAACAGGCCCTCTGCGGCGCCGGGATTCAGCAGCGCCGACTACCACAGTGCTGATGCCCTCTACGCGCCACGGCGCGGATGCAGAACCATGTCGCGTACCTGCGCCAGGACGCTCGAGAGCTGCATCGCGTTCAGCTTCGAGGTGAACTCCACCAGTTCGGCGATGAAGGGATCGGCGAGCAACTGGTGAATGTCCTCGCGGGTGGGGCCACACTCGTACAGCAGGTCGGGCACGCTTACCTCGAGCGCCTGCGCCAGACGCGTCAGCGAAGAAAGGGTCGGGGTGGCTTTCTCGTTTTCTATCTTTGAGACGTACGTGCGCGGTACACCCATGCGCATTGCCAGCTGGCGCTGGCTCAGGCCGGAGCGTTGGCGGAGATTGCGGATTGCCCTGGCGACCTGGATCTCCGACCGGTCCTGCTCTTCCGGTTCGGCCAGCGGCATGGCGGATGTGAGAATCGGCTCAGGTTCGTCCTCATCCAGCGATGTGCGGCAGCGGCGGCAAAGATTGTTGACGGTTCTGAACTGCACGAGATGGCATTGATCGCATCTCACCACTTCCCGGGAATCCACGGGTGCGAGAGTCGTAGCCATTCAGGTTGTGGGAGTGCCAGAGCGAGGCACAAATACCTTAAGCGTACTTTGCGGTATTCCTCTGGTACAGTCAAGAGCGGTCGTGGTGGAAAAAGCGGACAAAACTCGCCGATTCCGCTCTGCTGTCCGGAAGAACCGGCGAAAAGCGGCCAAATTCAGGAGAAACATGGGATGAATCGCGCCGATGCGTGGTGTTTACTAACTGAGTTCACCGCCTCGGAAAGTTTACGCAAACATGCGCTGGCGGTGGAAGCGTGCATGCGCGCCTACGCCCGCAAATTCGGCGCTGACGAGGAGCAATGGGCAATTGTGGGCCTCATTCACGATTTTGATTATGAAAGGTATCCCACGGCCGAGGAGCATCCCTACCGGGGCAACGAAATATTGAAGGAGCGCGGTTATCCGGACGATATTCGCCGGGCGATCATGTCACATGCCGACTATACGGGCGTGACCCGCGACTCGAATCTGGAGAAGGCGCTGTTCGCCTGCGACGAGCTGGCGGGCTTCATTACCGCGACGGCGCTGGTCAAACCCAACAGGTCGCTCGCCGAGGTCGACGCGAGGTCGGTAAGAAAGCGGATGAAGGACAAGGCCTTCGCCCGCTCGGTGAGTCGTGAGGACATCATCAAGGGTGCCGCGGAACTCGGCGTCGACCTGGACGAGCACATCACCTTCTGCGTCGAGGCGATGAAAACGGTGGCGGGCCAGTTGGGACTGGCGGGCAGGTGAAGGGTGACGGCTGCAGAAGGAAAGCGGCCCGTTGCGGCGGACCGCTCCTTGTGAAGGACTCCCGACCCCCCGGAGGAGCCCTCAAAAATTCGCCCCGCTTTCTTACTGTGCCGTCGCTTCACCTGGCGGTTGCGAGAGCTTCTGCAGGCGTGCATTGATGCGCTCAACCTGCTTCTGCCGCATCTGGTCGGCCTTGGCCTTCTGGTCCGGCGTCAGCACCTGGTTGTAGATCTGGCTGTGAATGGAGGCTTTCTGCACCGCCAACTGGGCCGTGATCTGCGATTGCTGGGTGGCCAGCGCCTGCACCTTGGCCTGATCGAAGGTGCCGTTCGCGGTGGCGTTCAACATCGCGAGGCGATTTTGTGCGAGCTGTTGCATGAGCGGCCGCAGGGTAGCGCGCTGCGACTGCATCATGGTCCTGATCTGCTGCTTCTGCGCATCGGTCAGATTCAGCTCGCGCGCCATATGGCCGAAGTAGCCATGACGATGGCCGCTCCAGGCGGAAGCACCTCCGTTCTCATTGCTCTGCTGGGCATAGCTGAGCATGACGGCGCCGCAAAGCACCAGCGCAAGCAGCCCAATCACGACGCTAAAAAACCTGGTTTTCATCTTCGTTCTTCTCCTTGTCGACAGTTTCATCTGTCAAATAATGGAACCCCGGCTGCGGAAATCCGACGGTAAAGTCTGGTAACACATGAGTAAAGTTTTGTGAAAACTCGCAGGGAGCGACCAGCCGTCCGGCGGGCCATCTCCCCTGCCAGCAATTGCGCTTTCCCGGACGAAAAGTTCCGCAAAGAGCGCGGATTCCGCAGTTCCGCGGGCGCATCTATCTGGAGTTGAGTTGCTTATGCGACGCGTAATTCCGCAACGCTTAATTCCCCAACTCGTTGCCACTCTTCTGTCGCTCCTGTCGACTTTAGCTTACGGGCAACGGCTCCCGCCAGGGACCGTGCTGCCCGTCATGCTGGAGACCACCCTGGATGCCCGTCACGACAGGCCAGGCAAGACGCTGACAGGAACGATCCGGCAGGATCTGTACCTCCCCGACGGAGCCATCGTCCCCAAAGGAACCCGGGTCGTCGGGCACGTCGTCAAGGTGACCAGCCCCAGTCCGGGGTCCGGCTCGCGCCTGACCATCAGGTTTGACGAGGTCCTCCTGAAGCACAGGCACATTCCCATAACGGTACATCTGCGTGCCTTGGCCTCGATGAACGAGGTTTTCGAGGCCAAAATGCCCACCAATGCCATCGATGACTACGGAACCTCACCCAGCGACTGGAACACGGTGCAGGTGGGAGGAGCCGGAGTATATCGCGGCAGTGGCGAGGTAGTCGCAGCCGACCGCATAGTGGGCCACTCGACCGACTACGGAGCGGTGACGGCAAAACTGATCGCGGCGCCCGCTGGGGGATGCGACGACGGCCATGACGGGCGACAGCAGGCTCTGTGGGTCTTCTCGCCCTGGGCCTGCGGTCTCTACGGCTTCGATGATCTGCGGATTGCGCATGCCGGACGGACAGAGCCTGTTGGGGAAATCGAACTCGAATCGGGCGGGAATATTCATGTGACCGCGGGAAGCGGATGGCTGTTGCGAGTCAATTCCGCCGCGCCAGGACCGTCGGCGGCGTCTGGCGGAAAATGAAGCTCCTGGGAATCATTGGCGGTCTCGGACCTGAGTCCACCGTGGACTACTATCGCCAGATCATCGCCTCCTGGCGCCGGCAAACTGGCGACAGGGGCTATCCGGCCATCGTCATTACCAGCCTCGACGTGGACAAGGGGCTACGCCTGGTCGGAGCGCAGGCCTATGCCGAACTGGCGGACTACCTGGTCGAGGAAGTCGAAAGGCTGGCCAGGGCGGGCGCCGATTTCGGACTGATTTCCGCCAACACCCCGCACCTTGTCTTCGACGAGGTGCAGCGGCGCTCGCCGATTCCGCTGATCAGCATCGTCGAAGCTGCCTGCGCCGCAGCCAAACGGCAGGGAATGGCAAAGGTCGGTTTGCTGGGGACGCGCTTTACCATGCAGGCCCGTTTCTATCCCGACGTTTTCTCGCGCGAGGGAATCCTCCTTGTCACACCCAGCGAAGACGAGCAGCTCTATATCCACGACAAATATGTGCATGAGCTCATACCAGGCATCTTCCTCGATACCACGCGCGGGAAACTGCAGCAAATTGTCCACAGGATGTGGGTCGAGAAGCAGATCCAGGGCGTTCTCCTGGCCGGTACCGAACTGCCGCTGATCCTCCGCCGGCAGGAGGTGCCGGACATTCCGCTCCTCGACACCACCGAAATCCACGTCGAAGCCGCCGTCGCCCGCCTTTTGTCATAGATATCGGCGGAGATTTCTTCCGGCAAAAGCGCCCTACCCGGCTCCTTTTGACTCGGAGGAGGCCTTCGCCGGCACCCGAAAAGTTTCTTTTGCCGCACTAGCTTTTGGGGCTATTGTGTAACCAGAGTACCTCCTCCGATGTGTGGCATGGTGAACATGAGCGTTGCGCGGCATTTCATTCTGGCCGGCTCTCTGGCGGTCGCGATCACAGCCTCGCAGGGCATGACCGGACAGACTAGGGCCGGGACTGCGCCGGCGTTTCAGCCGCCCTCTGCCGCGCTCACAGCCACGAACCTGCCCCTGGAGCACCAGGCTGCGACCTTCTATACGCTGGGACCTAGTGTCCGTTGGCAGCTGGAGCCGCTGGTCAACTTCAGGGAATCGGAGATCGGGTTTAGCCTGCAAAGCCTGATGAACACCCTGCGCGACAGCCGGCATGAAGGCTGGGTGCTGGCGGCCTATCCCGATCCCAAAACCAGTCGCCCGCTGATCGGCGCCGGATTCAGTCTCGATGTGCCGGCGCGAGAGCATGTTCAGCGCGATCCGCTAAATCCAAACGCCTTTCTCGAGCCCTCCTCGGCGCAACTGTGGGAGGCGGCGGGACTGGCTCCGCAGCGGCTGCAGAGCATACTGGAGCAGTTCGATCGCGACCTGAGCGCCTGGAGCAGGAAGCGCTTCCGCCGCAAGATCAGGACGCATTCGCTCGCGCCGCAGATCACCGACGAAGACGCGACCCGGCTGCTGCGGATTTCGGCCGTCCAGGCGATACACAACGCCAGGGCTTACTGCCGCTACTTCGATCAGCTCACCGGGCCGCAGCAGATGGCCCTGAGCCAACTCGTCTTCCAGATGGGCGTGAACCTGGAAGAGTTCACCGAATTTCGCGCGGCCATCAACACGCCCGCCGCCTGGTCCGGTTCGTTGCAGCCGGTCAGCTACGGCGGCGCTGACGGCGGCTACTGGAAGACGGTGCAGGCGACGCTCATCCACAGCGACTGGGCGCGGCGCTACAGCAGCCGGGCTGTCAATGTCATCGCCATGCTCGATCCGGAGTACGGCAATGACCCGTCGAGCGCCGAAGCCAGGGTCCGCGCCCAAGTCCATCCGTTACATCGCCACGGGCGGCGGCATAGTGCGACCATCCATACCGCAAGCTCCAGGCATAGAAAAGGCGCCGTGCACGGAACACGCAAGAGCTGACCGCTGGTTACGATCAGGAGGAAGCCGCTGCAGGCCGTTTTGCCTTCCCGCCGCCGCATGTTATCCTTGAGCCTGTAACAACATACGATTAAAGAGTAGGAGCGCAGCCGATTCAGTGTTAGCCCGAGAGAGAAAAGCCGCCCTGATTGACCAGCACCGCACGCATGCGACCGACACCGGTTCGCCGGAGGTGCAGATCGCCATCCTGAGCGAGCGGATTGGTGAATTGACGGAGCATTTCAAGACCCATGCGAAAGACCACGCCTCCCGGCGCGGTCTTCTTATGATGGTGAGCAAGCGTCGCAGCCTGCTCGACTACCTCCGGAAGTCCGATACCGAACGCTACAAGGCTGTCATTCAGAAACTTGGCATCCGCAAGTAAGCTGTTCGCCGGCAGTTGAATTGCCTTCAGGCGGATCGCAAAGCCCACCAGGGACGAGGACGGCAGCCTGATGGGACATCGCGGATGCGGCGGTTCTAAAGCGTTTGGCCCCGGGGTGGACCCGGAACAACATTAGTCCTGCTTCTCTCGGCTGACTTGTACTTCACTCCATCTCCCATATCGTTCATATCGTTAACCGGTTCCGCGGACCCAGGCGTTCGCAACGGGTCTCATTTTGAGAATGCGGAAGACTGCTGGCGGGCGCCCGGTTAGAGTGTTCGGCCGTGAGAGAACACGGGTTTTGGGCCGTCCCGTTTGGGCTAAAACGACGCTTTCAGCCCCTGCTTTGAAAGGGCACAGCTTTAGCTGTGCCGTAAGGGACGCAAGCAAAGGCGGGCTTTAGCCCCTGAGGGCTGGCTCGTACCGGCAGGGCTGAGGCCGTGTGCTTAAAAAGCGCATCAGCCCTTGTGGGCACGCCTCAAGGCGCGCCTCTTGAGATGAAACAGAAATCAACCAATAGTATCGGTTGCGTTCGGAACGGAAGGAAATCAGGAAATGAACGAAGAAATGACAGCCACGTTGCACGGCGTCAACAGACATGAAATCTCGGTCGATTTGCCCGGCGGCAAATCCATTCAATTTGAAACCGGCAAACTGGCCAAGCAGGCGCACGGCTCCTGTATTGTGCGCATGGGCGACAATGTAGTTCTCGCCACCGCCTGCGCCAACGCCGAGCCGCGCGAAGGTATCGACTTTTTCCCGCTCACCGTCGATTACCGCGAATACACCTACGCCGCCGGACGCATACCGGGCGGCTTCATCAAGCGCGAGGGGCGGCCCAGCGAGCGCGAAATCCTGACCAGCCGCCAGATCGACCGGCCCATCCGGCCGCTTTTTCCCGAGGGCTTCCGCTGCGAGACCCAGGTCATTGCCATGGTGCTCTCGGCCGACACGGAAAACGACCCCGATGTTTCCGGCATCAACGGCGCTTCGGTGGCGCTGAGCGTCTCCGACATCCCGTTCCACGGTCCCATCGGCGCGGTGCGCGTTGGCCGGGTGAACGGCAACTTCATCATCAATCCCACCTACGCCGAGCAGCGCGACGGCGACCTGAACCTGATGGTGGTGGGCACCTCCGAAGGCATCGTGATGATCGAGTCCGGCGCGCGCGAAGTCCCTGAAGAGGTGGTGGTGGATGCCATCGAGTACGGCCACGAGCAGATTAAAAAGATTTGCGCCGCCATCAGTGAGTTGGCGCAGAAGGCGGGCAAGCCCAAGCGCGAGGTGGAAACGCCGGTGCTCGACCAGGGTTACCTCAATGACCTGCGCAACCGGATTGGGGCGCAGCTTCTGGATGCGGTGAACACCGAGAAGTATCCCAAGAACGAAAGCTACGCGCTCATCAGGAAGCTGAAGGACGAACTGCGCTCCACCATCGATGAGGAAGATGAGGAAGCCTACAGGAAAGCGGGCAATTACTTCGACATCCTGCGCGAGCAGATCTTCCGCGAGCATGTGATCAGGGAGCGGCGCCGTCCCGACGGCCGGAAGTTCGACCAGATTCGCGATATCTGGATCGAAGTCGGCGTGCTGCCGCGCACGCACGGGTCGGCCATCTTCACGCGCGGCGAGACCCAGGCGCTGGTCACGACCACTCTGGGCACCAGCGAAGACATGCAGCGGCTGGAAGCCTTCGAAGGCGAAGCCAAAAAGCGCTTCATGCTGCACTACAATTTCCCGCCGTTCTCGGTGGGCGAGGTCGCGTTCCTGCGCGGAGCGGGCCGCCGGGAGATCGGACATGGGGCGCTGGCCGAGCGCGCGCTTTCCGCGGTGCTGCCGAGCGATGTTGATTGGCCCTACGCGATGCGCGTGGTCTCCGACATTCTGGAATCCAACGGCTCGTCATCGATGGCAACTGTCTGCGGCGCATCGCTCAGCATGATGGACGCCGGCGTTCCGCTGAAGGCGTCTGTGGCGGGCGTGGCCATGGGTCTGGTGAAGGAAGGCGACCAGTACGCCATACTCACCGACATCGCGGGCGCAGAAGACCACTACGGCGACATGGACTTCAAGGTCGCCGGCACACACGACGGCATCACCGCGCTGCAGATGGACATCAAGGTAATGGGCATCACCCCCCAGATCATGCGTGAGGCATTGCAACAGGCGCGCGCAGGACGACTCTTCATTCTGGAGAAGATGAACGATGTAATCGCCGAGCCGCGGACCAAGATCAGCGAGTTTGCCCCGCGCTTCTACAGCCTGACCATCCCGACCGACAAGATTCGCGACCTGATCGGACCCGGGGGCAAGGTGATCCGCGGAATCGTGGAAGCCACGGGCGTCAAGATCGACGTGGAAGACAGCGGCAAGGTCAACGTCTCATCCGCCGACCAGCAGGCCGCCGCCAAGGCCATCCAGATGATCAACGACATCACCGCGACCGCCGAGGTGGGCAAGACCTATCTTGGCAAGGTGACCCGGCTGGCCGACTTCGGCGCCTTCGTTGAGATCCTGCCGGGCACCGATGGCCTGCTGCATATCAGCGAGGTGGCGGAACATCGCATCAACGATGTCCGCGACGAACTGAAGGAAGGCGATCAGGTACTGGTGAAGGTGCTGGCTGTCGATGGCAATCGCATCAAGCTGTCGCGTAAGGCCATCCTGAGGGAGCAGCGGGCGAAGATGGCGCAGGCCGGCGGCGAACCCGCGCAGGGAGCGGGCGGCGCCGTCACCTTCGAAGGCGGACACGAGCGGGCCGACGAGGCCGAGCCGAACTTCAACCGCGATGGCGGCGAGCGTCGCGAGCATGCCGGCTCACGCCACGACGGCGGACGTCATCATGGTGGTCGCGGCGGCCGGCCCGGCGGAGGGCGCGGCGATAGAGGGCGCGGACGCGGCGGACGTTGAGCCATCGCTGGAAGCTATGGGGAGGGCAGAACTGCCCTCCCTTTTTCATTACGGAAACACATCTGAAAAACCCGCCCGCAACGATGCGGCAATTGTGAAGCTGATCGGACCTCGCTGCAGGTCTGGGGCGGTCTTTGCGCCTGGAAGCCATCACCTTGTTGCGTCCGACGTTCGCGCCTCACAATGGCGGGTGATCATGCTCACTGCGCCGCGGTTCATAAGGTCCATACTGGAATTGTGCGTTGCTGTTCTGCCGCCCGTTTTGTAAGGGCCAGGTACGCTGCGGGGATGAGTCTGTATGGGGGACGGAGGTGGCGGGCAGCAGGTCGCATCGGGGTGTGAGACTATGCCGACCACAACTGAACCCAAAGTGGAAGAAGCGAAGCCGCAAGCTGTGGCTCCAGCCTCAAAAGAGCCTGAACTTTTCGCCGCCGAGATTGAATTCGAGAAGAAGACCTCCAATCTGTTTCCGCTGCTGCTGATTTTTGGATTGGTCGTCGTCGTGGGCGGCACGATCTATTACTTCGTCAAAGGCGCCCGCAACGTGCTGACGACTCCGGTCGCCACCGCCACCGTCAGCCAGATCCTGCGGTCGCAAGGTCCGGCGACAGTCCGTTTCAGCACCGGGACCGTGGTGTCCAGTATCAACGAAAAGCCTCTCGATCCGCACTACAAGCTGCTGGCCAAGGCCGGCGTCGTGATCACGAAGCCGAAGGGGGCAACGTCCCTGATCGTCACGCTGACCGGCCCGGGCGAGAAGCTGCTGGGAGACATTGCGGGGGTGGAGAAGGGCAAGAATGCCGATGGGACCACCACCTTCCTGGTGCCGCTGGCGCAGCGCAAACTCGTCAGTATCGACAAGGTCACCATGGTGAAGCCGCATCTGGCACAGGTGGAGTACACGTGGAAATGGGC
>DATJAI010000102.1:0-24414 GCA_035516415.1 Binatia bacterium | reverse complement strand
TGGCGTGCGATGATTGCACATTCCCTTCCTCCAGGCCAACTGCGTCGACTGGCTGCTACGACTGACTGCTGATGGCTGACTGCTGAGTGCTTTTCATGAACATCGCCATCGTCGGAACTCGTGGCATTCCCAACCGCTATGGCGGCTTCGAGCGCTTCGCCGAGCAGATCAGCTCCCGCCTGGCCGGCCACGGTCACCGCGTCACGGTGTATTGCCGCCGCGCATTCACGCGCCCGGATGACGTTTACGACCGCCGCGTGCGCCGCGTCATCGTGCCCAGCCTGCACCAGAAGCATCTCGATACCTGGGTCAGCACCTTCCTTGCCGCCGTTCACGTGGCGTTCACCGATAACGACATCGTGCTGCTGTGCAATGTGGCCAACAGTCCATACGCTTACATCCCGCGGCTGTTCGGGAAGCCGGTGGTGCTCAATGTTGATGGACTCGACCGCAAGCGCGAGAAGTGGAGGGGTTTGGGGGCGCAGGTACTGCACCTCTGCGAATGGATGTCGTCGTTCAGCTCGAATCAGCTGGTCACCGACGCGCGGGCCATTCACGACTACTACCTCGCCCGATACCGCAGCGACTCCGCGGTGATCGGCTACGGTTCCGAGATGCCCGCGGGCGACTACAACCTGAACGGCTTCAATCTGGAATCAGGCCGCTACGTGCTGTATGTCAGCCGGCTGGAGCCGGAGAACAATCTCGACCTCGTGCTGCGCGGCTGGCGCAACGTGCGCAGCGACTGGCCGCTGGTGGTCGTCGGCGACAATTCCTACGATCCCGGTTACATCGAACGACTGAAATCGCTGGCCGACGAGCGAGTGCGCTTCACCGGAGCCATCTACGGCGACGGCTACTGGGCGCTGCAGAAGCACGCGGGCGTGTTCGTCTTTGCCTGCGAGATCGGCGGGGTCCATCCCGCGCTCATTGAGGCCATGGCGGCCAGCAACGCCGTGCTCTATCTGGATACTCCGGAGAATGCGGAAACGGCGGGTGACGCTGGAGTCCCCTATAAAAAGTGGGACGATGACCTGGCGTCGAAGCTGCAGTCCCTGCTGGACGATGCTGCCGTTCGGCAGGAGCTCTCTGGCCGGGCGCGGCGTCGCGCCGAGGCGCTGTACCGCTGGGAAGCCGTCGCGGAAAAGTACGAGAAGGTATTTGCCGGCCTGGTGGCCTGAGTATCAGCCGCGAGCGGCATCGCGCGCCGCGCGCAAATCGATTCCCAACTGCTGGCACTTCTTGTAGAGGTGACTGCGCTCCAGTCCAAGCGCCCTGGCTGTGTTGGTGATGTGATGATGCTGCCGCTCCAGTTCTGCCAGGATGGCTTCGCGCTCAAAATCTGCTACCCGCGCGGACAGAGGTCCCTCCTGGTCCCGCGACGAACTGGATGCCGCCGGGGCTTTTGTCCGGGGCAGAGCCACCTCCACCGTCGCCACATCGACCACGCCCGAGGTGGCCAGCAGTAGCAGCCGTTCCACAATGTTCCGCAACTCGCGCACGTTTCCCGGCCAGCGATATTTTTTCAGCGCCTCGACGGCCTCGCTGGTGAAGGGAACAGGCTTCCAGCCATTCTGGGCGCATACCTGAACTACGAAGTGTTCGATCAGGGCGGGAATGTCGTCCGCCCGCTCGCGCAGTGGAGGCAGCGTAATCGGGAAGACCACGATGCGATGGTACAGATCGCTGCGGAACTTCCCCTGCTCGGCCAGTTCGGCCAGGTCGCGGTGGGTGGCCACCAGCACGCGCGCATCGACGGCGACGGGCCTGTCGCCGCCGATCCTTTCCACCTCACCTTCTTCCAGCACACGCAGCAGCTTGGCCTGCATGGGCAACGGCATGTCGCCGATCTCGTCGAGCAAAAGCGTTCCCCGATGCGCCTGCTCGAACTTACCGATGTGCCGCTGCAGGGCCCCGGTGAACGCGCCCTTTTCATGTCCGAAGAGCTCCGACTCGATCAGCTCCGGCGGAACGGCGGCGCAGTTGAGGGTGATGAAAGGCCCGGCGGCACGGGAGCTTTTCTCGTGCACGGTCCGCGCCGCGAGTTCCTTGCCGGTCCCGGTCTCGCCGTAGATGCAGATGCGGGTCTCGCTGGCGGCGACCCGCTCCAGTTGCGCCATGACGCGACGCATGGCCTCGCCGCTCCAGACGATCTGGTGCCTGCCGACCCGCCGGCGCAGCTCGCGATTCTCCGCCTCCAGGCGGCGTAGCTTCAGGGCGTTCTCCACGGTCAGCAACAGCTTGTCGGTAGAAAGCGGCTTCTCCAGAAAATCGAGGGCACCCAGCCTGGTGGCGCGCACCGCCATCTCGATGTGCGCCTGGCCGGACATCATGACCACAGGAGTCGTGACCCCGCTGGCCCGCAGGTCTTCCAGCAGCGCCAGACCATCGCGGCCGGGCATGACCACGTCGGAAAGGATCAGGTCGAAGGAACGCCCCTTTGCCAGTTCGAGCGCCCGTGCGGCGTTGTCGCAGACCGCCGCTTCGTGACCCGCCAACCGGAATGCCCGTGACAATGACGCCAGGGTGTTGGGCTCGTCGTCCACAATGAGAATGTCGGCCTTGCTGCTCACGCGCTCACGCTCCTTGTGGCCGCCGGCAGCAGCTCGATGACGAATGTCGCACCGCGGCCGGGTGCGCTTTCTACCCGGATTGTGCCGTGGTGATCGCTCACCACCGACTGCACGATGGCCAGTCCCAGCCCGGTGCCGTGCTGCTTCGTCGTGTAGTACGGGGTGAACAGACGTTCGCATTCTTCCGCTGTCATGCCGGTTCCCGTGTCGGAGACCCTGATCTCCACCAGACCGTTATTGCGGCGAAGCCGCACCGTCAGCTTACCTCCGCCGGGCATGGCGTCCATGGCATTCAGCACGAGATTCGATAACGCCCGGTGAAGCAGGTCAGGATCGGCAGAGACCAGCAGGGGACCATCGTCCGCCTGACCGTCGAACGTGATGGCCGGCTGATGCTGCGCCAGCACGGGTTCATACAGGGCTGCCAGCTTGCGCAGCAATTCCACCAGATCGACTTCCTGGAGCTGAGGCTTCGGCATCTTTGAAAAGTCGCTGAAGCGGGCAATGATGCTCTTCAGATTGGCAATCTCGGAGGTCAAGGTATGTGTGCTTTCGCGGAAGATCTCCTCGAACTCCGCTGCCGGCAAAGTGCGTGCCCGGATGAGATTTTCCACTGTCAACTGAAGAGGGAACAGGGGATTCTTCAGCTCATGCGCCAGACGCCGCGCCAGCTCCCGCCAGGCGGCAACCCGCTCGCTCTGCAGCAGCCGCTCGCGCTGCTCCGACAACTGTCGCGTCATATCGTTGAAGCTTTCGGCCAGCATGCCAATCTCGTCTTTCGAGGCCACGTCTACGCGAGTGTCCCAGTTGCCGGAGGCAACTTCCGCGGCGGCGGCAGCCAGTTGCTCGACGGGCCGCGAGATACGCGAGGTAATCCACAGGCTGGCTGCGATTGCCAGCAGAATACCTGCCCCGGCCACACCGTAGGCGATGGCGCGGATGTGCTGCTGCAGTTCGACCAGGCCCCGCCGCGAGCCGGCGACCACCACCACGGCGAGAACCGAACCATCGGCGGACTTCAGCGGCAACGCCGTGGCGTCAACGCTGTCTTCCCTGCGGTTGCTCAGGAAGATGGTCGAAGCTGCTTCCTGTCCCGACGCGCGGGCCTGTTCAATGAGGGCCTGGTATCGCGCGGCGTGTCCGACTTCGCCGCCCATGCCCAGTAGAGCGTGAGGATCGAAGGTAGCCGTGAGCATCGGGTAGAGAAGCACCTGGGTATCGGCCGGAGCCGCCAGATTGGCGAGAAAACCGCGATCCAGCCGTTTGCCACCGAGCACGTACAGCTGAAGCCCGCCGCCCCCGACAGATTGCAGCGTGAACAGTCCCACCTCGCTGCTGCCGTCCGGCAATTCCTCCTTTTTCAGGAAGGTCGGCTGATTTGCCGCAGGGTGCAGTTCCTCACGGTAGCCAAAGCGTGCCGGCCACTGCGCGGAGGAGATAATGTTTCCATCGGCCGAGAGGATCTCGAGGAAATCGAGCTGGTAATCCCGGGCCAGCGGCGCCGCCTCATTGACGTAAGGTGAAGGGTCCCCCGTCCGCGAGAGCTCGAAGGCAATGCGGGCCAGCCGGTCGCTCTGGGCGAGATGATCGACCCGCGCCGCCACATCGCGGGCGTAGCCATCAAACTCGCGCCGGAACTGATCGACCAGCGCCGCGGCATGCTTCTGGTCAGCCTGCGTAAAGGCCTGCCGCGTGCGCAGCGAGACGATCCAGGCGACCGTCGCTACGGCCAGTACCACGGTCAGGGAAAAGACCAGCAGCAATCTCTGCCGGAGGCTCACTTCGCATCCTCCAGAGAGACGTTGGCCAGAAGCGGCGTGCCGTCAGGACTGAGGGCAAGGTTGCGGACGCGTCCGCTCACGCCCCAGGCGCGAGGCAGATACAGCAGCGGCACCACCGTGTGCGACTGCAGGAACGTCCGCTCAATCCTGTAGAGAGCCGAAGGATCGGAACCGTCATCGCGTGACGCGGCCCCGAAATTGGCCATGAGTTCGCGGAGCGCCGAAGCGGCATCGCTCGCCTCCACGTGGACCATACGCAGCGCCAATTCGGCATCGGAATTGCCCGTCTGGGGAACCACCCGGACGTTCCAACCTGCATCGCGGAGGTTTAACGCGAGGCGCTCGGCCACCAGTTGCAGCGCCGAACCGGACCTCTCCACAATCAGCCGGAGCGGGATCGATTGCCCGCCGCGAAGCTCGCGCGAACGCGCCAGGTTTGCCGCACCCGGAAAAAGAAACGCATATCCGCTTAATTCATCCGGCAGCAGACTCGCCGTTATTTCACCCTGCTTCTGGAAGATCACGTTGAAAAGAGCCGCGCGGTCTGGTGCCAGAGCCATCGATTCCCGCAGGTGCTCGTCGCGGACATGCTGATCGGAGATCGTCAACGCCAGCAGGTCGGAAGGGTATGCCGATACCGCCAATGGCAGGCGTTCCTGCTGCGCCTGCCGCAGGAACTCAGGCGGGACCTCCACCAGATCTGCCTTGCCAATGCTGAAGTCCAGCCACTGCTCGCGGACCGAACGGTTGGTGTAGATCTCAATCGCATCGACGAACGGCCGTCCCTGCCATGAATCGTCGTTGGCGGAAAGAAACAGGATTCCGTTGGAGTTGGCAGCGGAGCGGAAGGGGCCGGTCCCGTCCGGGTTACCGTTTTCGTCGCGACGGGTAATGGCATAGGCACTGCGCGCCAGCTCCGCGGGAAGTCCGGGCATCGGCGAGTCGCTGGTTACGATGACCGAATCGCCCACCGCGCGCACATGCCATGCGCAATGGTTGCATGCTGCGGCCAGGGATTGCACCACGGCCTCAGCGGTGAGCGGCCGGCCGTCATGAAAATGAACTCCGCCGCGCACATGAAATTGCCAGCGATGGTTCGCGCCCTGCGACTCCCAGCTGGAGGCCAGCGCAGGCAGCACCTCTCCCCTGTCGTTCACCTGGGTGAGGGTGTCAAACAGCAGCCTGCGGGCGATTCCATCGGGCGGCGCCAGAGGATCGGAGCGGGTTTCGATGCGCAGGGTGCCGCCGTAGCGGGGCCGCGTTCGCGCCGCCACCGGGGCGACTAAGGCGAGCACCAGGCTAATGACTGCAGGCCACCGTGACACTGTATGCCTCATAACGCAGTCCCTGCGGCTTCCGTACGACAGCGATTACGGACGCGGCGTTACTGGCCGGCCATAACGCGGTGATGGTGCCGTCGAAGCTCAACGGCGCGCTTACCGGTGTCGCCTCGCGGCCGGAGATTTCATATGCGCGGAGCGAGTCAGTCGCCGGCCAGCCCGCTGCCGAGGCCAGCACCTGCGTTCCCGAGCCGCACTGCGAGCGCGCTGCGGCAATGTCGCTGCCCCAATCTCTCGCCCCGACCACCAGCCTGTGCGAGCTGCCTTCCAGAATGTGCACCTGGGCGTTCACATCGGCAAACAGGAAAGCCGTGCTGCTCCTGCCCGCCAGTTCCGCTGCCGAATAGAAGGGAGAAAGCCGGGGACCGAATCCCGGCAGCACAACCCCGGTGAAGAAATCGCGGCCGGCGTTGTAGAAGGCTTTCTGCGAACCAAGCGGCCACGGGTCGTCGCTGTCAATGCACGTTATGTTCATCGTCCAGCTCTCGCCGGGTCTGGCTGCGGTGCAGACAAGCCCGGGCAGATAGGCGTCGAAAAGGTGATCGGCTGCGGGAACAATGCGCCCCCGCACATCGCGTGGAAAGGGCCGCGCCGCCGGGATGTCATAGCTTTGTGCGGGCTGCCAGCTTCCACCCTGCAGCGTGTACGACCTGATGTGCTGCGGATCGAGGACGATCATGTGCTGCTCGGCCGCACTGCCGAGCACGGCCACATCCAGGATGGGCTCGCTCTGGGCGTGGAGCAGATTGGCCTGCAAGGCGATGGCCGGTGCCGAAGTCGTGGTGCCACTGACGGTCGCCCCGGGCAATGGCAGCATTGTCACCTTCGTCTCCGAACCTTCCTGCACCTCAGCAACCCACAGCCAGCCCTGCATGTTCTGCGACAAAGTGACGCGCACCTCGGAGTCTGCGTCTTTCTGACGGACGACAACGCCGGCCGAACGCAATTCCCGCTCCAGCGCCCGCCGGATCGCCGGAACGTCGTCATTGGCGACGGAGGAACGATTGCTGATGACAAGGGTGATAGTGCCGGGTCCGCTGAGAGCGGCTATCTGCCTGGCCAGGTCGGCGGAGGCCGAATCCCAGTCATTCAACGCGTGGGCGGACGAGATGCAGAAGAGCGCGAGTGTCCAGGACAGCAGCCAATTGGGAAATGTCATCCGCTGTGGCGAATTATATCCCGGTATCTTCATCGCGGCTCCTGGTGTATCGCCTGATGTGCGCTCGAAATTCCGAAATGGGGCGGCCGGGCCCGGGTTGTCGAATCGCGCCCGGCCGTCCTTCGTCTACCGCGACTGCCCCGGCGCGGGATCGGGCTCGTCGGCATAAGGCGGGAATCCCGGCTTCGCCCCCAGCCCGCGAAAGACATCGCTGGCGAAGAAGTACTTGCCATCCGCGGGAACCATCATCACCTGGATTTTGTCCGAGAGCTTCTCGGCGACGATCTTGTTGATGAGCAGCGGAGTCTCCCGCAAGACAGCGGCTTCGCTGCGCATGCGCTCGGCATCGGCAGCAGCGGTCACGCGAATGCGCTTGGCTTCGGCGTCGGCCAGCAGGTCGCGCCGCTCGACCTCGGCCTTACTGTCGATGACTTTCGCCTGGGCCGCGGCCTCGGCGTTCTGGATGGTAGCTTCTTTCCGCGCTTCCGCTTCCAGCTTTGACTGCTCAATCTGCTTCTGCTTCAGCGGAAGCGTGTACTGCATGGCATCGGATTCGCCTTTTGCTTCCACCACCCTTGCCTGCGCCTCGCCCTCGGCGGATTTCACCTTCTGCGCCTTTTCCGCCTCCGCCTGAAGCTCGGCGATCCGAACCTGCTTCTGCTGAATGTCCGTCTGAATGTTGAGCTGATCGTCCTGCTGTTCCTTCAGCAGAAGGTCCTGCAGGCCTCTTGCATACTCCGCCGGCAGCTGAATATCGCGCAGCATGACCTCCTTCACGATCAGTCCGTCGGCGCCCAGTTTTCTCGCGACGATCCCGGCCGCGCGCTGGCGCACCTCTTCGCGGCGCGAACTGAAGATCTCGCGCACCGTGTAGCCGGGAGCCAGCTCGCGCCAGGCGCTGGCCACCACGGGCGGAACGATCTCCGTATCCACCGGCTGCGGCAGCTGAGACTGTACGTAGTCGAGCCGACGCGCGTCGAGTTGATAACGCACGGTGATCGCCAGGCCGATGTTGAGTCCTTCCTTCGACTGGACGTTCAGCACGCCGGCTTTCGTGCCGGGCTCCGGCTTCTTCCCGTCTTCCACGACGCCGGTAGTGAAAAGCCTGTCGCGCATGTCGAACAGCTGCACCTCCTCCACCAGTGGCACAAGGAAATGCACGCCGGGGTAGAGTGTGCCCGCTTCCGTGCCCCGCAACTGGCTGATCCGGACAGCAGCCATGCCGCTGGGCACCAGGACGAAGCTCAGCGCAATGAGCATTGGCGCCCACGCCAGCGCAATCAGGGCGATGGTCATGCGCCAGCGCACGGGTTGCGGCGCCGTCGCGCCCTCCACGCCATGGACTACGGCGCGCCTGTACTGAAACATGACCCACAGGTCGTATGCAAGCACCGAAAGGCCTGCGACCAGCAGGCCCACACCCATCGTCATCAGCAGATATCGCAATGCAAGCATGTCCTTTTCTCCTTCCCTCTTACCGCACTCGCCCCGAACTACGTTTGGAGCCGGACGCCGGCCGCGGAGCGAAAAACAGCCGGAACAATCCGCCGAGGAACAGTTCCTCCACCAGCACCGCGCAGGCGAGCGAGAGAACCAGGCCTCCCAGCGTGACCAGTGCCGTTACCGTTCCCTGCACAACTCACCTCCCGCCGCGAAGCTACTGTCCAGCCGATTCGGTCGCGACGCCGGGCGCGCTCTCCGCAACCTCCGCGACGGTTTCCGCCGCTGAGCTCATGCCGAAGACCGCGGCGGTCTGGTCGTCACGCTCGCCGCGGATGTTCACCTGGTCGCCGACCCTGACCATCGAAAAGAGCTCCTCCAGGTCATGCTTCGCCATGCGGATGCAGCCATGCGAAGCTGACCTGCCGATCGACTGCGGGGCGTTAGTTCCGTGAATGCCATAGCCCCGGCGATCGAGCCCTATCCAGCGCGCGCCCAGCGGATTGTGGGGTCCGGGAGCGATGACCTTACCTTCGTGGTAGTAGGTGGGATTGACTACCCGCACTACCACGCGGAAGTCGCCGGTGGGGCTGGGCGTGCTTGCCTTGCCCACCGCCACCGGATAGATCTTCGTGACCTGGCCGTTTTCGATGACGGCCAGCCGGTGGTCGGGAATGCTCACCAGCAGCAGGCGCCTGTTCTCGACCTGCGCCCATGCCGGGAAGCTCAGCAGAAAAAGAACTGCGAAGAGCAGTCTGGCCTGCTCTCTGTGCTGCCGCGCGCTGCCTGAATTCCGCATCCCGTTACCCTCGCAACCGCTTGCGATCCGGGAAAGTGCACGAGCGTCACCAATGAGGGGTTGAATGAAAAGGCAGGACTTATTTCAGCCGGATCGGAGCGTCTCGTGTCAGGAGAAACACGGTTGTGTCAGGCGAAACACAGTGGATGGTTGGAGGCAACCGCTCAGGTGCCGCTTCATTGACGCGCCCCAGGGCGGAACCTAAGATAACCGCACATGGTGGAAACCCCATCGCTGGTCGGCGAGACGATCTCGCATTACCGCATCGTCGGAAAGCTGGGCGGTGGCGGCATGGGTGTGGTGTATAAGGCCGAGGACCTCCGCCTGGGCCGCTTTGTCGCGCTCAAGTTTCTTCCCGAGGACGTGGCGCGCGACCCGCAGGCGCTGGAGCGCTTCCGTCGCGAAGCCCGCGCCGCCTCCGCGCTGAACCATCCCAACATCTGCACCATTCACGACATTGGCGAGCAGGACGGCCGCGTCTTCATGGTCATGGAGTTCCTCGATGGCGTGACCCTGAAGCGTCAGATCGGCGGCCGGCCGATGGAGACAGAGCTGGTTCTGGCGCTGGGCATCGATATTGCCGACGCTCTGGATGCCGCCCATGGCCAGGGCATTGTGCATCGCGACATCAAGCCTGCCAACATCTTCATTACCCGCCGCGGCCACGCCAAGGTCCTCGATTTCGGCCTGGCAAAGATGATCGTGAAGCCGGCCGCCGGCGATTCCGAAACCGCGCTGGCAGACTCCGAGGCGCAGCACCTGACCAGTCCCGGAGCGATGCTGGGCACCGTGGCCTACATGTCTCCGGAGCAGATACGCGCCCGCGAGCTGGATGCGCGCACCGACCTGTTTTCCTTCGGGGCGGTACTTTTCGAAATGGCCACCGGCCGCATGCCCTTCGATGGCTCCAGTTCGGGAGATATCTGCGGCGCCATCCTGCATTCGGAACCCACGCCGCCTTCACAGCTGAACCGGCAGATTTCAGCCGGGCTGGAAGCCGTGATTCTCAAGGCGCTGGAGAAGGACCGTGACGTTCGTTACCAGGTCGCTTCGGAGATGCGCGCCGACCTGAAGCGGCTGAAGCGCGACACGGAGTCCGGAAGGCTGATTTCACGGGCGGAGAGCGACAGCGTCGCCGGCACCATCCCGGTGCGCCCGGTAACCCGGGGGCGCACTTACAGGGCGGTGGCCCTCCTGGCTCTTGCGCTGGTGCTCATTGCCGCCGCCGCCTGGGTGCTGGTGGGCCATAGGAAGACGCCCCTTCACTTCCAGACGATAACCATCGAGCGGCTCACCACCAGCGGGACGGTCAGGGAGGTGGCTATCTCCCCCGACGGCAAGTACGTCGCCTACGTCACCGAAGAGGCGGGCAAGCGGAGCCTCTGGGTACGACAGACGGCCACGCGCAGCGATATCCAGATTGTTCCTCCGGCCGAGCATTTCTATGGCGGACTTACGTTTTCGCCGGATGGCAATTACATCCTCTATGTTCGCAGCGCTACCGCCTTCGAGTCCGGTACGCTCTACCAGCTCCCCACTCTCGGCGGCCCCTCGCGAAAACTGGCGGAGCGGCTCGATTCTCCGGTGGCCTTCTCTCCGGAAGGCAAGCGGCTGGCATTCGTAAGGAACAACCCTGGCTCGGAGACCGCCCTGGTGGTGATGCAAGCCGATGGCAGTGGAGAGCGGCAGCTTGCAGCACGGAAAATACCTGACCCTTTTTCCGCCGCCGGCGTCTCCTGGTCGCCTGACGGCAGCAGCATCGCCATCGGAGCCTATTCCGGCGGTGAGTGCTACGTGATGACGGTGCGCGTCGCAGACGGATCGGTGAAACAGGTCGGGGCCACGGGATGGCGTCACGTTTTGCGGGTAGCCTGGCTGGCGGACGCCAGCGGGTTCGTCCTCGGCGCCCAGGATTCGGCCAACGGGCCGCTGCAATTGTGGGAGCTCTCCTATCCGGATGGCCGGGCGCGTCGCATAACCAATGACCTGAACGACTATGTCGATCTGGACCTTACCGCAGACTCGGGTGCGCTGGTCACCGTGCTGCGTGAAGTGCGCTCCAACCTGTGGCTGGGTTCCCGCGCCGCGCCTGGGCAGGCGCGGCAGATCGGCTTTGGTGTGGCAACCCAGGAGGGCCTCTTCGGCCTGACCTGGACGGCAGAGGGACGCCTCGCCTACGGCTCGCTGGCCAGCGGTCGCCGCGAGCTTTGGGTGATGGACGCCGACGGCAGTCATCCCCGACAACTGACTTCCGGCGCCGACCTCCAGTACTTCTCCACGCCCTCAGCCTGCCCCGATGGGACCATAGTGTTCGCCACCGGGGTCTACGGAGCGGCGAACATCTTCAGGATCGACCCGGATGGCAGCAATCAGAGGCAGCTGACACATGAGGCCACCAATGGCGCGCCGTCGTGTTCGCCGGACGGGAAGTGGGTGGTCTTCAACGCCTCGCACGGAGGAGATTATGCCCTGTGGCGGGTCCTCCTCCAGGGAGGTACGCCGGAGCAGGTCACCGCTTACGGGTCGTCGTTTCCAACGGTTTCGCCGGACGGGAAGTGGATTGCCTTCGACGATTACGCCGATCCCAGGGCCAATAAGATCGGTGTGATTGCCTTAGCCGGCGGCCAGCCGGTTCAGACGTTCGATTATTCAGCTTCCATTGCGCCGGGATATCCGGTGATCCATTGGACCCCGGACAGCCGTGAGTTGACCTACCTTCTGGACCGGCAGGGGGTTTCGAATATTTGGTGGCAGCCGGTGGCGGGCGGCCCGGCAAAACAGCTCACCGACTTTACCACCGGCCAGATCTTCAACTTTGACTGGTCCCGGGACGGCCGGCAGCTCGCCCTGGCGCGCGGCTCGCAGACCAACGACGTGGTGCTTATCCGCAGCGTCGAACGATAGCCCTGCTATCCGCGCGCTGCGGTCAAACTATCTCGAATGTTCGTGCTGAAAGTTGCGTGCTGTATCGGGCCCGTTTTCCGTTGTATTTGAGATTCGGCCAGGATCCAGGAAATGATAAGCAAGAGGAAGCTTCGGTTCGTGCAGATAACGCCTCCGCTCGGCATTTGCGAATACTGCAACACGCAGTTTTCGGGCAATGAAAAGGATATTCGGCAACAGTTTCAGTCGCATAAGTGCGAACGCCAGGATTCCGATCAGGACGCCACGCGTGTTGAAACGAAGGAACCGGGGGAGAGTGAATGAGGCAGATGGCTATTGGATGCGCAGCGGGGAAGAGTGAACTCCTGAGGGGCTCCTTCGCCCAGGCGCCTGATTATCCGTCGGTAAGCGGGTGATCCGCACTCGCATCCCTCGCCCAGATTTTGCCGCGTTACTGTTCGGGTAGTGCGGGCCTTCAGGCCCGCGTATAAGGCCTTTATTCCTGTCATCCCGAGCTGACTTTAGTCGGCGAGGGATCTGCTCTTCGATTTTTCAGCTTCCGGTTCAGGCGCACAGTTGCGATCCTCTGAATGTCTCGGCTTTGGCCCTGAGGTAGATTGAAGTCCCCAGTTAGCCCCCAGGGAGGCTCAAAGTCGTGAAAAGGTCCCATTGAACTGGAACAAATGGATTCGGCAGACCCTCCGCTGGCTGTCGATTGTCTTTACGCTGGCCGTCACCGTCAACGGCGTCGCCGTGGCACGGAAGGCGTATACCACCTGGTTGGGCCTCCTGGCGTTGATCCCACTCGCCTTGCTCCTGTTTACCGGTCTGTACCTGTTCGTGCTGCCGTATGCCACCGCGTGGCGCAGCGGGCGGGGCAGCGACTAACCGGGCGGCCGAATGGCCGAGCCTGGTTCGTCTCGCCGTATGCCACCACTGGCGCAGTAAGCCAGCCGCCCAATTAACAGATCATGGATGCGATTCCAGCCGCAGGTTGCAGGTCCCGTTCGTCGGCTGTGTCGGCAGCGCTGGCACCGTAAGCAGGTGCGGTGAGCTGAAGTCAAAGAAACCGTTCTGGGTATCGGCCATGTTGCCGGCGTTCGCGTCGCGCTGTGTCAGCGCGGGGACGGTGAAGCGAGTCTCGATCAGCTTCAGGATCGCCGTGTAATCCATAGGCAGATGCGACACATCATGCGGCTTCACCCACGGCGAGACGACAATGACCGGCACGCGGAAACCCGTGACATTGAACATCCCGTGCTGGTCATGGGAGTGCAGATCGGTTGGCTGGCTGATATCCCCCGGCGGGGTCACAAGGACCGGCGCAACGTGATCGAACAGCCCGCCGCCTTCATCGAAGGTCAGGATGAACGCGGAGTCCGGCCATGCGCCGCTGCCGAGCAGGGCGGTGATGACGGTCCGCGCGCGGGCCGCGCCTTTCTGAATGTTGTTGCCCGGGTGCTCGTCGTAGCCGGTCGCACTCGGTCGCTCGATAAAGACGACCTGCGGCAGGTCACGGTCGGCAGTGTGACTGGCGAGGATGTTGTAGTACTCCTGGATGTTGCGGACGTTGTTGCGTATCTGCCGATTGCCCCAGTCGGCCCAGCTCGCCAGGAATACGCTGTTGTCCTGGTAGTAATAGCGCCAGCTGATGCCGGCTCGCGTGAGCGCGCGGAAGATGGTGGGCCGCTGCCAGGCGCGATCGTTGCGTCCCGGCGGAAAAGCATGGCCATACGAGGTTGCGGCGAACAGGTACATGCGGTTGGGAATGGTATTTGCCGGAATGGGCGAGTACCAGGTATCGCTGGTCGCGAACTGCGCAGCCAGCTCGTAATAGAACGGCAGGTCGCTCTGATCGTAGTAGCCGAGCGGCCGCGTGTGCGTGTGGTCGTAACGATCGCCGCTGCCTCCTGACAACGTCGTATCCAGGAAGCGGTCCATCTTGTAATGGGAGTTTTGCGTCAGGTGCAACCAGTCGTTGCCAATCAGGTCCATGTCGTAATGGGTCTCATCCCATGACGGCGAAAGATTTTCGATGCACTCCGTGCGCTGGTGAAATGGTCCGAACGAATGTCCCTGCGGGTTTTTGATCGTGTAATTGGTCGGCAGCGTATGCAGATCATTCACATCGCCCATCTGCGCGCCAGGAATGTGGTCGATATTGACGCGATAGTTTGCGAACACCCCGAAGTAGTTGTCGAAAGCGCGGTTCTCCTGGAGCATGAAGATGGTGTGGTTCAGGTTCTGGATGCCGCCGCTGCTGAGCATGACCTGGGTCTGCTGCGAGAGCTGGTCGCCGAAGCGGTCCGTAGCCGTGCAGGTGTAGGTTGTGCTCTGGGTGGGTGACACGCTCACCTGGCCAACTGCGGCCGGCGAGACCTCGCCCACGCCCTGATCGATGCGGACGGATGCGGCGTTCGTTGCGCTCCAGGAAATCGTGACCGGCTGTCCGGGCGCCGGAACCACCGGCGTAGCAGCACAATTCAGAGACATTCCACCGCTCACGCTGACGGTAACCGGCTGCGAGTACGATTGACCGCCATACGGTCCGTCAGCCTCAATCATGAAACTCCTGTCGCTGCCCAATGCCGGCGACACATAGCTGCCCGTGCAGGTGTTTCCCCCGCAGGAATCGGCCACCAGAGGCGTGATGGAATTTTCGGGAAGCGTGACCAGGAAGAACGAGCTGCCGTTGTTCGGCCCGGTGAAGGTGAGCTTCACCGGCTGGCCAGCCGGGACCTCGCTTGCCGAAGTAGCGATTGTCACGGGGACAACGGTCAGAGGCGCCGTCATCGCCGTGTTCGCCTGCGCGCCAACAGCCGTCGCCTGGTATGTCGTACTCACGGCGGGTGCGACCTGTGCCTGATTTACCGCGGTCAGCGGGAGCGTGGTTTCATCTTCCGACAGCAGGCTGGGCGTGACCACGAACGTATTGGCGCTGCCGGCGTCCCAACTGAACTGGATGAACTGCCCGGGGGCAGCGACGGTTGGGGCGACGGTGAAGTAACTGGGAGTTGTACCTGCGATGGCAAAAGCCGTCGCTAACAGTATTAAGGAAAACACCGTAATGATGCGGGAAACGTGGCCGAAAAACATGCGGATAGCTCCGGGGCGATCGTAGCCTGATTGCAGCTCGAGGGCGCTTGACTCTGCGATTCAGGCACGCCGCTCCGGGTTTCCTCCGATCATTGCGCCTTGCTGGCCAGTGATCCGCACCGGAGTTGCACCGGATTCAGTTCTGTTGAGGCGCTCTGATCGACTTCTTAAGGCGACGCCGGCGAGCCCGGGTTCCGAACTCACGTCATCCACTGACCCGGGGGAGGCGTGTCACAAAGTCCTTGTGAAGAAGATGCTCGACCAGTGCTAACGTATTTGTTTCAGAATCCGGCGCAGGAACTCGGCGAATAAGGATGCCCGAAGCGCCGGGCGGAGATTGCTCAAGAACGGCAACTTCTTCGACGCGGAGGAATACGATTACCGGCACTAACCACGAGCGGTTGACGAACGACACATGCGATTCGATTGCGCTTGGGCTGGGGCTGACGAATGAATGCAATCTCTCCTGCGCTTTCTGTTATCGCGATCCGGCTCGTACGGATCGCATGAACCTCGAACAGGTCAAGTCCGTTCTGCAACGGCTGCCCGTGCGCTCGGTCAATCTCGGTACGGGCGAGAACGGCATGCATCCCGACTTCAGGGCAATTCTCGCGTACCTGCGCACCCAGCCTGTCAAGCTCACCATTACCTCCAACGGCCACAGCGTCGCCGTTCTGCAAGACAGCGAACTGCGCGCGTTTCATGACATCGAGTTCTCACTGGATTACCCCACCGAAGCGGAGCAGGATTTGCAGCGCGGACCGGGCAACTGGGCGCTCATTCATCAGGAGGCAGCGCGCTGCGTGAAGCTGGGCGTTCCCGTGACCATCATCGCGGTGATGATGAAGTCGAATTACCTGCGCCTGGCGGAGGTAGCGCGAGTGGCCAGGCAGTTTGACGCTCCTCTGCGGGTCAATGTGTACCAGGCGGTGCGGTCCGATATTTATGCATTGTCCTACGAAGAGTATTGGGAAGGATTCCGGCGCCTCTTCGCAGAAACGGATGTGATCGCGATTGGCGAGCCCCTGGTGCGGGCGATGGCAGGGCTGCCGCCGCTGCAAGGAGGATGTGGCGTGAGCACGGTGCGGGTGACGCCGCGCGCTACCACACAACCTTGCGTGTACTGGCCGGGCTTGGGTGAGCCGCTGTCGGAGTTGATCTCGACTGGCATCGGCGTTCTGAGCTCGGTGCCCTTCCAGCAGGCGCGGACGATTCCCGACGCATGCCAACCGTGCGAGTTTCGGGACAACTGCCACGGCGGATGTGCCGGGCGACGGCGCTTACAGGATGCGCTGCTCGAGCCCGACTGTTACTGTCCGATTATTCGCGGAGAACGGCCGAAGCTCGAGGTCCGCATGGCGGCCAGGCGCGACCTGCCCAAGCTGGGCAGTTGCTGCACGACGATAGTGATAGCGCGATAGAGACTCGCCGCTTATTTCGCTTCCATCCACTTATCTGATCCCGCGAGCTTGACCGCCACATTCGAGAACCAAAGGTGCAGCGGCGCGCCGTCGGCGGTACCGCGGTGCTCGGTTGAGACCAGCAGAGGACCTGCCATTTTGTAGCCCGTCCAGCTTGCGATCACAAGACTGGGCTTCTGGGCGCCTCCGCGGTCATATCGGAACGCCTCGACGCGTCCGTCCTTGCCGACATAGAGCGTCCAGGTGTCGCCCGGCGTATAGCCGCCGCCGGAGGGATACTTCACCGCGACCTTTTCAGCCGAACCGGTCCCCATCGGCAACTTCTGCATGCCTTCATCGGTCACCGTGGCGCCGGTGTCCCAGTAAACATGGAACGGGAAGATGAACCAATAATTGTCGTTGACGAAAGCCGGATCGACTTCGTTTTTCACGGCGTCGGGCTGGCTGCTGAGTTCAGAGCGCTTATAGGTAACCTTCACCGGCTTGCCATCTTTGGCTTTGCTTTCGAAGGTGACCTGGCCGGTCTTGGGCTCCCACTCCCACGAGTGAGCAAGTTTGAGTTTCAGCGCGGGGACATCAAGGTTGAAGGTGTAGCGGATCGCTTCGATCTGCCCGTACGAATCGAGACCATAGGTCTTGGCGAGCTTTTCCACGATCGGCGGACGCTGTTGCGCCCACGAAGCTGTGGCCAGGACCAGCAGCGCAAAACCCAGAAGCCCGATTCTTGTATTACGGCCTGAGT
Organism: Binatia bacterium; assembly: GCA_035516415.1. Lineage (GTDB taxonomy): Bacteria > Acidobacteriota > Terriglobia > Terriglobales > Acidobacteriaceae > Bog-257. The sequence continues at coordinate 7,180 of DATJAI010000102.1, read as the reverse complement.
TTGTCATGGAGACCTCATTGGTGAATTCAACGCTGATGTTGGATGACGGGCAGGGGCTTCTGGATACGAAGAACTAGTGAACACCATGGTCACGCACTCGGACCCAATCCGGGTAGCGCCTTTCCGTTATTGTCTCCCATCTTTGAAAGGTCGCGGCTTCAGCCGTGCCGTAGCGATACGAAGGACCGGCTTCAGCCGCTGCGGGGAACGTTCCTCAGCGCCTAAAGGCGGTCCCCCATTTGTCGCTCGTGTCGGCACGGCTGAACCGTGCCCCTTCAAAGCGGGGTATACCTTCTAGTCGGTTGAGCGCTGTGGCGCCGCTCGATCGATTCGTCGCCCCAGGATGATTGCAGCAGCCGTCATGGCGACGGCCCCGTATTCCAGCAGCACAATCCAGCCGGGCAGCACCCAAGGATGTCCTGGTGCGCGCAGATGCCAGACGATGTAGGTGGGGATAATGCTTACGGTCCAGATGATGATTGGCAGCGTGGGGACCGATCGCGCGAAGGGCAGCAGCCACAGCAGGTACCACGGATATACGACCGGCGCGCACAGAAGCGAGGCGGCCATGGAGCATGCGAACGCGTCCGCAGATAACGTTTCAAACCTGGCTCTGAACCAGACTGCGATGAGAACGCCGACAAGAGCTGCGAATCCCGCCACGATCTGCGGCGACGCCACTCGTTCGAGAGCGGCAAATACCGGATCGTTAAAGCGAAAGCTCTGGATGTAAGTGCCGAGCGAGCCGATGGGAATTCGGCCATGGTTCAGAAACGGCAGGTACAGAAGTACGAAGACGATCGCGGCCAGGACAGCATCGCGGATGCGAACCCGCCGCCAATAGAGTGGCAGCAGCACAATCGGGAGAAATTTCACCGCGATTGCCAGGGCGAATGCGACAGCGGCAATCGCCCGCCACCGGCGCAGCAGCGCGGCAAAGGAGACTGCCAGCAGCAGTACGCCGAAGATATCGACGTGACCGCTACCCGCCACCTCCGTCGCCAGCAGCGGGTTCCAGGCGTATGCGAGAATCCAGTGCGCTCCTTGCCCGGTACGGCGCAGGATATCGAGCAGCGCGATAACAACGACAGCATCGCAAATGGTGAATGCCACTCGTAACGCAAAGGTGGACTCATGAATCGCCGTGACCGCGCGGAAGAAAAGCTGCGCGCCCGGTGGATATGGGCTGGGTAGATCCGCATGGTTCAGGGTACGCGTCCCGGCCGTGTGCAGCGCGGCAAAAGCGGGATTCGCGGGTACCACAATGTAAGGGTTATAGCCGAGCCGCTGAATGCGGCCATCCCACAGATAGCGGCGAACGTCGTCATCGGAGCCGGTCGGTATGCACAGGAAGGCAACGTGCCACAGCGCGGCCAGGACAAGGCCGATGACGACCACGCGCTTTGGAAATTCCGGGCTGCAGAAGAACTCTCGGATGGCGAGAAGGTATGCGACGGCGCCGACCAGCAGGGAAACGACTGGAAACGCTTCGCCGTGGCCGTCGAACTTGCGCGCGCAGACGAACAGCGCTGCGAGCAGAATAGTGCCCAACGCGTAAAGCCTGCGAGACGGAGTCAGCTTCACAGTCCCCCAGCGGCGGTTCGCAACTGCGCAACCAGCTGCTTCCACTGTTTCAGCCACCCCGCGGTGCGCGGTGCCCGCGCCGGAGCAAGCTCCAGTTCCGCGGCAAGACGCGTCAGGTCTTCCTCCACATCAATGTCGTAGAAGGGAACAGTGAAGCCAACGGAAAGCTGCAGCTTACGAGCGCGTGCCAGCAGCGCATCGAGCGCGCCTGTCGTTCCCATCCCGTCACCATCGAAAAGCGCGGCATGAGCAGCTTTCGCCCCGACAAGATAATATCCGCCATCATGCGTGGGCCCAACGACCAGGTCGTGCGCGGCGAGCATCTCGAATGCGCTCGCCAGAATGGAGGCCGGAAGATGCGGGCTGTCGCTGTTGAATGCCACCACGCGCCGCTCCGGCAATGCAAACCCTTCAAAGACCGAACGCAGAGCTGCCGCAAGTCCATAACCTTGTTGTGCCACGACGCTCGTTTCATCTCCGGCGAACTCCTCCAGTTCTTTCAGATCGGACGCAGGGCACATGATGGCGACATTCACGCCGGGCAACGATTGCGCCATCGCAACAGTGTCCTGCAGAAGACAGCGATAGAGTTCGGTGACCGCTTCAGCCGGGAGACTCTGCGCCAGACGGGTTTTGACCATACCAGGCCGCGGCGCCTTGGCCATGATGACGAGGGTGCGGTCGGTAGCATTCAAATGCAGCATCGTGTAATCCCATGGTGCCCCGTTGTAGCCATCTTTTGTCCACAGCGGGCCACTGGCGCCGGGTTCCCCACCCCGGTCAAAAGAGGGCCAGAATGGAGGACCCCAGGAAACATCACTGGGGCGATACCGATTTTCGGCGCCGGAAATGATAGCGCACTATCAGGCTGAAGATATGCCATGCCGCTCCGACCGTGCCCCGCATCGTGCCACTGATCTTCGACTTCCCGATCCGGGGATAGTAACTGACCGGTACCTCGACGATGCGGAACCCCGCGAGCGCGCCTTTCAGGATCATCTCAACTGCCCAGCCGTACGTGGCCTCTTGCAGCGCGAGTTGCCACAGGACATCGGCACGCGCCGCGCGGAACGGGCCGAGATCCGTGATGCTCACATCATATAGAGCCCTTATAAGGCGGGCGGCGACACGGTTGCCAAACTCCTGATGTGAGGGCAGAGCCCTCGAATTGCGATTCGTCGCCAGGCGCGATCCCAGCGTGATGTCCGCTCTGCCTGCAGTGATGGGTGCGAGGAGAAGCGGCAGTTCATCAGGGCGATCGCTGTAGTCGCCGTCGAGGAATACGACCATGTCGGGCGCATTCGCGGCCGCCAGTCCGGTCAGACAGGCGCGTCCGTATCCGCGGCGCGGTTCATGCAGAACGCGTGCTCCCATGCTTTCAGCAATGTCGCTTGTTCCATCGCTGGAGTTGCTGTCAACCACCAGGACTTCAGTGACGAGATCGGCGGGAAGATCGGCGAGAACGCGTCCGATGGCCTGCGCTTCGTTATGCGTGGGAATGATGACGGAGACTCGCACTGGAGGTGGTCCGGATCACCACCATGGGGCATTCGGCCAGCGTCGCGCCAGCCGGGCGTCGATGCCCCATGCTCGGCCTGCGCCTCCAATCGCGAGCCCAAGCGATGCCAGCACGGGAACCAGCAGTTCCCAGATCCAGGCCGTGCCCCACTCCGACATCCAAAGGCTGCCGAGATACAGGAACGCGACGAAGGCCACAGGCCGCGTGACCAGACCGATGATGAGCAGCACGCCGAACGAGATCTCGGCGAGGGCCTGCATCGGAGCTGCCACCGCGGCATGACTTGCCGCCAATCCCATCACCGCCTTCCACGCGGCCGGCGAGTGACCTTTCTGAATGTAATAGTGGATCAATTCTGCGTAGCCGCCGGGAGAGTAGAGCCCTTTGCCGAAATTCTCGAAAAACACCCAGACGAACATCGCGCCAATGGTCAGGCGAATGAGTGCCAGTCCTCGCGCGGCAGGCGTGTCGTGGACTGTCGGATTTGGCGTCGTGTTCTGGCCTGGGATTGCGTCTGATGCCATCATCACACCTGTCACTGGTTTACGCCGTGCAGGTAGCAGTATAGGCGAATTGCAGCCCCCCTCATAAGATCAAGCGAGGTAATTGATCGCATTCCCCAGCGCATCCGCCCAACCAATTCATTCTCCACGGTTCAGGGAAAGTAGTCCAGTCGAACCGCTGAGCCTTCGGCTTGGCTAGTGCAGAGTTGCACGCCAGTGTCCCGCAAAGGGAGCAAAACGTCAAGACCATCGAAGCGTCACGTTGTAAATCAGAAAGCCTCAGCAAGACGACCGAGGTTGGTACCTCGGCGATAGTGCAAGGCGAACAGCAAGCGAAACCGGCGGATCTCAATAAGGCATGATTCGCTCACCAAACTTATGCAAGTCCTTTCACTCTTGACGGTGGGCAGAAGCGAGCAGAAACTTGTGGCCCTTAGCTAGAAGGCCGCGTGGATGTTCAAAATGGAAATTTCGGGTCAGCTGTGTCGTCAACTTAACGGCGCGACAGAAAAATCTGGCGGTACACTGGCACGCCCTGCAACGGCAACTCCTGTCCCAGTTGGCAGATGCTGGACAATAATCCTGCAGCAGCAGGCATCGCCAGTGGAGGAACTGAACTGTACCAGCTGCACAACGATGGTTCCATCTGGCGATACACGGGCACACCTTGTAGCGGGAATAGCTGCCCGGGATGGCGACAGCTGGATAACAACCCAAACACAAAGCACATCGCGACAGAGAACCCGACCCAGTAGTCAAATCGGAGATCGTGTTTGAGGGAAGAGCGTGCCCTCGCCGGAAGCGTCACTCTGCCCGGCACATCGATGCCCTTGGGTTAGTTGGCAACCACCGGCTTCTTCGCCGTAATCCGCCAGACGGAGCGATCGCCGGTCGCCGTCACTATGCGACGCCTGCTGCGGTCAACTCCTGAGCTTCCGACGGTGGCTTCGGCAGCAGCTTTGTTATGGCTGCAAGGAAGTCGGTTGGAGTTGTTCCGCGGCGAAAAACGGCGTCGGCGCCATTGGCAGTCGAGGGAAGTTCTTCCGGGCCGGCGTTCAGAATCATAACTGGCACCGACGGCTTCAGTCGTTTCATCTGGCGCGCGACCTTGGCACCATTACGATATGGAAGGAAGGAGCCTACGACGACGAGATCGACCGGAGCAGAGCTGAAGCACTCCATAGCGGAGTCGGTGGTTGTCGTCTTGACGTCGTATCCCGCAATTGACAGCAGGAGTTGACGCCAGGCTTGTACTGTGGGGTCGTCATCGACGCACAAAACTGTGTTCGGCCAGAACATGGGGGTTTCCTCCAGAATTCGCTTCTGCAGATTAGTTCCTGCAAAACTTCTCTCTCGACGCCCAACCGTGACGTCTCGGGCTGAGTGCCTCGGGATGATTCGCACGTCTCGTTCCTCTCTATAAACGGCACAGACTCCAGCCGCTTGCTCGTTCTGCGTCCTGTGGGCCAGAAAACGAGGTCGCGGTGGTATGGGTGCTACGCGTGCGTGCAGCGACAGAATCCTCGAGAGACTTAGTGCGCGAGCAAAGACTAAAGCGGTGCTTTTACCCGCCGGCTCCTGATCCAGGAACCCCAAGCGGCGCTGAAGGGTTGCTGGGACTGGGGAGCGCGCAATTTCCCGTCACTGCACATTGCTGAGATCCTGTTTCTTGTTGAACTGTCCGCGTCCAACAGAGTGCAGAAGCAATGAGCTCGCCAAACGTGGCACCGCGCTAAGCCTTTTAGGTCCAGTGAGGCGTACAACCAGGGTGGTATGCGGTTGCGCCATTTTGGCTCAATCTTCGGCAATAGTCGTGCCACTTTGGCGCACCACTTTCCGCACAATGGTCTACAGCCACCCTGCTTGCGGCGCTCGGATCGGAGGTTACATCCATAGCGCTAATATGGCACTATCGATAAAAACAATTGTGCCAGATTAACTTACCCAAACATGCCAAGCTGAACTGCGACTCTATGGCACTGAAGGATATAGTAGGAATGAAGATTGGCAGGCAGCTTGCAAGGTAAATTCAGCGCCTTAGGAAGGACTTCGCCATGATGTTAAGTAGCAATCAGCCAATAGCTTCGAAACCAAAAGGCTGGAGCGCCAGATGAGGGCGCTCACGTCCCACGTTAGTAGGGTTCCCTCAGCGCGGCCCGGATCATGCAGTATCGCCGGTGATATTCGAGATCTCCAGCCCCTGCGACACTTCGAACCCACTTGTACGGATATGAGGAGCTGGGTTCGTGCAAGTCAGTTAAGGCAACTCGGTACGGCGGAGCGCGGGCAGGCTTTGGTGTTCACCGCTCTGGCCATGTTTTGCCTGATGGGATTCCTCGCACTCGCGACCGACGTCGGGTTGCTGCTCCGCGACAAGGTGAATCTCCAGAAGGTGGCTGATGCTGCCGCCATCGCGGGCGCAGCCCAACTTCCGGGGGGTAACTACACAGCCGCAGCCCAGGCCTCCGCCGCCCAAAATGGCTTGACCAACGGCACGAATGGAACCGTCAGCGTTACCCTCGGCACGACATACCACCCCAACGCGGTGAAGGTTTACGTCTCACAGCCCGAGCGGACCTACTTCATGGGGATGTTCGGCTATTCCTCGGTCACCGTGGGTGCAACGGCGGTAGCAGGAATAACCCACGGCAATGGCTGCCTGTATGCGCTGGACCTGACTCCGTTCAAGAGTGAAGGCATCACCATGAACGGGAGTGGCAATCTGAACCTTCCCAATTGCTCAGTCTATGACAACTCGGGCCTGCTTACGCACGGCGCCAGCGGTGGCATTAGTGCGAAGTCTATCGCCGTCTCAGGCTCATATTCTGGAGGAGATGCGTCACCTGCGCCGACCACGAGCACGCTACCTGTTCCCGATCCCATGGCGTACTGGTCGACGCCGCCCGCCTATGGCTCGTGCCCCAAAGATCCCAAACTCAAGTCGGGCACGGCCATTCCGGGCTGCTACGAAGGGCTGACTGTGACCGCACCGGCAACGCTGTCCGCCGGTCTCTATATCATTCAGGGCTCTCTCAATCTGAGCGGCGTAACTGCGACCGGTGTGACGTTCTACATCGATGGGGCGCATGGCGGTAGTTTCGGCGGCGTCGACGGCAGCCACCTGTCTGCTCCAACAACCGGAACGCCCGGCACATGCACCCAGTCCGCCGGTTGTAATGGCATGCTGATCTGGGATACCGAAGTCGCGTCACCCGACAAAGGGCAGCAGGGGATCTCATTCGGACCGGGTAATGCCACTCTTTACGGTGTACTCTACTTTCCCAACGCATCGCTGAAGTTTCACGGCGACAGTACTACGAATTTGAACACCATTATTGTTGCCTCTGCTTATGTATTCGACGGCACGGTCAACATAAACAATTACGTTCTGAGTGCTGGTCAACCGCCGGTGATGCTGACCCCTACGATGGTGGAGTAGGAGGACCGGGGCATGCACAGGTTGGGTCTGATTCGCCAGAATGCCGGCCAAAGCCTGATCGAGACGGCGCTGGCACTTCCCGTGCTCATTTCGCTGCTGTTCGGCGCGGCGGAATACGGACGCCTGTGCTACGTC